>CABRFG010000031.1 GCA_902470095.1 uncultured Collinsella sp.
AGACGGAAACCTTCTTCATACCGTGCTCCATGGCCTGCTTGGCAGCAGCCTCGGCAGCCATCTGGGCAGCGAACGGCGTGGACTTACGGGAGCCCTTGAAGCCCACCTGGCCAGCCGACTTCCAGGAAATGACGTTGCCCTGGGGATCGGTGATCGAAACGATCGTGTTGTTGAACGTAGAACGAATGTGAGCCTGGCCCACGGAAATGTTCTTACGGTCCGCGCGCTTCAGACGGGCAGCGCGAACGTTCTTCTTAGCAGTAGCCATCTATCTAGCGCTCCTTATTTCTTCTTCTTAGCACCGATCTGACGCTTCGGGCCCTTGCGGGTACGAGCGTTAGTGTGGGTGCGCTGGCCGCGGACCGGGAGGCCCTTGCGGTGACGAAGGCCGCGGTTGCAGCCGATGTCCATAAGGCGCTTGACGTTCTGGTTGCGCTCACGGCGGAGGTCGCCCTCAACCATGATCTGGTTCTTATCGATATAATCGCGGATGGCGTTAACCTCATCCTCGGTGAGGTCCTTAACGCGCGTATCCACGTTAACGTTGCACTCGACGCAAATCTTCGTCGCAGTGGTGCGGCCGATGCCGTAAATGTAGGTCAGACCGATCTCAACGCGCTTCTCACGCGGGAGGTCGACACCATTAATACGGGCCAACGTAGTCTCCTCTCTTAACCCTGACGCTGCTTATGACGGGGGTTCTCGCAAATGACGAGGACCTTGCCATGGCGCCTAATGATTTTGCACTTATCGCACATCTTCTTGACCGAAGGACGTACCTTCATCGTTCTTCCTTTCGGTAGCGCTCAAACTACTTCCCTACTATCTACTCGCCCAGCCGCAGGCGTTTAAAACTATGGCTGGTCTTCACACACAATCCGACCGTAGGTTGAGCTAAGCCTGCAGTCGGAAATGGAGTGCGTGTATGCGTGCCGCTATTTGTAGCGATAGGTGATGCGGCCGCGGGTCAGGTCGTACGGGGAAAGCTCCACGACAACCCTGTCACCGGGGAGAATACGGATGTAATTCATTCGGATCTTGCCAGAAATGTTGCACAGAACCGAATGACCGTTCTCGAGCTCGACCTTAAACATGGCGTTGGGCAACGGTTCCTTTACCGTACCCTCGAGCTCAATTGCGTCTTCCTTCTTCACAAGCAATCATCTTTCTCTAGAAAACGACAGCGATTGAGTATTCTACAACACGTATGCACGCATCGTAATAACTTCGTAATGGCTCCACAACTAAGTGGAACTTGTTACATTTCTCCGCCTTGGAGGGAGCACCAAGCACCTTGGGCATCCGTGGTGAGAATCACCGGACCATCATTGGTAATGGCGACGGTGTTCTCGTAGTGCGCGGCGGGCAGGTGATCGTTGGTCGTAACAATCCAACCGTCGGAGCCCGTGCTCACATGGTTGGAACCCATCGTAACCATCGGCTCGATGGCAATGACCATGCCGGCCTGGAGGCGAACGCCCCTCCCCTTCTTTCCATAGTTAGGAACGTTGGGGTCCTCGTGCATCACGCGGCCAATGCCATGGCCTACATAATCACGAAGCACACCGTAACCGTGAGACTCGGCGAGGGACTGAACGGCATAACCGACGTCCCCGATATGGTTACCGGGAACAGCCTGCTCGATGGCAGCCTTAAGGCAATCGCGCGTGACCTCGCACAAAGCCTTGGCTTCGGGCGTGGGGGTGCCGACGAAAAACGTCCAAGCGTTATCGCCGACCCAACCGTCGACAACGGCTCCCGTATCGATGGAGATGATATCGCCATCGCGCAGGATCATGTCGGGGTTGGGAATACCATGGACCACGGCATCGTTGATCGATGCGCAAATGGTCCCCGGGAACCCACCGTAACCCTTAAAGGCCGGGGTGCCGCCATGCATGCGGATAATCTGCTCCGCGAGCTGATCGAGCTCAAAAGTCGAAACGCCGGGGCGCACCATGGCTCCAACGTGGCGGAGCGCCATCTTAGATAGCGCTCCTGCCTTCTTCATCTGCTCGATTTGCGTTGCAGACTTAATCTTGATCATAGACCGAGAGCCTCTTTGACATCCCCGTACACGGTCTCGCGAGCCTGGTCACCGTTGACCGACTTGAGCAGACCCTGGCCACGATAGTAGTCGACGAGCGGGCTCGTGGACTTCTCGTAGACGTCGAGACGGTTCTTGATGGTCTCAGGCTTGTCGTCGTCGCGCTGATACATCTCGCCACCGCACTTGGGGCAGGTAGCATCGGCAGCGGTGCCGGTGTAACCGCAGGCGCGGCAGGTGCGACGCGAAGACAGGCGATCGATAATGACCTCGGGGGCCACATCGACCAGAAGGGCACAGTCGATCTCGCGACCCATGGCAGAGAGCTCGGAATCGAGCGTCACAGCCTGGGCGGTGTTGCGCGGGAACCCGTCGAGGATGAAGCCCTGCTGGGCGTCATCGGCGGCAAGGCGCTCCTTGACAAGGTCGATCACGAGCTGGTCGGGAACGAGCTCGCCAGCGTCCATGTACTTCTTAGCCTGAATACCAAGCTCGGTGCCACCCTTGACGGCAGCACGCAGCAGGTCGCCCGTGGAAATGTGGGCGACGCCAAACTCGGCGACGAGCTCCTGTGCGACGGTGCCCTTACCGGCACCCGGAGCTCCGAGCAATACGAGGTTCATGAGCAATCCTCCTCTAGCCTATTTAAAGAATCCATCGTAATCATACATCTTGATCTGGCCTTCGAGCTTATCGACCGTGTCGAGCACGACGCCGACCATGATGAGGATGGACGTGCCGCCAAATGCCTGAATCAGCTGGTTACCCGTGAAGGAGAAGATGATCGAAGGCACGATGGCGATGAGCGCCAAAAAGACAGCGCTGGGAAGCGTGATCTTGTTGAGCGCGTTCTTGATGTAGGCCGCGGTAGCCCTACCCGGACGCACGCCCGGAATAAAGCCGCCCTGCTTCTTAAGGTTGTCGGCCGTGTCATCGGGGTTGAACACCATGGAGGTGTAGAAGTACGCGAAGAACACGATGAGGACAACGTTAAGCACCCAGTTGAGCCAGCCGCGCGAAAGCGCAGAGGCAACTGCCTGAATCCAGCCGATGCCGGGGAAGAACACGGCAATCTGAGCCGGGAAGTACAGCAGCGCCGAAGCGAAGATGATCGGCACGACACCCGCGGTGTTGACCTTGATGGGCAGGTAGGTGGTCTGGCCACCCATCATGCGACGGCCCACGACGCGCTTAGCGTAGGAGACCGGGATGCGGCGCTGGCCGCGCTCAAGGAAAACAATCAGCGGGATAACCAGCAGGATGATGGCGCAGATGATCACCATGGTGATGATGCCACCGGCATTGCCCTCGGTGCTGGAGAAGATAGCCTGCGGCAGACCGGCCATGATGTTCGCGAAGATGATCAGCGACATGCCATTGCCGATACCGCGCTGGGTGATGAGCTCACCAATCCACATGATCAGCATGGCGCCCGCGGTGAGTGTACCGACGATCATGAGGTCGAAGATGATCTCGGGAGCGCCGGCGCCATTGAAGCTGATGCCGAAGCTCTTAAAGAGGAAGAGGTAACCCACGGAGTTGAGGATTGCCAGAGCCAGGGTGAGGTAACGCGAATACTGCGTAATCTTGGTCTGACCGACCTCGCCCTCGCGGGCAAGCTCATGCAGGGAAGGCACGACGGCCTGGAGCATCTGGAGGATGATCGAGCTGGTGATGTAAGGCATGATGCCCAGCGAAAACACCGACACATAGCTCAACGCACCGCCAGAGAAAAGATTCAGGAGGGCCATAGCACCTGCGGCGACCGAATTGTTATCGGTCGAGAAAAGGCCCAGCATCCCCTGGAAGGGAATGCCGGGCACAGGAACGTGCGCACCAATGCGGTACACGACGAGCATAGCTATGGTAAAAAGAATCTTTTCGCGCAATTCTTTGATGCGGAAAGCATTCTTAAGACCATTTAGCACGGCAGCTCGACCTTTCCGCCGGCGGCCTCGATCTTGGCCTGCGCAGAAGCGCTGACCTTGTCGACCTTGACCGTGAACTTCTTGGTGAGCTCACCATTGCCGAGCACCTTGACGGGCTCGAACTCGCTCTTGGTGATGCGAGCGGCCTTAAGAGCGGCACCGTCGATCACAGCGCCGTCCTCGAACTTACGCTCGAGACGCTCAACGTTAACAGCGGTGTACTCGATACGACGGGGGTTACGGAAGCCCGGAAGCTTGGGCAGGCGCATAGCCAGCGGAGTCTGGCCACCCTCGAAGCCGGCACCCTTGGTGCCGCCAGAGCGGGAACCCTGGCCCTTCTGACCGCGGCCAGAAGTGGTGCCGTGACCCGAAGAATTGCCACGGCCGACGCGCTTGCGGTTCTTGGTGGAACCGGGCGCGGGAGTAAGATCGTGAAGCTGCATTTGCTACTCCTCTACAATCTCGACAAGGTGCTTGACCTTGAAGATCATGCCGCGGACGGACTCGTTGTCAGCAATCTCGCGAACCTCGCGGATCCTGTGGAGACCGAGGGCACGGACAGTACGGACCTGGTCCTGCTTGCAACCGTTGGTGCTGCGGACCTGCTTGATCTTGATGGTGTCAGCCATGCTTAGTTCTCCTTACCGACGAACATCTCGGAGACCGTCAGGCCACGGCGAGCCGCGACGTCCTCAGGGCTGGAGAGCTCCTTGAGGCCCTCGACGGCAGCCTTGATGATGTTGAGGCCGTTGTCGGTACCGAGGGACTTGGACAGGACGTTCTTGATGCCAGCAAGCTCAAAGAGGGGACGCACAGCGCCGCCGGCGATAACGCCGGTACCCTCGACAGCGGGCTTGATGATGATGCGGCCGGCACCAAAGTGACCGAGAACCTCGTGCGGGATGGTGCCCTGCTCGGTCACCGGCACGTGGAACATGTTCTTCTTGGCATCGAGAGATGCCTTGGAGATGGCCATGGGCACCTCAGCGGACTTGCCCATGCCAACGCCGACGTTGCCCTTGCCGTCGCCAACGACGACGAGAGCGACGAGGCTCATGCGACGACCACCCTTGACGGTCTTCGACACGCGGTTGATGTAAACGACGCGCTCCTCGAACTCGGAGGCCTCGCGCTGCTGCTTCTGATTACGAGCCATGTGCTACATACCTCCTAGAACTCGAGACCGGCGGCACGAGCACCGTCGGCGAGGGCCTTGACGCGGCCATGGTAGATACGGCCACCGCGATCGAAGGCGACCTTGGTGATGCCGGCCTCGATGGCGCGCTTGCCAACGAGCTGACCGACCTTCTCCGCAGCCTCCTTGTTCGAGGTGTGGGTGCCCTTGAACTCGGCCTCGAGGGTCGAGGCAGAGACGAGCGTCAGGCTGGAGCCCTTGCTGTCGTCGATGATCTGGGCATAGATGTTGGCGTTAGTACGGGTCACGCGAAGACGCGGACGCTCGGAGGTACCCGAGACCTTGCCGCGAACACGACGCTGACGACGCTTGAGGCCTTCCAGCTTCGCCTTATGCTTGTTCATACGTAAACTCCTAAAAAGGTTGATCTTGCCAGCACCTGACGGGGTGCTGGTCTTATGCGAGTGAGTCGGTTACGACTACTTGGCGGCCTTACCCAGCTTGCGGCGGATGTGCTCGCCAACGTAGTGGATACCCTTGCCCTTGTAAGGCTCGGGAGGACGATGGCCGCGGATCTCAGCGGCAATCTGACCGACCTGCTGCTTGTTGATACCCTTGACGTTCACGTGGGTGTTGTCGGGAACCTCGAAGGTGATGCCCTCGGGAGCCTCGACGATCACGGGGTGCGAGAAGCCCAGGGAGAACTCGAGGTTCTTGCCCTTCTGCTGTACGCGGTAACCGACGCCGGCGAGCTCGAGCTTCTTCTCGAAGCCCTCGGAAACGCCAACAACCATGTTGTGGATGAGGGCGCGGGTGAGGCCGTGGCGGGCACGGGTCTCACGCTCGTCGTCGGGACGGGAAACGGTGAGGACGTTGTCCTCGACGTTGATAGCGAGCTTCTCAAAGACATCGAGCTCGAGCTGGCCCTTGGGGCCCTTGACGACAACGTTGTTGCCGTTGACTGCCACTTCGACTCCGGCGGGAATCTGGACAGGCTTATTACCGATACGAGACACGGTGATCTCCTTTCCTTCTACCTACCGAGCGAATTACCAGACGTAAGCGATGATCTCGCCGCCGACGTTGTGCTTGCGAGCATCGCGGTCGGTCATGACGCCATGGCTGGTGGAAATAATGGCGGTACCAAGGCCACCGCGGACGCGGGGCATGTCGGCAACGCCGGTGTACTTACGCAGGCCCGGCTTGGAAATGCGGCGGATGCCGTTGATGACCTTAGCCTTCTTGGGACCATACTTAAGCGTGATGTGCAGAGTCTTCTGGGGAACGGTGTCCTCGACATCGTAGCCCTCGATGTAGCCCTCCTCGTGCAGAACACGAGCGATCTCGACGAGCTTCTTGCTGCTCGGCATGGAGACCGTGGCCTTGTTCACAGAGTTAGCGTTACGGATGCGCGTAAGCATATCTGCGATCGGGTCTGTAAGGTTCATACAGATTCTCCTTCGTTCTTGATGAACACGTGCTCTTGGTTCTTCGCCGCCCTTAACGGCAAAGCCTTTTTAGCGCGTTTTCCCTGTTCCAAACTGATGCTTGAAACGCTGGTAGTGACTTACCAGCTGGCCTTCTTAACGCCGGGAAGCTCGCCCTTGAGTGCAAGCTCGCGGAAGCAGACACGGCACAGGCCGAACTTGCGGTACACAGAGTGCGGACGGCCGCAGCGCTGGCAGCGCGTGTACTCACGAGTAGAGAACTTCTGCTTGCGATTGCACTTGACGATCATCGATGTCTTAGCCACTTATATCCTCCTCACATAGAGTATTGTTCGCCCCAAGCGCCGCCCCCTTGTGGGAACGGCGCTTATAGGGCAGGTGAACCTATTTCTTGAACGGGAAACCGAAGGCGTCCAGAAGGGCCTTGGCCTCCTCATCGGTGTTGGCGGTGGTCACGAAAGTGATGTCCATACCACGCTGGTGATCGACGGAGTCGAAGTCGATCTCGGGGAAGATGAGCTGCTCGGTGACGCCCATGGAGAAGTTACCACGGCCGTCGAAGCTCTTGGCGGAGATGCCGCGGAAGTCGCGGATACGGGGAATCGCGACGGAGGTCAGACGATCGAAGAACTCCCACATACGGTCGCCACGCAGGGTAACCTTGCAGCCGATCGGCATACCAGCGCGCAGGCGGAAGGTAGCGATGGACTTGCGGGCACGGGTGATCATCGGCTGCTGGCCGGTGATGGCGCGCAGGTCGCGCACGGCACCGTCGATGGCCTTGGAATCGGTAGCGGCCTCGCCGACACCCATGTTCACGACGATCTTCTCAAACTTGGGGATCATCATGACGTTCTCGTACTGGAACTTGTCCTGAAGCTGCTGCTTGACCTCGTTGTTGTACTTGGTCTTCAGACGCGGCACATACTTCTCTTCTGCCATTGTTCACTCCTTCTTGGGGTTTTAAGCACGGGGCGTGGCCACGATGGGTTGTCCTCGTGCCTCCTGGCTGCATCCGCGCCGCTCATGGCATTTTGCGGTTTGGACTCGACGCAGCAGGAGCCGACAAAACAATCGGTACTATACGCGCATCGGGAGCGTATTTCCAGAAAAACCTCGTCTGCCTGCACAACTCCACAACTCCCCCGCACAAATGGATCCCAAAAAGCAGTTGCGGTGAAATAGGGACTGTTTGGCGGCCTAACAGGCTTAAACAATCCGTATTTCACCGCAACTTATTGATGGGGATGAGATTAGCGTTTACGGGGAACGAGCTTGGTGCGGCGCAGGTGGATCATCTCGGCGGCTATGGAGATGGCGATCTCCTCGGGGTCCTCGGCCTCGATGGCAACGCCGATCGGCAGGTGCAGCTCGTCGATCTGGTCCTGCGTAAAGCCCTCCTGCTCCAGGCGAGCGCGCACAAAGGCCGTCTTGCGGCGCGAACCCAGACAGCCCAGGTAGGCAGGCTTGGCGCGCATGGCCTGAATCACCACGTCGATATCGGACTTGTGGCCTGCTGTGGCCACGACCACCAAGTCGCGCGGACCGATGGGGCACAGCTCGTCCAGGTTCTTGTAATCGACCAGGCGACGATCGTAGACGCCGGGCACCCATTCGGGCGTCAACGTGCCGGGGCGATCGTCGCAGGCCACGACGGCAAAGCCCGCCGCCGTGAGCACGCGCGCCGTCGCGGCGCCCACGTGTCCGCAGCCAAAGATGTAGGTCGGGCCCTCGGGGCAGAGCGTCTCGATGTGCGCGGGAGGAATCTCGGAGGCGGCGTTGGTGTAGGCAACCTTACTCCCCTCCTCCACCAGCGAAAGCTCGGGGCAGCCGGCAATGGTATGGCGCGATGCCTCGCCATGGTACTCGGCCACATCGCCCTCGAGCGCGCTCGCGATAAACGGCTCAAAGTCGATGACGAAGTCGCCGATGCGCCGATAGGCCAAGACGTCGGCAATTTCCTGGAACAACGGTGCCTGGGTCGCATCCAGATGCAGGTAGCACAGGCAGATAGCTCCGCCGCAGATCATACCGGTATCGGAGTTCTCGCCGCCCATGGTGTAGCGGACCAGACGCGATTGCCCCGCGGCCAGCAGCTCTCGCGCCTCGTCCAGCGCAAAGAGCTCAATCTTGCCGCCGCCGATGGTGCCCGCCTGGCTACCGTCGGCAAAGACGGCCATCCAGGCGCCCACGCCGCGCGGCGACGACCCCGCCGTGCCGGCCACGACCACGAGCTCGCACGTCTCGCCAGCACGCAGGGCGACAAGCGCCGCATTCACAACATCGAGCTTTTCCATTGCCGCCTTCTATCCTCTAAAGATATCGGTGAGCATAGCGAGCGCCTCGAGCACGCCGCCGCCGACCGACGTCGCCTTGTCCGAAATGTAGTTGATATAGCTGGCATCGCCGCGCGGATCGACATCGGCGCATTTAAAGCCCTCGGTCACCTGCACGCCGTTCGCCAAAAGCCCGCGCAGGCAGCCATCGATCTGCGTGCGCATGGGCGTATCGCCCGCGTAGCCAATCACGTCTCCGGCGCGCACGATGTCGCCGATTGCGCGGTCGGACCGAAACACGCCGGCGGCGGGGCTGTGGATAACGCGCTCCTTGCCATAGCCGGCGATCACGCCCGGCACGCCCGTGTTGGGCTGGGGCGAACCTTGGATAATGACACGGCCCAAGAAATGCCCGCGCATGGTCTCGACCACGGCGTCGCAGTCAACCGGCGCGGTAAAGCCCGGCCCCACGGCGATGACGGCAGGCGCCATGTCGCGCGTGGTACCCAGGTTGCGCTTGGCCAAAATCGCGTCGACCACGGCAGCGGGTTTAAGCTCATCGAGCATCTTGGCCTGGGGGTCTACCACGACGGCGACGTCTCCGGCCTCGGTAATTGCAAGCGCCTCTGCCGGCGTCTGCGCCAAGCGAGCGCGAATGCCCTCGACCTGGACCTCGCCCAGGCAAATGGCCTCGCAAAAACTGATTGTGCGGCGGATGCACGTGGGAACCGCGATATCGGCCATAACGACCGACACGCCGGCGCGCACCAAACGGGCGGCGACGCCCGTGGCAATATCGCCGGCGCCGCGAACATAAACGAGCATTCCCGGGGCACCTCCCTGTGCTACGGTTTGAGCAGAGCAAAAGCGGTTCGACCGCTACTCTGATGATTATTTATTATCACAGTATTATACGGCGGTGAACAGATGGAAACGGTTAGCGGCAATCTTGCCTCGGCGCTCAGGATCAAGCCGGGCATTACCGCGATTATCGGCAGCGGTGGCAAGTCGACGTTGCTGAAGACGCTCGGCCTTGAGCTTATGCGCGCGGGTGGCCGCGTGCTCCTCTGCACCACCACGCATATGCTTCCCGTTGCCGGCGTGCCATGGGACGGGTCGAATCGTCGCCTGGACGCCGCGCCTTGGAAGCCGGGCACCTCGCATGTCCCCGGTTGCACCTGCGAGGCATGCGCGGGCATGAGCCGCGGAAGTATCTGCCAGGCGGGTGTTTTGGACCCGGAGACGGGCAAACTCTCCTCCCCTGCCGAGCCGCTCGACCAGCTGGCGCAGCGCTTTGACTACGTCCTAGCCGAGGCGGACGGCAGCAAGCGGCTCCCGCTCAAGGCGCATGCCCCGTGGGAGCCGGTCGTTCCCGCCGGCACGGCCAACGTCATCTGGCTCGTCGGCGCCTCGGGGCTCAGCAAGCCCATCAACGAAGCCGTCCACCGCCCCGAGCTCTTTTGCGAGCGTTGCGGCTGCGAGCTCACCGACATCGCCACGCCCGAGCGCGTCGCCCAGGTGCTCAATGCCGAGATGCAGGCGCTGAAACTCAGCACCGCACGCGTCATGCTCAACCAAGTCGACACGCTCAGCGACCCCACGATGGCCGACCGCTTCGAGGCAGCCCTCGGCCGCCCCGTCGTCGCCAGCAGCCTCAAATAGCCGGCCCCATCTCGTCAGTTGCGGTGAAATACGGACTGTTTGGCCGCCAAACGGCCGCAAACAGTCCGTATTTCACCGCAACTGCGGAGGGGGGTCCGGCACTCCCCCTGTTAGCGGGGCACGTAGCGGCCGGGTTGGGCTCCGGTGGGCTCGCCGTCGCGTGCCACCAGCACGCCGTTCACAAACACGGCCTTGGCGCGGCCATGTGCCTCAAAGCCCTCGAGCGGCGTGTAGTCCACGGCCTGATGCTGTGTCGCGGCGCTGATCGTCCAGCGCGCCTGGGGATCCCACACGCACACGTCGGCATCGGCACCCTCGGCAAGACAGCCCTTGCGCGGATACATGCCAAAAACGCGCGCCGGGTTCTCGCTCATCAAGCGGCAGAGGTCCTCGGGGCCCAGCTGGCCCTCAAAGCTCGTGGCAATCGCGACGGGACGATGCTCCACGCCGGGCCCGCCGTTGGGAATCGCGCGGAAGTCGTCGCGCCCGCGGTCCTTTTGCCCGTGCAGGTTAAAGCTGCAGTGGTCGGTCGCAATCGTATCGATCTCGCCGGCCACAAGCGCCTCGCGCAGGGCCGCACGGTCGCCGGCATGGCGCAACGGCGGACTCATCACGTACTTGGCGCCCGCAAAGCCGTCCTCGCCCTGCTCCAGATAGCAGGTGTCGTCGAGCATCAGATACTGGGGGCATGTCTCGACATAGATGTTCTTCTGCCCGCGCGCTTTGGCAGCGCGAATGGCCTCGAGCCCCAGCTTGGTCGAAAGGTGCACCACGTTGACCGGAGCGTCCCCGGCCAGGTGCGCCAGATACAGCAGGCGGCTCACGGCCTCACCCTCACACACGTCCGGACGGCTGAGCGCATGCCCCTCGGGCCCATGAATCCCCTGCTCGTACACGCGCTTCTGCAGTTCATTCACCAACGTGCCGTTCTCGCAATGCACGCACAGGATACCGCCCACGCGCTTGAGCTCCTCCAGCACCTCGAGCGTCTCGGCATCGTCCAAGCGCAGGTGGTCATAGGCAAAGTAGGTCTTGAACGACGACACGCCCGCCTCGCGCATGGCCGAAAGATCGGCGCGGTTGCGCTCATCCCACTCGGCGAGTGCCATATGAAAAGCGTAGTTGACCGTGCAGGTTCCGTCGGCGCGGCGATGCCACTCGGCCAAGGCATCGGGCATGGTCACGCCGCGATCGGCCGTCGCGTAGTCCACGATGGTCGTCGTACCGCCGCAGGCAGCCGCACGCGTACCGGTCTCAAAGCTATCGGCTGTCCAATCTATGCCAGTCCAGCACTGCATATGCGTGTGGCCGTCGATAAAGCCGGGAAACACCCAGCAGCCCGCGGCGTCCTCGACGGTATCGTTGGCGCCCGGCTCAATCGCTGCGGCGATCCGCACGATCTTGTCGCCCTCCATGGCAAGGTCGGCGCGGCGAAGCCCCTGGGGCGTCACGAGCGCGCCGTTTTTGATGATGATCATAATTGCTCCTTATTGATTGATGCAGTTGGCCACGCGATCAAAATACGAGCAGGCGGCAATATGCTCTGTTATGCAGCGCTGTCCCTTGACGGTATCGACGTCCCACAGCTCGTAGGCACGCGCCTCGACCAGCGCAACGTCGACGCGACCTTTGAGAATCGAGCCCCCGCCGTCCTTGCCCTCAAGACACATAAGTGCATCGAACAGTTCCGCCGGAAAGAGCACCGGGCTCGAAGGCTCACCGCTGCACGCCAAGCGCACCGGATGTTTGCGGCCACGCTCGTCAAACGCGTGAACCATAGCCTCAAAAGAATCCGAACTCACAAGTGGCTGGTCGCCCGGTAAAAAGAGGCAACCTTTCCAGTTGCGTTCGACTCCCCACGAAAGGCCCGCACGGACGCTTTCGCTGCGCAGCTCGCCATCGTGCAGCACGCACGGGCAATGCTTGTCCTCGCAAATCTGGGCGACCTCGGGCCAACGCGTCGAAACCACAACGTCAAAGCCCCGGGGAACCGAATCGATGGTCCGGGCAATCAGCGGCTCGCCATAGATATCGGCGAGCATCTTGTTGGAGCCAAACCGCTTGCCCTCGCCCGAAGCCATAATGACGCAACCGAGTTTCATCTCCGCAAACCTCCCCTGGCTGCTTTGGACACCATAGTTGCTATACCCACCATACCAAGCTCACACTCCGTCGGAACAGGCACGCACTCGTTTTCCAGCGAACGACCCTTGGCTCTCCATAGCACAAAGGAGGGCACCCCGCGACGCAGGGCACCCTCCTCAATGGTGCAGATATGCCTACTCAGCGTCGCCGGTAAACGTGGTACCGGTCTTGCCGGCAAGACCGTCACGCGCCTTCTCGAGCAGCGTGATGAGCGCCGTGCGGCCCGGCTTGCTCTCGGCAAACGTCGAGGCGGCCTGAACCTTGGGCAGCATGGAGCCACGACCGAACTCGTTGGCCTCGGACAGACGCTTTACGTCAGCCGCGGTCAGCGTGTCGAGCCACTGCTCGTGGTCGGTGCCAAAGCCAATGGCAACCTTCTCCACGGCCGTCAGGATAATCAGGGCATCGGCGTCGAGCTGCTCGGCGAGCTTCTCGGCCGCAAAGTCCTTATCGATGACGGCGGCAGCGCCCTTAAGGTGGTTGCCCTGGGACTTGGTGACGGGAATGCCGCCACCGCCGCAGGAGATCACCACATGGTTGGACTCGACGAGCGACTTAATGGTGTCGAGCTCGACGATGTTCACGGGCTTGGGCGAGGCAACCACGCGACGGAAGCCCTGCTTCTCGTCGTGGATGAACTGATAGCCGCGATCGGCCTCCAGCTCCTTGGCCTCGGCCTCGCTCATCCACGGACCGATCGGCTTGACCGGGTCGGCAAAGGCCGGGTCGTCCGCCGCAACCTCGACCTGGGTGAGCACGGTCGCGACACCCTTGTCGATATTGCGGTCGAGCATTTCCTCGCGCAGCGCATTTTGCAGGTCATAGCCAATGTAGCCCTGGCTCATGGCGCCGCAAACGGACAAGGGGCAGGGAACGTACTTCTGAGGATTAGAGCGCGTGAGCTCAGCCATCGCGTTGGCGATCATGCCCACCTGGGGACCGTTGCCGTGCACGACGACGACCTCGTTGCCCTCCTCGATCAGGTCGACGATAGCCTTGGAAGTCGTCTTGACGGCCTCCATCTGCTCGGGAAGGTTGGCGCCGAGGGCGTTTCCGCCCAGGGCGACAACGATACGCTTAGCCATTTCTCAGCCCAGCTTTAGGCCTGGAACCAACGGGCGGTGTTGCGCTCGTCGAGGGCCTTGAGGGTAGCGGCGGGATCGGCAACCTTCTGCAGGAACATCATGGCTGCGATGGCGTACGGCTTGTAGCTGGCCTCCTTGTACATGCCCACGCGGTGCATGTCGAAGACGTCGGCGTTGACCTCGCCGTGCTCGCAGGAGACACCGGAGATGTCGGCGGGCAGCGGATGCATAAAGATAGTGTCCTGGCCGTTGGCGGTCTTCTCCATGAGCTCGGTCGTGGAGCACCAATCCTGATGCGTGGCGTTCTGGGCGAGCAGCTCCTTCTCGAGCGCTGCGATGCCGGCGTCGTCGCCCTCGGCGTACAGGTTGGTACGCTTTTCCATGGCGGCAAACGGAGCCCAGCTCTTGGGGATCACGATGTCGGCGCCCTCGAAGGCCTCGGCCATGGTGTTGACCTGCTTAAAGGTGGTGCCGGACTCGGCGGCATAGGTCTTGGCGCGCTCGACGACCTCGGGCATGAGGTCGTAGCCCTCGGGGTGAGCCAGGGTGACGTCCATGCCAAAGCGGGGCAGCAGGCTGATTAGCGACTGCGGGCAGGACAGCGGCTTGCCGTAAGAGGGCGAATAGGCCCAGGTGACGGCAACCTTCTTGCCCTTGAGGTTCTCGAGGCCGCCAAACTCGTTGATAAGGTAGAGCATGTCGGCAGAGGACTGCGTGGGGTGATCGGAGTCGGACTGCAGGGAGATGAGCGTGGGACGGTGATCCAGAACGCCGTCCTCGTAAGCCTGCCGGACAGACTCGGAGACCTCGGCCATGTAGGCGTCGCCCTTGCCGATGTACATGTCGTCGCGGATGCCGATGACATCGGCCATGAAGGAGATCATGGTAGCGGTCTCGCGGACGGTCTCGCCGTGGGCGATCTGGGACTTCTTCTCGTCCAGGTCCTGCAGCTCGAGGCCGAGCAGGTTGGCGGCCTTAGAGAAGGAGAAGCGCGTACGGGTGGAGTTGTCGCGGAACAGGGAGACGGCCAGACCCGAGTCGAAGATCTTGGACGAGACGTTGTTCTCGCGCAGCTCGCGCAGGGCGTCGGCGACGATGTAGAGAGCCTTGAGCTCATCGGTAGTCTTGTCCCAGGTGTGCAGGAAGTCGCTGCCGTACATACCCTTAAAATCGAGGCCGTTCAGCTGCTCGACGAGCTCGGTAAACTTAGCGTCCATGGAAATGTCCTTTCTAAAGATGAAACGATCGCAGTGAATAGATGTGCTCCGGCATGCGCGTGTGGCTAGAACATGCAGAGCACCATGACGAGGACCCGCCACCGTTGAGGAAGCATGGGAGATAACGACCGCGGGCCCCAAGTCAACAGGGGGTGCCGGGGACACGAGCGGCCCCCGGCTCAACAAAATCGAGGAATGGGACTAATCGATCTTGTTGTTGGTCAGACCGGCGCGGAACACGGTGGCGTCGCCATCGGCCTGGCTCGGATCGTAGAGGTTCAGGGCAGCCACGTACATGGCGGCAGCGGTGACCAGGTCGTCCTTGTAGGTGACCTCGTTGGGAGCATGAGCCTGAGACTCGGCACCCGGGCCAAAGCCCACGCAGGGGATGCCGTAGCGGCCCTGGATGGAAACGCAGTTCGTGGAGAAGGTCCACTTGTCGCACAGCGGGCGACCGGTGCGCTTGTCCATGCTGGGCTCGCAGCCGATGCGCTCGTCACCAAACATGGCCTTGTGAGCGTCGACGAGGGCCTTGACGTGCGGGGCGGTCTCCTTGTTGATCCACGTGGGGAAGTAAGCCTCGGTCTCGTAGACCTCACCGGTCCAGGACGGACGGTCGTACATGTACATGGAGACCTTCACGTCGTCGCCGTACTTCTTGGCGGCCGGCAGGTTGCGGATCTCGTCCAAGCAGGACTCCCAGGTCTCGCCGGCGGTCATGCGGCGGTCGATGGAGATGGCGCAGGAATCGGCCACGGCGCAGCGGCTGGGGCTGGTGTAGAAGATCTGGCTGACGGTGCAGGTGCCGCGGCCCAGGAAGCGGGCGTCCTCGAAGTGCTCGGGGTTGTACTTGGGGTCGAGCATCTTGACGAGGCCCTTGATGTCGGTCGACTCGTCGCAGCCGTTGTTGTTGAGGGCACGGACGTCGGCGATGATGTCTGCCATCTTGTAAATGGCGTTATCGCCGCGGTCGGGAGCGGAGCCGTGGCAGGAGGTGCCGTGAACGTCAACGCGGATCTCCATGCGGCCGCGGTGACCGCGATAGATGCCACCGTCGGTGGGCTCGGTGGAAATGACGAACTCGGGCTTAATGCCGTCCTTGTTGTAGATGTACTGCCAGCACATGCCGTCGCAGTCCTCTTCCTGGACGGTGCCGACGACCATGATCTTGTAGCCCTCGGGGATGAGGCCCATGTCCTTCATCATCTTGGCAGCGTAGGTAGCGGAAGCCATGCCACCCTCCTGGTCGGAGCCGCCGCGGCCGTAGATGATCTCGTCGGTCTCATAGCCCTCGTAGGGATCGGCGTCCCAGTTCTCGATGTTGCCGATGCCGACGGTGTCGATGTGGGAGTCGATGGCGATGATCTTGTCGCCCTCGCCCATAAAGCCCATGACGTTGCCCAGGCCGTCGACCTTGACCTCGTCATAGCCAAGGCTCTCCATCTCGGCCTTGATGCAGGCAACAACCTCGCCCTCCTCGCAGGACTCAGAGGGATGGGAGATCATGGCGCGCAGGAAGCGGGTCATGTCAGCACGATGAGACTCAGCAGCGGCCTTGATAGCGTCGAAATCGAGTTCTTTAGCCATTGTTCATAACCTTTCAAACGAAGGAATCTACCTGTGAGGTGGCGGAGCGATACCTATTTACTCCGCCCCAACGATTAGCAAGTGGGATATTCGCCTTCCCAAACAATGCGGCGATACTGGTCGGGATCGGTGTCGCCCTCGGTGGAGAAGCAGAGCACGGAGCTCGTCTTGTCCAGGCCGATGAGCTCCTTGAGCTCGGCGTACTCGGGATCGAGCATGAGGGTCTCGACCAGGCCGGTGGTCACAGCGCCGGACTCGCCGGAGATGACGCGCGGGTCGCCCTTCTCGGGAGCGCCCAGGGTGCGCATGCCGCGAGCGGTGACCCAGTCGGGGCAGGACACGAAGGCGGTGGCGTGGTTGCGCAGGATATCCCAGCCCAGGATGTTGGGCTCACCGCAGCACAGACCGGCCATGATGGAGGGCATGTCGCCGTCCACGATGCGCGGGTCACCGTCGCCGGCGGCAGCGCCCTTGTACAGGCAGGCGGCAGGCGCGCACTCAACCACGACGAAGGTGGGCGGGTTATCGGGATACAGGTTGGTGAAGTAGCCCACCACGGCGCCGGCGAGCGAACCCACGCCAGCCTGGACAAACACGTGGGTCGGGCGGTTGATGGCCATCTCGCGCAGCTGCTCGGCAGCCTCGGAAGCCATGGTGCCGTAGCCCTCCATGATCCAAGACGGGATCTTCTCGTAGCCCTCCCAGGCGGTGTCCTGAACGATGACGCCGCGCTCGCAGGCGTCGGCCTCAGCGGCGGCCATGCGCACGCACTCGTCGTAGTTGACCTCTTCGATGGTCACCGTGGCGCCCTCGGCGGCGATGTTATCGAAGCGGGGCTTGGTGGAACCCTTGGGCATGTGCACGACGGCCTTCTGGCCCAGCTTGTTGGCAGCCCACGCCACGCCGCGGCCATGGTTGCCGTCGGTGGCGGTAAAGAAGGTAGCCTGGCCAAAGTCCTTGGCAAGCTGATCGGAGGTCAGGTAATCGAAGGTGCAGTCGGCAACGTCCTTGCCGGTCTCGTCGGCAATATAGTTGGCCATGGCAAACGAGCCGCCCAGGACCTTAAAGGCGTTGAGGCCAAAGCGATAGCTCTCGTCCTTAACGCACAGGTTGGACAGGCCCAGGCGCGCGGCCTGACCGTCCAGGCGAGCAAGCGGAGTGACGGTGTACTGGGGGAACGACTGGTGGAAGGCGCGGGCCTTCTTCACGTGGTCGAGGCTCATGATTCCCAAGTGCTTGTCATCGCTCTTGGGCATCGTGTTGCTCGCCCACTGGATCTTATCGGCCATACGGTGAACTCCTTAAGTCCTCTCTTGCCGGCCCCCGCATACGCGTTTCAGCCCATTCCCATTCATACGACTGAACTTTTATGTGGATGCCAAACAAAAAGTTTGTTAGTAATGTTCTATCACACTTTTTGATTGGTATACCTAACGAATTGTTTGTTGCCGCAATCGGTACTTTTTCGCCGCCGAACGGTCATGAATTGCCTTGTTGATGGATTTGTTTGCGGTCATGTGTGGTTTATGGCACAGTGAGCCCAAACTAATTTTTAGGAAGGCACCTATGACCCCCGCACAGATTGAGTTTTATAAGCGCCTTGCACACGGCTTGGCGCTCCAATTTGGCCCCAACTGCGAAATCGTCGTCCACGATCTGGAGACCGAGGACGTGGACCACTCCATCGTAGTGATCGAAAACGGCCACGTCAGCGGACGCAAACTGGGTGACGGCCCCAGCCATATCGTGTTTGAGTCCATGCACGAGGGCGCCACCGACGTACACGACCGCGAGCCGTACCTCACTAAAACCGCTGACGGCAAGCTGCTCAAATCGTCGACGATCTTTATCCGCAACGACGAGGGCAAGCCCGTCGGCATTTTGGGCATTAACTTTGACATTACGCTCATGAAGGCTTTTGAGCGCTCGCTCGATGCCTTTACCGGCACCGGCGGCACGGGCTATACCGAGCCCGAGCCCATTACCAAGAACATCGGCGACCTGCTCGAGGACCTGCTGCACGAGTGCGAGCAGTTTGTGGGCAAGCCCGCGGCACTCATGACCAAAGACGAGCGCATTCGTGCCATTGGCTACCTCGACCGTCGCGGCGCCTTCCTCATTTCCAAGTCGAGCGAGCGCGCCTGTGAGTTCTTTGGCATCTCCAAGTACAGCTTCTATAGCTACCTCAATGAGGCCAAGGCGGCGGCCGGCGACAAGTAGGCACTCGCCTGGATTGCCCCTCCCCTTTTGGGCGCGAGTTCTGGAAAGCACGAATCCAAGACCGAGCCGCTTGGGAAGTTCCATATAATCGATGTCATTAGTATTTCGAAAGGATGGGACAGAATGGCGTTGAGCAAGGCATCATGCACCGGTCGCGGATTGATTCCGGCAATTGGTGGACATGTGCACCGCATGTTCGATGAGGGTGAAGACGACCTGTTTTCGCTGAGCCTTGACGATGTGATGGATGATCGCCCGTGGACCGCCGACGAACTCATGGGCGGCGGCGGGGCTCGCCCGTCAAGCCCCAATCCCGCACTTGCGCCTAAGACCGCATCTGCGCCGACTCCTGCGCAGCCGCCTGTTTCGACGCCCGCGTCTACGCCCGCACCCACTTCGGCGCCCACGCCCGCTCCCCGCCCCGCAAGCGACCCGTCCGAGACGGCGGCATTTCTCGCTGCAGCGACGCAGGGCAAATCGGCCGACAGCACCGTTATGTACAGCGCCCAGCAGTTGCCTGTTCCTGCGGTACGCAAGTCTCCGGTCACAAGGCTCGATGAGCCCATTGCCCGTCAGGTTGCCTACGATTCCTGGGCTGCAGCCGATCTGGATGAGACCTCTACCGGCATGCCGGCGCTCGACGTTCCAGTTAACCCGCTTTTTGCCGCCAACACGAGCGCCGCGGACTATGAGGGCGGTGCGGCATATTCCGATTATTCCGATGACTATGCTGGCACCAGTCGCATCGAGACCGAGGATTATGGCACTGCATCGAGTGATTATCTCAACGATTCGTACGCTACCACGCCTGCACCGGAATATGACCCGGAGGCCGCGCCCGCACCGGCGTATACCAAAAGCACGGGCGAAGAGCGCTTCGCCGATTATTACGCCGAGGAAAAGGCGCTGCGTTTCTCGGAATTTCCGCAGGCAGTCAAGGTTGCCTTTATCGCCATTATCATTGCCCTGCTCGGTGTCATTGCGTTTGAGGGATTCCAGCTGTTCCGCGGCCCCACCCAAGCGGAGTCGGAGACCCAGCAAAAAGAGGACGATAACCAGTACCTGGACATCAACACCCTCAAGGGCGACCCCAACGACGAGGACGACGAGTAGCGAGGGCTGAAGGCGGCCGCAGGATCCCGCATCCAGCACCAGCTTCTAAGTGCTGTTTTGTCATCCAGCTACACTTTTCCGGATAATTTGCCTATCGAATTTGACACTTTTCCGAAGTTTTAAGGTGCCTATTTCGACACTTTTCCGTACTTTTACACGGCTGATTTCGACACTTTTCCGGATGAAAGCCGAATAATCACTTGGGAAACCAACGCCATCCGCGCGTCATTTCGCGGATGGCGCTTGATTTCTGTCCGTACACGTTGAGTCCGTACACGTTGATAGACTCCATCTTGCCCGCAAGGAGCGGGCGCGTTTTATCCAGAGTCGGGGTAGAGAGTTGGCTCCACGATCCCGACGCCAACCGGCCAAGAGACACGGTGGCCCTGCCAACATCGATGAAAGGAGTCCGTATGGACAATTTCTCCGTGCGCAGTGAGCGCAACTTCCACAACCTGGCAGCCCAGCCAAAACGAATGCATCTTCTGGACAAGCAGAACGGCTACGCCTCGGCCATGGTCAAGAGCAGCCTCTCCCACCAGATGCGCTTCACGGTGCAAAAGCTCGAGAAAGAGTTCTGCGTTGCCGGCGACCCGCATGTGTTGCAGATCAAACTGTCCGGAGACGATTCGCGTGAGCCGTCTAGCTGGGAGCGGTTTGCCGATGGCGCGTGCGTTGCGGGCGGGTCGAGCATCTTTGCCCGCGAGTGCTTCTGCGAGGGCGCCGAGGTATTCCTGGATCTGTGCCGCGACGCCGTACGCGCGGCCGAGCTGCACCAGTGGAGTCAGAGGGAGTACGAGCTGTTGAGCGCCGCGCGTGGGGTTGCGGGGATGTAGGCAGACGCAGGCGGCGTGCAGCCGTTGCACGCCGCCGCTCAGGCCACGCGATGTCAAAAGACTGACACTTGTGTATGCCTTTTGACAGTCCGAAAGCGCTAGCGAAGTTCATTGATGCCGCGGCTAGACGCGCAGCAGTAAAGAGATGCTGAATACAAATCGCACCCATCTCCAATGGATCCAACACGTCAAAATAAGCACAGATACCCGAGCGCTTATGCTACATGGAAGCACAGAGAGGCCCGCGTTCCGAACCACCACAGCTCGGAAAGCGGGCCCCAGCAACTAATTCTTTTCGGATAATCCCAATCCAGTAATCTCCTGATAGCGCCGCTTCAACGTATACGCATCGGGAAGCCTAGAGATCCTCTGATGAATCAACTCATTAAAATCCGCCAGATTTCCGATTACGACATCGATGCCGCCAGCAGCGTTGAGCAAATCGACGTACGTCATAAAGCGAAACTCGAACGGAATGCCCTCGATTTCCTTTGTGCATCCATCATGAAAGTCAATCAGTCTCGAAACGTCATGGGCAACGTACGTGACTCTAACGGTCATGTCGTAGGGTTCGTTGCGCAACTTCGCCTCGTGCTCGTGGTAGCGCACAGTTTCATGCAGGGAGTTAATGTGCGCCTGAATGTACTCATCCCGCAGACCGCCACCGTGTGCCTCATAGGCCTCGATATGTGCACGATTTGAAAGGTCCAAGTATTCAACATCGCCATATTTGCGCCCCGAAGCGTTCGTCTCGTTCACGGAAGAGCCGAGACCCCTTGCGAACCAGCCCTCTTCCGGATGAATGCAGCGGGTAAGGAAATCTACCAGCCTCTGATCGAGAACGCCCTTGGTTAAACTGTTTGAGATCCCCACGCGCTTGACAAAAGCCTTGATGGAATCGACGCCGATCGGCTCCAAAGGCGTCTTCGTTTGACGAGAATCGGCAATGAGAATCAAATAACAACGAATAATGTGAGCAACGCGTCTTCTCGTCGTGTAGGGCAACTCTGCCAGAATGCTAAAGACATCGGCAAGCAGAATCGAGCCGTTCCCAGTCTGCCGGGAGAGTTTCGTTTCGGCCCATGCTTCGTCAAGTGAATAGACGGACTTGGCGTTGTTGAGGTATGGATTCTCCTGAGTGGGATGATACATGGAGTTCCAAAGCGCCTTTACATTGCTCGAACGGGGCGTGCATTCGTAAATCGCCCTGCCGGGGAATCTGTCAACCATCTCAAGCGTAAGCAACTCAAAGTAGAGCATAAACTGGTACGGCTCAAAAGGAATGAGGCCCAAGTCGATAACATCGTCGGCAAGCGTATCGCATCTCGAGAACGATCCGAGAAGGCCTCGGAAAGTTTCTCCAGCGACGTCAGGTTCGATATCACCAAACAGGGCGGCGACGTCTGAAACGTCAGTTTCATGTATTCCGGCTATCCTCTCAGAGCCGAAGGGCGGGTCAATACCGATAGAACTGATTACAGCATTGATGGCGTCGAAAGTTGCGGCAGGAACGTTAAGAATGCCTCTAATCCTATCGAGACCGAGGTGTTGCTCCACGACAAGGGTACGAATGAGCGGAGCACAGCCAATCAAAGCGATTGCATGACTCCTTGCCATGAACTGCTTCTCCTCGAGTTTTTCTTCGAGCTTGAAGTAGCCGTTCGCGAGCTCTTCCATTCCATGGTCGACGCCAACCGCGGCGCTAATGACGTCCTTCAATTCCTTTGAGGGACTATCGTAGTTCTCAAGCCAAAAGCTCCACATCTCGCCGAAGCGATCGGAGATCTCTTCGGCGGGAATCCTGGATTCCTCAGGGCCGTTCTCGTAATAGTCCGCAACCTGAATCGCGGCGCTTTCCATCGAGTTCGGATCTATAGGCAGGGACGCCGCCAGAAGCGCTTCGCATATTTCAGAAATGTTTGCACTGCTACTCATTTACACGCTCCCATAAAGGTTGAGGCTCATAAGCGATAAGGCCATCAAGATCGTCGCTTACCGCACTGAAGGTTAATCCGCAGGCACAAAGCACTTGAGAAAGCTCAGAGACAGTTATGCGCTTGGAGCCGCTTTCCAGTTTCGAAATCGACGCTTGCTGGCATCCCGTTGCCTCAGCGAGCGCCGCCTGTGACATCCCGGAGCGTCTCCGCCATTTAGCGATAAGTCTCCCGAGAGAAAGATTGAAGTCTTCCATAAACGCCCCCTTCCGGCAGCAACCCATGCTTGTATATGATATCATCTCATGAGCTCATTCCATATTGGAATGAGCTCTACTAGTCAGGAGGATTGCTTTAATGAAGCGTTTCGTCAGCCTTTATTCGGGAGCGGGCGGTCTCGACCTCGGCTTCATCGCCGCCGGGTTCACCCCCGTATTTGCGAACGATATCAACCCGGACGCCATGAAAACCTACGCTGCCGCGATGGACGCGATCTCGAAGAAGACCGGCAAAACACTGAGCCACAGGATAGTCACGGGAGATATTAGGGAAGTTGAGGAACTGCCCGGAAGGGGTTCGGCGGAGCTAGTCATTGGAGGACCGCCCTGTCAGGGCTTCTCGGTCGCGGGGAAGATGGACCCGAACGACCCCCGCTCGCGTCACGTCTTCGACTTCCTCGGCATGGTCGAGAGGGTCCAGCCCCAAGCGTTCGTGATGGAGAACGTCAAGGCACTCGCCAAGAACAAACGCTGGGCTGGAACTATTGCCGACATCCGCAAGAAGGCGGAAGAGATTGGCTACAAAACCAACCTTGAGGTGCTGAACAGTGCCAATTACGGCGTCCCGCAGACCAGAGAGCGCATGTTCCTTGTCGGGATCAAGGACCCCTGCATCGAGTACAACTACCCGCAGCCGACAGTCAAGGAATGGGTGGGTGTGGCCGACGCCCTGCGCGGGCTGCCTCCTCTCGGCGAGCCGGGCAATGATCAGACTTGCAAGGCGAAGGTAACTACGGCAAAAAGCCCCGTGCTCCGCCCGTCGCCGTTTGCAGGCATGCTGTTCAACGGCCAAGGCCGCCCGATGGACATGGACAAGCCCGCGCCGACGCTTCCCGCCTCAATGGGCGGGAACAGAACGCCGATTGTCGATCAAGAGACGCTCGAAACCGGAGCGACCCAATGGGTCGAGAAATACCACGAAGAGCTTCAGAAAGGCGGGAAAGTAGCCGATAGCGTTCCTCCTCGCCTTCGCCGCATCTCGGTCCAGGAAGCCGCCACCATACAGACCTTCCCGAGGGATATGCCTTGGTATGGTTCGCAATGCTCCCGCTATCGGCAAATTGGAAACGCCGTTCCTCCCAAGATGGCCTTTGCGGTTGCGCAATCTGTCGCAGAAGCCCTTGGCATGGATATAGACGCAAACCCCTCTCTGCTTGACGAGCTAGGTTAGACAATAAGGGCCCGCAATGTGGCTACCGCCCCAAAACTTTGCCGAGGGTTTCATCCAAGCTCTCCCGCTCGAGGTCTGCAAGGTCCAGTCGATAACTCAAATCGCGAATGCGATCCGGAACGTCCTTGAGAAAGTTGTTAGTCCTGGCAGAATAGCATCGTATATCACGAACAAGATAAGCAGTTTTTAGCCCCTTTTCATCTGCCCTGAGAAGCTGCTACAGGTTTATGAAGCCGGTCGTTCAACAACATGTCCCGCAAAAGAGCATACGGCCTTTAATTTGCATCAGATTCTAAACGTCACGCATGAGAAATCAGCGAGGCCCCAAGTTAAAGCGAGAGCCGAACTCACTCACGGCACGCTACAGCCGTGAACCCTCCAAGCCAGCCAGCCGTTCAGATGTTCCAAATGATATACAGCTTGAAACCTGGCGACTTGAATCGAAGGTCATTCCTGGGACTATCGGTAGGCAGCCTATCTGCATGCGTTTATCTATCAAATTGGCCTTGATGCCAAGGTATATCCAACACTCGACCACCGTTCTCAGCACATCTCCTTACCTCCCCTCCAACTTCAGCTGCAGCAGCAGATCACTCAGCTCAGGGCACTTGCTGGAAAGGCGTGTTTGAACGCACTCGCCCATCCCCCATCGCTGGCGGATCTCCTGGGCGTGCGGACTCACGTGATAGTCCCCGTTCATCACTTGTTTGAGTAGTTTGGCGGTCACGCGGGCATCGGCTAGGGCACTGTGGGCGTGGCACGTCGACTCGTCGAACTCGATGTCAAACCACGTTGCCGCGTCACCCAAAGAGACGCACCCATGGCTGCCCACGTCCATGATCGAGGTGTAAAACGCCTGCAGGTCGGCCCAGTCCGTAGGAAATGCGGCAAGGTCGATGTGCTTTGCCTGGCACTCGGTCAAAAGCTGTCGACGATCCGTCCCGCTCCAGCAAACTATCTGGGCGGAGTAGCGACCGATCCAATCGCTGAGCCTTTTGATCACCACGTAGAGCGGATCGGCCATCGCGGTGTCCACGGCTGATATCCCCGTAAGCTCGCGGACGGGAAACGCAACGCCTTCGGTAAATACCGTTTGCACAAACTGCGAGAACTCGCCCATAACGTTGCCGTGGTAATCGAGCTTGACGGCGCCGGCCTCAATAATCTCATTGCGCAGCCCACGGCGCTGGCGCTGCTTTGGCACCGGTGCAAACTCAAAGTCCAGCACAATCTGGCGCGCTAAGTTCGTCGTATCGATAGCCGAGATACACGGCGTCTTTTCAGCTGACACGGTTAGGGCCTTTCTCCGTCAACTGCCGCTTGCTACATAGGCGGCTACATTGCCGCAAGGATAGGCGCCCGTGCGGACACAAAAGCGGGGTGCAACGCCATGCGCCGGTCGCACGCCATGCAGACCGCCCCAAGAGAGTCGCCCGCTCTATTCAAATGCATGAAAAAGATTTAGGCCCGGTGACTTGAATCAGCGGTCATCCCGAGCCCATCAATATGCAGTGTACCTACAGAGGGCTGGTTAATCAAACGGGCTTTCGGTGACGAAGACCTGCGCGTCTATCCCCAATCGCCCAGCGTCGTCTTCTGCCGCCCTTACGAAAGGCTGCTATTCGAGGGAATCACGTTGCTGTTATTATCGAACATATATTCGTATTTATGACCGCGCTTTGATAGAATGGTAGTTGTTGACGGCAGTTCCATGTGCCGGGCAGCGCCCTCCATGCGACGGGAGGTGATGCCCATGACCGATCTGATTGATTTCGTGAAGCTCCTGACCGCTTTGGTCTCGCTCCTCACGGCGCTTATCGGACTTACCGAGGCACTCAAGCAGTGTACGAAGCAGAAAAAGAGGGGTCGACGCCTCTAAGGCATTGACCCCTTAATCGAAGTAACGGCGCTGCCCAGCATTCCACCACTTGGGCTGCCGTCCACTTTATTTTACCCACGGGCGCCAGGTTTAACAAATGGAATTTCAGTTACGAAGTCCGGGGCTCGCCCGGGCCTTGATTATCGACTTTATCCGAACACCTCCCACAT
>CABRFG010000032.1 GCA_902470095.1 uncultured Collinsella sp.
TTTTCATTTCATCTGAAGATGGAACACTCCCGTCTTTATGCCTCAAATTCCATGTCGTTGAGCTGCTCGCGCGTCGTCCAGCCACCGTTGATATCCCAGGTCTCGGCATCGAGCGGATCCTGACCAATGATGGCATCGAGCATGATCTGCTCGTGATTACCCTTGAGCACGTGGGCGTTGGGCAGCGAGCGCACGAGCTTAATAACGCCGACCGGATCGGGCCCGCGATCGATCATGTCGCCCAGCACGTACAGCGTGTCGTCGGACGTCAACGAAATCTTAGACAGGGCCTCGTCAAGCGCACGCACGTGCCCGTGAGCATCAGATGTCACATAGATCGCCATGGTACGCCTCTCCTTGCATTGCGGCCAAAGCCCGGTGCCGCAACTAAAACTTCAAGTTGAACTTAAACGTTACCCATTGTACTCCGTTGCAATAAAGCTGGAAAGGGTTTCCGAGCAGAGGCAAAGACGGCAGCCGTCTATGACGATATCGCGCACGCCCGCAATCCAACCCCATAAACCCACCATCTTTGGGTACAAATAACCGCAGACAACTAACCGTGCCACGCCAACCACCCAGGAGCGGACACCATCCATGAACCAGATCCTTCTCTTTATCGGTCTCGTCATTATTCTGTGCCTGACCATCAAACCCGTCGGCAAAAAGCTCCCCTTCCCCACCCTGCTCATCTTTATCGCGCTCGGCATGCTGTTGGGCGTCAACGGCCCGGCGCACATCGACTTTAGCGACTACGCGCTCACCGAAACCGTCTGCAGCACGGCGCTGCTATTCATCATGTTCTACGGCGGCTTTAACACCAATATCGACCGCGCCAAGCCCGTCGCTGCGCCGGCGGTGCTGCTGAGCACGCTCGGCGTCGTCATCACTGCCGGCATCACCGGCGTGTTCGCCCACTTCGCGCTGGGGTTCGACTGGATCGGCGGCCTGCTGCTGGGATCGGTCGTGGCATCCACCGACGCGGCGAGCGTCTTTAGCGTACTGCGTGAGCACAGCCTGTCGCTGAGAGGTGGCACCGACTCGCTGCTCGAGGTCGAATCGGGCTCCAACGACCCCGTCGCCTACATGCTCACCGCCGTGCTCGCCACACTCGCGACCGGCGGCGACATCAACATTCCCGCACTGCTGGCCAAGCAGATTATCCTGGGCGCGGGCCTGGGCCTTGCCCTCGGCTGGGCGGCGGGCCGCCTGATTGAACGCGCACATGCAACGGCCGAAGGCGCGCAGACCATCTTTTTGTTCGCCGTGGCGATCGTCGCCTACGCGTTACCAAGCTATCTGGGCGGCAACGGCTTTTTGGCTGTATACCTGGCCGGCATTGTGCTGGGTGCCAGCGACATCACCGGCAAGGTCGAGATGGCGCACTTCTTTGACACCCTCACCGAGATGGCCGAGATGACCATCTTCTTTTTGCTGGGCCTGCTCGTTACACCCGCACGCCTGCCGCAAATGCTGCTACCGGGCCTGGCACTCATGGCGTTTATGCTCTTTGCGAGCCGCCCCATCGCTGTCGGTCTGCTGTTGGCGCCCTTTAAGACAAACCCCCGCCAGGTCGCGCTCGTAAGCTGGGCGGGCCTGCGCGGAGCAGCTTCGGTCGTCTTTAGTCTCTTTGCCGTGGTTGCCGGCGTTCCTGGCGGACACGACCTATTTGACCTGGTGTTTGTGATTGCCGTGTCGAGCATTGTGGTGCAGGGTTCGCTGCTACCGGCGGTGGCGAAAAAGCTCAATATGATCGATGCAGAAGGCGACGTGCGCCGAACCTTTAACGATTACCGCGACGAAGACGGCATGTCGTTCGTTAAACTCAAGGTAGGTGCGGCTCATCCGTTTGCCGGACGCTCGCTCGCCGATATTGGCAGCGCGACGGACATGCTCGTGGTCCTGGTGCTGCGCGACGGCGCTCATCCGGTGCTGCCCAACGGCGATACCGTGATCCAGGAAGGCGATCTGCTGGTGATGGCCGCCCCAACGTTCGAAGAGCGTGCCGAGGTTACGCTGCGCGAGGTCACCGTGACTCCCCACGGTCGTCTGGCCGGCCAGCGCCTGCGCGACGTGCCGCAGGGCAAACACCCCTTTATCGTGGTGATGCTCAAGCGCGACGGCCAAACGATCATCCCCGACGGCAACACCCTCATATACGCCGGCGACGAAGCCGTCATCGCCACGCTGGCATCGTAGCCATCCCCACCCATAACTTGCGGTGAAATAGGGACTGAATAGGCCTCTGAACAGCCCTTCCAGTCCCTATTTCACCGCAAGTTATTGAGGGGATGGGGTTAAAGCTCAATCGCGGCTACCAGTCCTCGTCCGTGTCATAGCCGTCGCCCTCATCGTCGGCGACAAAGTCGCGGAGGTCGAGGCCTTCGCGTTCGGCTCGGGCTAGGAGCTCTTGGGGCGACTCGTCCTCAATATCCATAACGTCGAGCATGGCGGCGGGAAAGCCCACGCCAGTCGCGCTCCCCGCACGGTCGAGCAAGCCCTCGCGCAGCTGGTCTACATCGACTTCGATTTTCATGGTGAAACCTCCCGCCAAACCAAGCCCTTACTCGTCAGCGCCAAGCACATCAACAGCAGCAACAAAAGCCGCAACCTGCTTGTCGTCCATCTGTGCAGCCAAACGCCCCACGGGCTCATCGTAGGCGAACTGCACCTTATCGATAAAGCAATCCCAAGCACGCTCATCCACACGCACGGCGGCCTCGCAATACTGGCCGAGCTTTTTGAGTCCATACCAAAACGCATTCACATGACGCGCGGGGTCCTCGTCCAGCACACCATCATAGCGGCGCCCGTTAAACTCCCGCATACGCGCCACGGCGACCTCGAGCGAATCGCCGCCATCAGCCGAAGCCTCGTCCACAAGCTCGGGAATCGGAACCTCGCGCTGAACATTATGCCTGGTAGCACCGTCATACTCGCCCACTAGCACGTCTTCGTTAAGCCGAGAATCGTAATCGAAATAGCTCAAGCCACTGCAAACCCCATGCGGCGAGCCCGTACCAAACGCACAGAACAACCCGCCGTCGGCAACAACGCGACGGTAGGTCTCAAACGACTTCTTAACCTGAGCAAGCAACTCGGAAAGCTCCCCAGCATCGCACGCCGTCTCGCACGCAACGCACGCAGACTCGGGCAACGATACCGGCTCCACCGTGCTCCCCGCAACGCGCTCGGCCCGATACGCCTGCGCCGCCAAGCGCGCTCGCTGCGCAGCGCCGCGCACGTTGGTAAGCTCGCGCTCCAACGCCACGTCGCCAGCAACATCACCGACCACGTTGTCCACAAACCCGTCAGCGCGCTGCGGGCCAGTCGCACTCAGCTCAGACTCAAACGTCGCTGTGATCATGCCCGCAAGGTCCGTCGCGTCGGCGGCACAACGCATCTGCTCCAGCTGCGTACATAGCAGGTCTGCGTCCAAAGGCACAGCATCCACAACGTGCACGTCACCCAAACGTGCCACGTCCTGCAGCACTAAAGCGCCGGCCGCATCGTACGCCGCGCGCACCTTGTCCGCCGTATTCGCACGTAGCTTTACCTCGATAAACGCAAGCGTCTGTTCCAGGCGCGCCAGCAGCTCAGCCTTGTCCTCCATGCGCAAAAAGGCAGCATGGCGCCGCTCCATCTGCAACGGACCAGCAACGCCCACCTGCTTCCGAGCACGCGCAAGGGCCGCACCCTCAACACGGCGCACGTACGTATCAACAGCCCGCACGGCAGACTCGCGCGCAGCGTGCTCGGCAGCCTCGACGCCCCTAAGCACACCCAGTAACTCGCGGGAGCGCGCCTTGCGCACCAACTCCCCGCGATCGTACTGCTCAAGCGCCGTCTGACGCTTGGCCACCGACTCAAAGCCAAACAGCTCGTCGAGCAACTCGCCAACAGAACGCTCGGCCGCCATGGCAGGCCTCCTCACGCACTACGCACCAACACGCCCGCGGGCCCACGCACACGCAAGCCCGCTCGCCCGCGCCCCTACAGATCCAGAGCCTTTTTCGCGGCGTCGACCGGGTCGCCATCCATGTAGAACACCGGGCTCAACCCCGAGATAATCTCGGACGAAACGCTCTGCAAACCCGCAATAGCGCTCAGCGGCAAAATCACGCGCTTGGCGCCGGCGTTTTTGGCCACGCGCATAATGTCCTCGAGCCCGCGTATCTCGTCCATGGAGCCCGACATGCGCAAGATGCCCGGAATCGCCAGCGCGGGCATCACCGGGCGGTTGCACGCCGCGGAGCACAGGCCCACAAACTCGGCGAGCGAAACTTCCTCGGACAGGCCCTTACTCTGCAGGTCGTTGTAGAACAGCAGGTAATCCTTGGAGCCAATGTGCATGCCCGGCGCCACGCGGTTCGCTAGGTTCACAAAATTGTCGAACGCAGCCTCCAGCGTATCGCGCACCGGCTTGTTAAAGGCCACGCCCTCGTGCTTAAACTTGCACTCGCCGGCAACGGCCTTGTTCTCCAGCTTGTACACAGCAACCTCGCCGCCCTGCGACCTGCCCACGCCAAACACGTGGCCGGACAGTAGCGGCCCGTCGGGAATCAGCGTGTCCTCGCTCTGCTCGGGCACGCGCACCACGTGCACGTCCTGCGGGTTGTCGGCATCCATATAGCCCAGGTTGACGTCGATAAACTCGACGCCCGCCATAATCTTGAGCTGCTCCTTTACGCGGCGACGGCCCTCGATGGCGTAGTCCAGCAGCCAGCGCACGTCGTCCTTGTCCATGGCCTCGTCGGGGAACAACAGCTTGGCCAGACCGCTAAAGGTCTTGCGCACGGCGATCTCGTCACGCTTGTTAAAGTCGCTGTTAAAGCGGAAATACCGATCGATATGGTGCGTGAAGTCCTTACGGCGCATCTCCTTGCAAAACTCCGACAGGCAGTCGGTGATCAGGCCGTAATGCCCGGTCAGCAGGCTCGAGCGCATCTTGGGAATCTCCCAGCCCGGCAGATAATAGTGGATACGGTCGAAGAAGGCCGAATCGTTGTTAAACTCCGGCGGGAACGGATCAAACAGGTGCGTGGTCTTAAGGACATTTTGCACGGTGTCGTTGATGTTGCCCTCAAAGACCATGGAGGCATCGGCGTTGATCTGGTCGCGGCCGCGTGCGTAACTGCCACTCGCCATGTAGTCCTTCATGATCTGCACGGCATTGGTGTCCTTAAAGCGCATGCCGGCGACCTCGTCGAACGTCACGCAATCCCAGTGGCCCACCAAGCCCACGCGATCGGCGCGCATGGAGTTCATGCGGCCGAACAGGTTGGCCGTGGTGGTCTGACCGCCCGAAAGCAAGATGGCGTAAGGCGAGACCTCTTTGTAGATATGGCTCTTGCCGGTGCCGCGGGGACCCAGTTCGCACAGGTTGTAGTTGCGCTCGATAAGCGGCACCATGCGCTCGATAAAGTGGAGGCGCTCTTTCTCGGAAAGCTCGCTGGGTTCGTAGCCAGCCGAGCGCAGCAGCATATTGAGCCACTCGTCGCGCGTAAAGTACTGACGCTCGTCGATCATGGCATCCAGGTCCAGATTGGGCATCTGGATGGGAGTGAGCGACGCCACACTAAACGGAGAGTCCTCGGGTCCGCGCTTTTTGCGCCTGGCCTTGGAGCGGCGCGGCGCATCGTCGCCAAAGACCTCCATGCCAAACTCGTCTTCCTCATCCACGGGATGGCGATACTCGATGCTCATAATGCACCAAATGCCACCCTGCAGAATCTTGGAATAGTCGCGCACGTACTCGGCCGGCATCACAAAAGGCTCGATGGTCAGATTGGCAAACGACGCCACATAGATGTCTTTGTACTCGTCCAGCTTGGCCGTCACCTTGTCGATGATGGTAAAACGACCCAGCTCGCGGATCTTGGACTTAATGCGCTCGGACTCGTCGGGACGCACGTAGTTATCGGTGAGGATCCTGCGGATACGGTCCAGGCCCTCTGCCACGGCTTCCTCGTCGTCGGTCGAGCAGTACATGCCCAGCAGGTACTCCAGCACAAAAGTGGGCACGTTGGCGCCGCGCTTCATAAGGGCCGTCAGGTCCTTGCGCACGATCTTGCCGCCAAAGTGCTCGAGCAGCTTGCCGTCCAGCCCATCCATGTCGTAGCCCTCATCCTCGGGAGCCTCGGCCACAGCCTGAGCATAGCCATCGGTCGGGGACTCACCCTCGGCAGGGGCCGCAACCTCATCGGGTACCGCGGCCACCGTCGGCTCCGGGGCAGGCGCGGCAGCCACGGCCTCTGCGGCAGTCTCAGCCTCCGGGGCGGGCACGGCCTCCTCTGCAGACACCGCAGCCTGTGCCGGCGCATTCACATCAATCGAGGGAACTTCCCACAGATTGTCGTCATTGCTATCAAACATAGGGCACACTCCTAAAAACCAAAGTCAGCAACAGGGGCAAACGAAACAGCGATGGCATACGTCTCGCGCCAAACGATCTTGCCCGTCTCGCGCTCGCGGCAGACCAGATAGTACGGACCCTTGGCCGAGAATCCATCCGCTGCATGCAACGCAAACTTGGCATGCACCACGCGCTCCTGCGAGTTAACAGAAGTCTTGTTAGCATGCGCCTTGACCGTATCGCTCACCTCGTTGCCACTTGCATCGGTAAACACCAGCTCGTACTCGCACGGCAAAACCTTGCCTTGGACGGGTTCTTCCTGGATCAAGTTGACCGAGAAGAGCGAGTTGGTCACTCGGCGTCCCTCACTTAGTACGCGCAGCGTCGCCGCGCGCGTGTCGACAAAGTCCTTGGAACCCGAGCGCGCACGCCAAAAACCGATAACGGGCACGCAGAGCTCCTGCAGGCTCATGCCGCCGTGGACGTAGTTGTTAGTGCCGCCGGGACGCTTGAAGTGCACATTCTCGCGCGGGGCAAACCCCTCAAAACCGGCGCCCAAACGTCCCATGTCAACATTAACAAATACCCCGCGCACCTCGTCCGAAAGCACGCCCACGGCCTCGTTGGGCACCACCAGATGACGCTTGCCGCACATGACGGGAGCGTCAAGGACGGGAAGGTCCGGCTTGCCGAGCATCTGGCACTCGCTGAGCTCCCGACGCGTGTAGATAAAGCCGTGGTCCGCCGTTATAACAACACGCGCGCCCGGGGCGTCGGTGCACACGCGATGCGCCAACGCAGCAAGTTCCTCCACGGTGTCCGCACAGGCACCGAAGACGTCATCCTGCGTAGCGGCCTTCTCGCCCGTGGCATCGATCTTGTTGTGGTAGAGGTAGACAAGTCTTGAGTCCTTGAGCAGCGCCTTACGCTCGGTTCCCGCCATGTTGAGGTATGCGCTCGAGCGTAAAGCGCGGGCCGTAGGCTCAACATGGGTAAGCACGGCCTCGCGTTGCGGAGTCGTTGCGGTGGGCTTGCCGTCAGCCAGCACAAACGAACCATCCGCTGCAAGCCCAAGCGCCTGATGCGGCAGCAGCGCGGGCATGCCCACCTCGGTGATGGAGGGAAAGACCGCCTGCATGCTAGAAACCTTGACGTTGCCGCCGCGCTCGCGCTCGAGCAGCGCCGCGACGTCGCAGGCCACCTCATAGCGCAGCGCGTCGCTCACGATAACGACCGTCGTTTTAGCAGAGCCCACAAAGGTGGGCAGCACATGCCAGTAGAACTCATCCTGCCGTTCGGGACCCTCGATGTAGCCGCAATCGGCCCACTCCCCTTGCGCAGCGGATGTCCAGCAGGCATTGGCATCGGCCAAGAACCAGTTACTGTAGAGATTCTCCGCCCAGTCCGCCGCAGCGCGGGCAGGCTCCTCGAGCGTATCGCACTCGACGGTGCGCGCCCGCAGATACGCGGTGCACATATGGCGATAGGCAGCATCCATGGAATACCAATCGGACGTATAGGCATCCCACACCTGCTGGGGCTGCGCCAGATGGAACCCGCCCGCATGTGCCTGCCTAAATGCGCACATATTGGCCACAGCGACAAGCAAGCCAAAGTAGCTCTCGACACGGCGGTACCAGCTTAGGTCGCAGCGACGCGCCGCAAAGGCGCGTGCGTCCTCAACACGGTCTGCACCCTGGGCAAACGAGCTGAACAACTGCGAGAGCACAGCCTCATTGACGCACGGGAACACATCAAGCGAGGCCAGCACATCGATCGGCAGAGCCTCAAACCGCGCAAAGAGCCCGCGGACATCCTCCACCAAACGACAGATCTCAAATAGGTCCTCGCTCGATGCCTGGGTATCGGCGGCCTGGTCCCACGTGCGCACCGCCTCAAGGCAATAGGGGCCGTAGGCGGGAGCCACATAGCTTTCGAGCCCCTTGAGCGCTCCCTCGGGAAGCGCGGTTGATGCCGCCGTAAGGAGCACATGGGATGCAAGCATAAGCAATGAGTCACGCTCGTAAAGCGGCCCATCAAACCCATAGCAACGCACAATGAAGGCAGAGAGGGCATCGCGCACGCAGTACTTGTCCGCCAACTCAGCCAGCGCCTCGGGACCCTCGTGCAGCAGCATGGTCATACAGCCACGCAGCACAAACGCGGGGCGCGCGTCACCAGGATCTTTACCGCCAAAAATCACCGTAAGGATACCGAGTTCGATATCGGATGCGCCCGAGGCATGCGGAACACACGCGGCAAACTTAGCGCAGCGGGTCTTGGCATCAAAGAACGTCTTGTGCTCGCGCAGGCTCTCGCGCACGGCGTCGATATTCTCGATGCCCAGCTGATCGGCCAAAAGCGAAAGATAGTCAGCCTGGAACTGATCGGCATACAGCTCAACATCGGCAAGCCAATCACCCTCAAGCCTGCCGCGCGGGCAACGGCGATACAGCAAGATATCGCTCGCAAGGTCATCGCGGTTGATGAGCTTCTTGACGGCAAACATACGGCCCTCGCAGGCCTCAACAAAGCGCACCGGGCGCTCAAAGTCACCGTGAGCAGGCACTACGCCGGCATCGGCCCCCACGCCGTCGAAACCCTCGGCAGTCAATCGCTCAAACTCAGGAGCAAACTCGCCGTCCGCATCGTGCCAAACCACAACACGGCGCGGCGCGCATGAGGACAACGGCTGCAAAAATCGCAGCTTGAGCTGTTCTTCTACATCGATCTTGGGCATGAATATCCTTACCGTATCTGCAGTTACTTAATCTTCGCCAGCACATCCTGAAACTTGGCGTAGTTGACCTTGACGCCGTCATCCAGGTCGATCTTAATCATCTGGTCTGCCAAGTGGTGCAGTTTCTCCTCGTAGGCAATGGTCTCTTTGAGCTGGTCGTTGAGCTTTTTGATGCGCTTATCCAAGCGCACGCGCTCGCCGCGCTCGGCACTGACAAGGGCATCGTTGGCATACCCGATCTGGGCACGGTAGCGCTCCTGCTGCTCATGCACATAGTCGGTGCGGATGCGAGCCAACAGGTCAGGCTGGTAGCGATGCATGTAAACAAGGCACTTGAAGCCGTTCTTCTTGCCGCTGTCGAACAGCCAGTAGATGGGGCGCTTCTTATAGGTCTGGCAGTGGTCCTTAAAGAAGTCCTTCAAAAAGTAGGTGCGGATTACCTCGCGCGAGGTACCCTTGCCGCCGAGTGCCTCGGCAATAAAGGCCAGGTTCTGCTCAAGCGTCTCCTCGCCATACACGGTGCGCACAAAGCCGATAAAGTAGCGCACGATGTCGTCGTCAAAGTACTCGTCATCGGTAATGGGCAGCACGTTATCGCTATCGGGCATAAAGGTCACATGATCAGAGTTGGGCATCTTGGCCAGATAGTCATCGACTGTGGCGCCCTGATCGGCCAGGACCAGCCCGTCCACATCCAGCGAATAGCGGCCAAACATGCAGCCCACGGCATAGCTTATGAGCGAGGTGATCTCATCGCGCTTAGTGCGCACGTATTTGTTGCCCTTATAGCTCTCGGGGATCTCATCGGCGGTATCAAAGATGCGCGCCACCGAAACGTACTTATCCTCGACCTCGATGGGCACCTCACCCTCCATGTTGTAGATCTTGGCAAAGATTCGGTTGAGCTCTTCCTCGTTAGTGCGAAGCTGCTCGAAGCGAGCATTGACCTCGGCCATGCGAGCCTCGTATTTATCGGCCAAAAGCGTTGCCATTGTGCTGCCTTCCGTTTCCATGGTCTTGCAATTAATCGGTCACCGTAAAGGAATCAGGCTCGGAGCTCAGCCCTATGCGCCGCGCGACACCGGCGTATCTCTTGCTCGAAAGCAGCTGATTCGTCTTAATTGCGCGATATGAAATCGCTCTCCTATCCAATGGAAGCTTTCAAATCGACTTCATGCCACACGTATCTGCCAAACACTCCCAATGCTGGACTAAACTCAAATGCGCATTCTCGAGATTCGCTCCTTTCCGAAATTACAAGGAGCAATCGAGATCCCCCCAATAGATCGCGAGCGGTCCCACAGCGACAAATCGCATGGTAATCTTGCGAACCGACTGTCTTCTCGGTAATCAAAAATGAAAGCGTTGCTAAACCAGACGAATCAAAATAAGGGGTACCATGAGCGGAAACGTTGCACATGTGCGGCTCCCCACACATTATTAAATCGAGCTGCAAAACCGCATCCGCTATCGCAAAGTCCTCTGACTTTTCCCGCTCAACGCACTTCAGCTCAATGCATATTTCTCTGGTCTCACCACGGAGAAAACGATCGACCGCCTGTAGGTCGTAATTTTGAGGTTCATAAATACAACAATCAGACATGGTTATTACCTTTCGAAACTACAGCGTCCTTGCGGAAGCAGCTTATCTTTGGATAATTTGATTTATTGCACTTCCGGCAATAATACCCACGGCATCGGCAGTCCACTTCAGTGCCGTAGGCGTCTCATTTATAGCCTTGTCATTCTGACCGCGGCCAATCAAAGCAAGGCCCTTTTTCGTTATTTGTAAGCCAACACCTTCTTGTGAAAACGCCAAATAATCGGCGTTTTTCAACGATTGAATGCACCCAGCAATATCGACTGCCGGAATACCCCAAGCAGAAACGTCGATTTCGGAAATACGCTCGTTTTCAAGCTCGATTATCTGCCACAGCAGCTCCCTTATGATGCATGCATCTATGGGACGCTTCGCATCACAGGGGATGATCCACCTGAACGGGAAGGAGGTTTCTTTTACCGCACCAGAAATCAAATCAGCCCTACACCAGGCGGAAACATCTCGTTTATCGGCGTTCCACTTTTCAGCACACTCCGCTGTAGTTCGTTTCGTCTCTTCGACAAGTTTGTAGGATTTAGCCACAATGCTCACCTACAACAGCGGATGACGTTTGAAATCCCAGGAGGTTTCAAACGAATTGTAGTCATCCCTGCAAACAGCAATAGCTTTAGAGACACAATCCTCAATAGACGAATCTTGAGATGAAGAAATTACAGGGACCTTTGCTACATCACCGCTTGAATTATTCATTGTTGGCGTAATGAGAGAAAGCGAAAGACTTCCAATCATCGAATTGAGAACACCCATAACAAGGCAGTTTGCCCGGTGAGAATCGCCGGTACACATCGGTCCGGGATTTGAGAAAATGAAACTACTCGTATTGAGGCGCATAGAAATGTTGGACGAGGAGACTAGCCCCCATGTGGCACCCTCAGTAAAATAGTAGTCGCTGCCTGATGTATTTCCTCCAGGGCAGGCATCAATGGCAGTCCCCTGGTCTTCCCAATCAATTAGCCACCAATTATTCCCATACCATTTTCTATATGCACCTCCCTTGCTGCATGGATACCACTTTTTAGCGCGCGCAATAGCCTCATCTTTATCTCTGGCATTGACGCAGGAGCGGCTAAACGAAACCTCCCACCAAAAACGAAGGAAGAGGTCGTTGTCGCCCGTCTGAACGCCCATTCGCGGACGTGCCAATTGCCCAACCGTAGCACCGGTTGCAAACGCATCCAAAAGGGCGTCGCTGGCCCAGTAAGCTATGGGGGTGCCAGGAACCTGCTTGAAGGTGTCGGCGTTGCGGCGGTAGAACCATCCGCAGTCGGGGTTTTGGATGGCCTCGACCAGTTTGAGCCTCTTGGCCTCAGAGCCGTTGATATCAACAAGGCGCACATAGGCGCCCTCGGCGTCCGAATGCTGGTTGTAAATCACGTCAGCTGTAACGTTGACGACCTCGCCGCCGATAGCATCAAACGCGCGAGGTCCCAGATGGGCCATGGAAACGATTGTCTTGTTGTCAATAACCTTGGCGCGCATCTTCTCAAAGCTGCCCAGGAACATCCAACTCTGCATAGTAACCATTGCGGCGTAGCCCTTATCCTCGACAAGGTTAAAACCGCGCTCGATAAAGCACGTGCAGAGGTCGCTCTTCACCTCGGGGTAGTTCTTCTTGATCCACTTGCTCATGAATGGATTAAAGCTGCTGCTGCCCATATACGGAGGATTCGCAACGGTGCAGGTAAAACGACGGGACAGCTTCTCGCAGATGGCGGCAGCGCTTTCGAGCTTAGTTTTGGCCGTAGCGGCAAAAAGGTCATCGGAACAACTCGCTGCGGCAGTCTTGAGCTCGTCGATCTCGTCCTCTGAGGGATTGAGCAGCGAACCGATCTCGCCCAAATGGCTCAGCTCCTCGGCGAGCTTCTTGTTACCCGGCAGCTCGTCCTCCCCTAGCGGGATGCTCGAGAGCACGGTAACGTCGGCGCGAACGCCACGCCTAAAGAAGCGACGGTCGTGCTCGCGGGCGCACATGGCAAGCGCCAGCTCCGCGATCTGTGCCGCGCGGGAATCGATTTCCATACCTGCAAGGTTTTTAGTAAGAATGAGCTCGGGAATCTCGCGCTCACGATAGCCGCGCTCCTCGTACATATGAAAGAGCAGCTCAAACGCATAGACCAAGATATGGCCCGAGCCGCATGCGGGGTCGCAGAGGGTTATCTCCTCGGGACTCGAAATGCGAATGAAGTCCTCGTACTCAGCATCGGGCTCGATGTAATACTCCATGCGCTCGCGTAGCGAACTCCCCGGATTGTTGAGCATCCACAGACGGCCGAGCGAGTTCTCGACCATATAGCGCACGATCCACTCGGGGGTGAAGAGCTGCGTGGCGGGCGCGATGTCCGCCGCCGCTGCCTTGCGCTTGGACTTGAAGAACTCGTCTTTAACGTCGGCATTGTAGTACTGATACATCCAGCCCAGAACGGTCACGCCCTCGCGCCAGTCCTCGTCAGTGAGGACGGCATTGAGCTTGCCCACCACACTGTCAGCCATCATGAGGCCCTGGGGCAACAGCAGCTCCATGGCTCCGCCCACGCGTTCAAAGACGCCCGGCAGGCAATCGGCAAGCTCCTCGCACTGAGCAACAAACAGGTAGCGCCACAACGGTTCATCCAAGCCCGCCATCTTGAGCTCGGCTATGCGATCGGCATCGGCCGTCGTTATTTCCACGTCCAGTGCGTTCTCCACGGCCTCGCTGCCATGGCTGCCGTCCGCACGACTTAGCATGCGCATACGGCTGGGAAGCCATCCGCATGCATCCATGAAGCGAATGGCCACGATGCGGTTGAACCAGGTGTAGGCCGCACGGTCGCGCAGCGCCTCGTGACCCACCTCTGCCTGCATGCGCAGCAGTTCGTCGCGTTGCTCAATCTCAGCCGGACTTAGGGGCAGGCCGTTGACGGTCTCGGACCCAACGGGCGCGGGTGCAGGTTCGGTGATGCCGTAGCGCACCATCTGCGCCTCCACGCCTTTGATGAGCCCCGTACGGGCCCAGGTGCAGAAGCTCTTAAGAGCAGAATCGTTCATGGTTGATGAGCCTTTCTAAACGCCATAAGCCACCGGTGCGCGCTTTGGCACCGGTGGCTCCGCGGGTTAATTGATACGGATCTCGTCGTTTGCAGCGAGCGCCTGCATAAGGCGGGAGCGCAGGTCGTCCACGTAGCGCTCCACGTCCTCTGCGGACAGGAGACGACTCGGCTTGGCCAGATCGGCGCGGCGCACAGTCTTGATCTTGCGCTGGGGCTTGGGCGCGGGCACGGGAGCAGACGATGCGGCACCCTTGTTGGAGACCTTCTTGACCACCTCACCCGTACTCATGACCTCGGTGGTGCGGCGCTCGTTGTCCATACGCACGCGGGCCTCATCCACAGCGTCGTACATCTCGTTGGCCGCCGCACTGAGCCAGTCGCCCCAGTTAGTTGCAACAACGCTCAGTTCGTTGAGACTTTGAGCGCTGTGGGCACGGTTTTTGAACGACTCGTATTTGGTGCCGGCGTCTGCTATGGCATCCTTGGCCTGATTGACAAAGCCCTTTTGACTCTCGGCCTGCGTCCGCAGGTCTTGCAGATCGCTCTCGATGCGACACAAAAACTCATTGCGGCGGATGCCCAACAGCTTTTTCATGTCATCCTCGACGGGATCCATAAGTGGCTGCAGGTCTTTAATACGCCCGTAGGGCTTGGGATCTTTGAGGATCTCACGAACCTTTGCCACGTTCTCCACCGCACCGGGAATGTCATCGGAGGCATACTCGATACCCTCGGTGCGGCTCAAGAAATCCTTGGCGTGGTCAAACGCTGTTCGTTGGTTGGACTCGAAGAACTCAACCACCTTGTCAAAGTCTTCCTTGGCATCGAGCAAGCGCTCCTCATGCTTGGTGAACGTGGTCAAGAACGCCTCGGACTCGTTCTGGTCCTTAAGGACGTCGGCCGCCTCCGAGCGCATCTTCTCGCACTCGTCCCCACCGGGATACGGGTAGGCCGGCTTGATGCCCGTGTAGTAGTCGCGTGCCATGGCGAGGCACGCCTCGCGCAAGCCCTCAAGGCGCTCTTTGAGTTCGGCCACGAGCTTATCCTCGTTGGAGGGCACGGTCTTGAGATCAAACAGGTCACACATGAGTTCGCCCGTGGCGCGTAGCAACCGGTCGCTCATGCGCATGCGCAAGCGCACCTGGGCCTTATCGGCATCCTTGCGCAGGAGCGCCACCATGCGGCTGTCGTTAGCTTGAACCGTCTGACCGCCAAACAGCACCTGCGCGCGCTGCTCCACCACAAGCTGCGCCACCACATTTGCGATGTCGACCTCGCGCCAGCCAAAGGGCCTTTGCTGGTACTGGCGCTGGATATCGCCCATAGCGGTATCCAGGTGGCGCTGGTGCTGCACTTTGAGGTAGTCCTCGACCTCCTTGAGCGCACGTGTGTTACCCGCGTCCATGCCAGCGAGCCCCACTTGAACGTTGCCCGCCAGAGTGGAGCGAATATCGGAATCGCTCGTGACCGGCGCGCCGATATAGTCGGCCTTTTCAAAGACCACATCGCACAGCTGCGCCAGCACCTGCTCAAAGACCTGAGCGGGTTTGGCAGCACGGATCTCAATCATGCGCCCGTTGACAGCGCATCGTGCATGGAGCACCGCCTCAGCCAAAAGGGCGTCAGCCTCTTTCTCGTTAAAGTCCTTCTCGCGCATTTTGGCCTCGACAATCTGGCGGGTACTCGGCGGTAGTTCCTGCAGATTGCGCGTCTGGGCGTACATGCGAATCTTAGCGGCGTTGACGAGTGGGGCCCAATAATCCACCTCGTCGCTCAAGGCCACGATGGCCTTATCCACGGATTTCAATGCCAGCTCGGCATCGTCCGAACGGCCCAGATCGCTGGCCATGGTCACCACGGAAAGTTCCATGCCGCCCATGCTGGTACCGTGGATTGAGCCGTCCACATAGCGGTCAAACGGAAAGTCGTTGGCCCCGCGGTTGAGTTTGCGCGCAGTGTAGATGCTTTCGAACAGGCGCTTCTTGATGTACTCAATCACCTTCGCGTTGTCGATCGGGGTGCGTGCGATCTCCTGCGCTATCTCCTGCTCCTCGTCGGTGAGGAAGCTATAGGTATCGCCCTGGCGTGCCACGTAGCTCTCGCGCTCCAAGCGGGCCAGAGATTCCTTGACGCGGTCCTTAAGGGCGCGCTTGTCCACGTCCAGGCTATCAATCATAAGGATGGAGATGTTCTCGACCGTGGCCTTGACGTAGCCGATGTAGCGGATCAAGTACAGGAGCTTAAGCACCCGGACATCGTAGCTCTCAAGACCCTCTGCGTTTTCAGCCGCGCGCTCCGCACAGACGACGACCTGAATGATGCCGTGCTCCAAATCCTTGGAGATTGTGTCGAAGAAGCGCCAGAACGGCACGAGTGCACCAGTCTGGTCATGCTGGATGGCCTGAGCGCTCTCCTGAAACGCGCTCAGCATGGAGCGCTCGCCCGTGGACATGTGCTTGGCCTTAACACCGTGCTTGCGTACCTCGGTCATCACGTCGGGCAGAAGCTTAAACTGGTAGCCCACAAACGGGTAGCTGGCCACAAAATCCTTGGAGCTGGCGAAGCCGGCAAGGTCGGAGCGCGAGCCACCCTCAAAGGTAAAGTTGTTTTTGAGGACGGCGGCGTCTTGCTCGTAGACCTGTGCAAGCATATCGGCCGCCGGCGCGGTCTTCTCGAGCACACGGCGCTGGATGACCTCGTCCACGCTGGAGCTGGAGAGCGAAAGGCGGGTATTGAAGCGGCCTTGGATCTTTGAAAAGTCGTTGCCCACGGGCAGGCTCAGGTTGTCGATGGCCTCCTGGCTCGTGACCATCACCCACACGCGGCCACCGCAGGCGGCACCCAGCTCCTCGACGATGGTCTGAAGACTCAACATAAGGCTTGGATCCCGGTCGTTTGTAATAAACTGACCCACCTCGTCGACCATAAAGAGCAAACGGTAGTTGCCGCCGTGGGCCGCTGCCTGAGCGTCTACGTAGTCCTTGACCTTTTTGGCAAAGACATCGGGGGCCAAAACCTCGTCCTCAGACCCCTCAAGCCAGTTCCATGCGGCCTTTTCGCTCATGCCGAGCACGCTCTGCAGCACCTCGACGACGTCGTCCTCAAAGTAGCTGTAGGTGTCGCGGGCCTGGAGCCAGGACTCGCCGTTGACGCGCTCAAAGGCCTCGCGGAACTCCTGGGTCTTGCCCAGGGAATCGATGTAGTCCTCGAGCTTTGCAAGCTTGAGGTCCTCGCCGTAGAAGCCACGCGCCTCGTAGAACATGCGCTCAAAGCCGCGAAGCAGCGCCGTGGGAGCCGTATCGCCCTGCTTCCACTGGCCCGCCTTGCTATCGATGTTAAAGAGGATGGCCTGCGTGGGCACCGAGCAGGCGCGCTCCATGGCAGCCGCGACCATGGGGTCGACGATCTTGCCGTCAAAGTAGTGGATGGCGCTCTTGCCGCCGATCTGGCGATTCTCGAGCAGGTAGCTCAGCATCTTGAGGAAGTGCGATTTACCGGAACCGAAGAAACCACTGATCCACACGCCGATCTTGTCGGTGCGCGCATCGATGGCATCGCCGTAGGCCTTGAAGAACGTGGCAAAGTGCCTCTGCAACTCGCGCGTCACCACGTACTCGTCAAGCTCCTGGCGGATGGACCCATCTTTTGAATCCTGGACCTTGACCACGCCGTTGATGGAGCGGTTGATGTCTTTTGCAAAGAGGTCGCGAATGATCGTGTTGTCCATGGGTGCTCCTTTGGGTTTGGGAACGTTATGGCAAAGGGTTGTTACCGGCGGCAGGGGCTTGCCTGCGGGGAGCCGTGCTTACGAGATATCGATGGCGCGGTAGTAGTTGTCGGCCGGCAGACGGTTAAAGAGCTGGAAAGAAGAGCCGTTGAAACTGCCCGGGTAGGCGGCGACCACAGGCACCTCATCAAAATCCGCAAGCATGCAATGGAGAAGCGTGTGCATGCGAAAGAACGGGAAAACCTCGCCCGCGCCGGTGAGGAGAACGACGTCTCCAGGCGCGTGCGGCTCGGTCTGCTCAAGGATGTACGCGGCGACTTTCTCGGGCGAGGCGAACTTGGCCACGTCCTCGAGTACGCGCTGGGTGCCGCGGCGCTCCTCTTGGTGCGGGATAGCATTGAGGACACGGCGCTTTTCGAGAATTGCCAGCACGGCGTCGTAAAGGTTCACGACCTTGAGCGTGCACGGAAGCTTGTCGGCCTCGGCATCGCGTGAAAGGGTGTCAAATAATGCACGCGCCTCAAACTCCAGCGCGGGGTCATAGCAAAAAGTATGGAAGCCGATCTCATTGCCTATGCCCCTGTTGGCCAAAAAGTCCTCGCTGCACAGGCACTCGCGCAGAAGCTGCGCACGGCGCTCAAATTCCTGACAGGCGCGCTCGGAGCGGGCATGCGCCGCCACGACGCTCTTGCGGGAATGGATGCCGATATTGGTGGTGAGATCGGTCGCCGGGGTGATAACAGGGTCGACGGCGCTTTTGACGGGAGCCACGCTACATCATCGCCCTGCCGGTAAGGGCCGCGATAAGCGACTGCTCGCCCAGCTGAACCAAGGCTCGCTCGACATCGGAATCGAGGAAGAGTGGTGACAGGCGCTCGGACTCCGGGCCCTGGCCCTCGCCGATAAGGCCGGCATGGCGGAGCGTCTGGCGGAGCGAGCCCTTGATGCGCTTGACCGTGGCCTCAGTCCAGCGGGCCGCGTCCGGATACTCCGTGGTAAAGCGTGTCATAAAGGCGTTGAGGTCAACCGCCGTAAAGGCATAATCAAAGTTTTGAAGGCGCTCCCCCACCTCGACGAGCACGAGCTCGCGCACAATGTCGTAGCGACAGATCATACTGTAGAAGATGGCCTGGTCCGCCTGCGTTGGGGCGCCGGATGCCATGAGGCTGGTTAGGGATGACGCAGCCTCGACGGCGGTATTGGCGTCGATGCCGCGCGCGGCGCATACGGCGTCCGTGGGCACCATGGCGTCGAGGCGGCGAAGGCACACGGTTGCGCGGTTGGCGACCATGCGCTCCGTGGGATATTGAAAGAGGTTCTCGCTCTTTACGCGTACAATGACCTGCTCGTCGCTTGCGCCCTGCATACGAAGGGCAGCGACGATGTGCATCTCATGCGGGAGGAATTGCTCGCGGGTGAGCACCCCCCCCCCCGAACGCTTTTTGTGGTTACATCCACAGTACACGCTCCAAGGGTTCAAAGGCTGTCATAAGTGCGCCGCAACCCGGCAGGCAGGCGCGGCGCACATGACAATAATCATACCTGTTGGTAAAAAAGTTACCACGCCCAGAGTGTCAAATGTTGAGCAACAAAATTTAATCCGGTTAACGGTCATTTTCGCAGCTTAGAAACTTTAACGAGGTCGCCCCAAATCACACTTGCCAGACAACCGCGCTTACGAATGCAGGCACGCACACGCCCAACGCCACCCTCCGCTACACTCAACATAGAGTTATACATATGATTCTATGTAAGGAGTTTCATATGCCCGTCGTAAAGCCTATTTCTGATCAGACGCGCGCACTAACCACCATTCAGGAACGCGAAGATCACATTCAACGTACCATCGCTCATGGTTACGATGACCTCACCAACGGTCGTGTGCGCCCCTGGAAACAAGCGAAGGCAGAGGCAGATCGGATGCGAGCCATCAGGTAAGGTCACCTCTCCCCCATGTAACCATCCTGTAAATCATAGCGACGCACTCGAGTTTTACCGTGATGCGGTCGCGCCTACCGCTCCACTGTGCTAAAGTATCCCGAACGTTCAAACGACTACGAGGGGGAACTAGAAGATGGCACGTGTGCACAACTTCTCAGCTGGCCCGGCCGCGCTGCCCACCAGCGTACTCGCCGAGATCGCCGACGAGATGATGGACTACCGCGGTTGCGGCATGTCCGTGCTCGAGATGAGCCATCGATCTAGCATGTACCAGCAGATCATCGGCGACGCCGAGGCAACCCTGCGCCGCCTGCTGAGCATCCCCGATAACTACCGTGTTCTGTTTTTGCAGGGCGGCGCCACGCTGCAGTTTGCGGGCATCCCCATGAACCTCATGCGCCGCGGCCGCGCCGGCTACATCGTGACCGGCAACTTTGCCAACAAGGCATACAAAGAAGCCGCCAAGTACGGCGAGGCCGTGCTGCTCGCGAGCTCCGAGGACACCAACTTCGACCGCATTCCCAACATGGCCGACATCAACGCGCGCATTGCCGACGAGGCCGCGGGCGACGGGCTCGACTACGTCTACATCTGCCAGAACAACACCATCTTTGGCACCATGTACCACGAACTGCCCAACTGCGGCGACGTGCCGCTGGTCGCCGATGTCTCGAGCTGCTTTCTGTCGCAGCCGCTCGACGTTGAGCGCTACGGGCTCATTTACGCCGGCGCGCAGAAAAATGCCGGTGCCGCGGGCGTGACCGTGGTCATCGTGCGCGACGACCTCATCGCAGATGGCCCAGCCTTTGCGCAGACGCCGCAGTACCTGGACCTTAAGGCCCAGGCCGCCAAGGGTTCCATGCTCAACACGCCCAACACCTTTGGCATCTACGTGTGCGGCAAGGTGTTCCACTGGGTCAAGCAAACCGGCGGACTTGCAACCATGGCCGAGCGCAACTGGGCCAAGGCCAATCTGCTCTATGACCTGCTCGAGCACAGCGAGCTGTTCCATGGCACCACGCAGGCCGACAGCCGCTCCATCGCCAACGTCACCTTCCGTACCGGCGACGCCGACCTCGACGCCGCCTTTGTCGCAGGCGCGGCAGAGCACCAGATCCAAAACGTCAAGGGCCATCGCCTCGTCGGCGGCATGCGCGCCAGCGTGTACAACGCCGTCACCATGGAGGACGTGCGGGCGCTGGCCACGTACATGAAGGACTTCGAAGCGCAGCATAGTTTGAGTCCGCGATCTAACTAGCCCGCAACACGCGGACCGACCAGCCACCTCAGACCACCCTGTTTAGATTAAAACCTGCTAAGGAGTTTTTCCATGCGCAAGATTAAGACCATCGACGACATCACTAAAGACGGCAAAGTCGAGTTTGGCGAGGGCTACGAGTTCGTGGGCACCGCCGAGGAGGCCGACGCGATCCTGATGCGCTCGACCGACCTGCACGGCTACGAGCTGCCCGAGGGCATCCGCGCCATCGCCCGCTGCGGTGCCGGCGTCAACAACATCCCCGTCGAGGAGTACGCCAAGAAGGGCGTTGTCGTCTTTAACTCCCCCGGCGCTAACAGCAACGCCGTTAAGGAGCTCGTCCTAGGCATGCTGGTGCTCTCGAGCCGCGGCGTGGTGCAATCGATGAACTGGGTGCGCGACAACGCCGACGACCCCGAGATTCAGGTCGATGCCGAGAAGGCCAAGAAGGCCTTTGTGGGCCGCGAGCTCAAGGGCAAGCGCATCGGCGTCATCGGCCTGGGCAACGTGGGCTCCAAGGTCGCCAACGCCTGCGTCGACCTGGGCATGGACGTTTACGGCTACGACCCGTTCATTTCCGTCGAGCACGCGTGGGTGCTGAGCCGCGAGGTGCAGCGTGTGGGCACGCTCGAGGATCTCTGCCGCGGCTGCGACTACCTCACCGTACACGTGCCCAGCAAGGCCGACACCATCGGCATGATCAGCACCGAGCAGATCAACCTGCTGGCCCCGGGCGCCGTGCTCATCAACTACGCGCGTGAGACCATCATTGACGAGGACGCCGTCGACGCCGCCCTGCGCGAGGGCAAGCTCAGCTGGTTTAGCTGCGACTTTGCCACGCCCAAGACCGTCAAGATGCCCAATACGTTTATCACCACGCACTCGGGCGCTGGCACCGGCGAGGCCGAGGCCAACTGCGCCGATATGGCCATCAGCGAGCTCAAGGATTACCTGGAGAACGGCAACATCGCACACAGCGTCAACTACCCCGCCTGCAGCATGGGCAAGGCGCGCGCCGCAAGCCGCATCGCCTGCCTGCACGCCAACGTGCCCAACATGATCGGCCAGATCACGGCCATTCTCGCCAAGGACAACGCCAACGTGCAGCGTATGACCAACGAGTCCGCTGGCGAGAACGCCTACACCATGTTCGACACCGACGAGCACCTGGACAGCAGCACCATCGAGGCGCTCAAGCAGATTCCGTCGATGTATCGCGTGCGCGTGATCAAGTAGCGCCGGCTGATCTGACGGGCAGTTCCCCATGTGGCCTGCCCGTCACTGACATTGAATGCCCACGGGGGCGCCTTTCGCACGAGAGGCGCCCCCGTTTTTGTGAGCGCTCCATTAAATGCACCGAGCCGCTTCTTGGCATACAATCTGTATGTTGACCTAACTATCTGTGAGGTGCCTATGGTTGATACAGATTTTGCTTGGCGGCTTACGCAAGAACTCGTGCGGATCGACAGCTCAGACCCGGGTGCGTATGAGGACGAGATTGAGCGCTATATCAAAGCGTTGGTTGAGGAACGGTTGGCGCAGCTGAGCCATCCGGTGCTCCATGCCGTGCAGGTCGAGGAACTCGAGGTGCTGCCCGGGCGCCGCAACCTTATGGTCACCGTGCCGGGACTGAGCGACGAGCCACGGCTCGTCTATATCTGCCATATGGATACCGTTACGCTGGGCGATGGCTGGGACGCAAACACGCCGCCACTCGGGGCGGTTGTGCGTAACGACAAACTCTATGGCCGTGGCGCCTGCGACATGAAGGGTGGCCTGGCCTGCGCCATTGCCGCACTGGTCCATACGCTCGAGCGCGTGGTAGCGGATGGCGCGCTGCCCCGCCGCGGCTTTTCGCTCATCTGCTCGGTCGACGAGGAAGATTTTATGCGTGGCTCAGAGGCCGCGATCGATGCCGGCTGGGTCGGCTCACGCGAATGGGTGCTGGACACCGAGCCCACCGACGGACAGATTCAGGTGGCGCACAAGGGGCGTACGTGGTTCGAGATTGAAATGGCTGGCGTGACGGCGCATGCGAGCCAGCCGTGGAAGGGCGCGGATGCCGTCGCCGCCATGGCCGAGGTCGTGTGTTCGCTTCGTCGCGCGTTTGTGGCGCTGCCCGCGCACGATGAGCTGGGACCATCGACCATCACGTTTGGACAGATCGAAGGTGGCTACCGTCCCTATGTCGTGCCCGACCATGCCAAGGTCTGGGTCGATATGCGCCTGACCCCGCCGACCGATACAGCCGCCGCGACGCGCATGGTAGAGCAGGCCATCGCCGGCGCCGAAGCCGCGGTCCCCGGCTGCCATGGAAGCTATACCGTGACAGGCGACCGCCCCGCTATCGAGCGCGATCCGACCTCTCCCCTTCTAGCTGCACTCAAGTGCGCAGCAGACGATGTGACGGGCGCGGACACGACCGTCGGCTTCTTTACCGGCTACACCGACACTGCCGTCATTGCCGGCAAGACGCGTAACCGCAATTGCATGAGCTACGGTCCCGGGTCGCTCGCGCTCGCCCACAAGCCCAACGAATATGTGCCCCACGCCGATATCGTTCGTTGTCAGCAGGTGCTAATCGCGCTCGCCGATAACGTGCTCTGGGACGCAAGCGGCCAAGTTGGGGCATAATAAGCCGCGAACAAACCGACTCGCGCGTTAGGACCGTCCATGAAAGCACTTCCGTTTCCCTGCATCCGCCCGGCTCAGGACCGCGTGCTCGAGGCGCTGCCTGCAATGGGCAGCATCCTAAGCGGCAACGATGCCCTGCGCGGAGCCATTGCCGATGGTCTGATGCTCAAGGACCCGGGTGCGGCGTATTACGTGTACGAATGCTCGGGCGAGCCGGGACGTGTGACGGGTGTCGTGGCGATCTGCCCGACGAGTGTACTTGCGGACGGCAAGGGCGATGCCAGCGCCGACGTGGCCGCCGCCGCGCGCGCGATCGCCGAGCTCAAGGTGCAGCCGCGTCCCGTGCCGCTCGCCTACGAGGCGTCGCCCGTCATGGACATCATCCTGGGCGCTGCCAAAGAGGGCGCCTCGCTCTACGCCGTCACCGACCCCGCGGGCATTACGCACCGCGTGTGGGAGGTCAAGCGCGAGGACGCCGTCGGCGCCATCCGTGCCATGCTCGACCAGGCGCCGGAGCCGGCACTGGCCGACGACCCTGCCTACGCTGCCGCACTATTCGAGGCATCACAGCTCCTGGCCGACGATGCCCATGCTGCCGGCACCTACACGGGCAAAGAGCCGTTCAACTTTGCTGTAGCCGCACTGTTCCCCGCCGCGCAGGTCAGCGGCGCCGCGCCGCAGGTTCCGACAGGTCTGCTCACGCACCAAGTCGCGCGGTTCTAGCAAGACCAGACCGCGCAGCACAAAAATCGGCAGCTCAACAAACAGGGGGCGGAGATGCAGCAGGTACATGCATCTCCGCCCCTTTTGCGTCGAGAAGTTATGCCGGCGACCCGAGCCGCCACGCTCGCGTTATCCGCGCTGCGGACCTGCAGTAGCCACAAGCGGTTCAAGGCCCAGCTCGCGTGCGTAATCCTCCTGCGTAAAAATCTCAATCAGCTCAAACGTGTCGGATTCGTCGTCAAACGCAAAGTGCAGCACCGCGCAGTTGCCCGGCACGCGATCGCGCTCGTCGGCCGCCACGCCCTTCACGTGGTCCATGAACTCCTTGATGGCCGAGCCATGGCTTACCGCGAGCACGCACGTATGGTCCGGACGCTGCATAAGCTCGGTCAACGTCGCCACCATGCGCTCGCGCACCTGCATCTGGCCCTCGCCGCCAAACTGGCGATAGAAGTCGCGCCACGGGCGCTCGGGCATGAGCACCACGCGCTCGGCCTCAAAGTCGCCAAAGAACCACTCACGCAGGCCGTCCAGGCGCTCGTACGCCAAGCCCGGCCACAAGTTGGCGATAGTCTGCTCGGTGCGATGAAGCGTGGAGGTGTAGGCATGATCGGGCTCAATGCCACGCGCACGTAAAAACATGCCGGCGCGCGCCGCCTGGTCGCAACCCAACTGCGTAAGCGGCGAGTCACTCCACCCCTGAATGATACGCTTAAGGTTGAATATCGTCTGTCCATGACGGACCAGATACAGATCTTTATTCATAGGGGTCCTTTCGTTCGTTACCAACCCAAGAGCGAAAACGCCCCGTCGCAATAGCCAAAATGAAGCACGGCACCGTTGTCGGGTAGCTCCCCCTCGCCAGTCACATACTCAAGAAACTCCTGGCAGGCTGAGCCGTGGGAAACCGCCAGCACGCAGTCGTGCTGCGGCCTGGCCATGATGCGGGACAGCGCCGCGACCATGCGCGACTGAAGCCGCACTTCCGACTCGCCACCAAAGGCCACCGGATAATCGCCCCAGGGCTGCGGCGGCATCTCGCGATTTGATGTGCCCTCCAGCGAGCCAAAATGCCACTCACGCAGGTCATCGACCAGCTCAATGGAACGGCCCTCGCCAACGATAAGCTCGGCCGTATGCCGCGCCCGGCCCAACGGCGAGGAATACACATGATCAAAGGCCACGCCGTGCGCCTCAAACGCCGCGCGCGTCGCCAGCGCCTGCTGACGCCCGCGCGCCGTAAGCGGCGAATCGTGCCAGCCCTGCAAAATGCTCTGCACATTGAGCTCAGTCTGCCCATGCCGCACCAAATACAGATCGGCCACATGCCCTCCCCTCGTACCACCACAAAGGGGACAGGAGTCTTTGTGGTGATTTTGCCGCCGGATTGCGCCGCAACGACGCACAACTACAGCAGCACGTCGGCAAGCGGACGCTTGGGTACGTGGTGCACCCGCGCCTCGTCGCGCCAATAATTGATGGAGCCGTCGGGGTTGGAATCGATCGCATCGATCACCTGTGTCTCGGCCGGAACGCCAAACGCCATGATCAGCTTGAGCTCATATTTGTCGTTATCGAGCCCCATGGCATCGATCGCGTGGGGCGTAAAGGCCTTGAACATGCAGGCTGCCACCTCGGGCGTGGCGCTGCGGGCGGCGAGCATCATCGTCTGCGCGGCAATGCCCGTGTCGACATCGGTAATGGGAGCGGCGGGCTTGCCCGGAACGGCGCGCTCAGCAAGAATCGCGATGTAGCCGGTCGGGCGCTCACCCTCGGCAGGACCCGGCCAGTCCTTAAGTGCGCCGGCCCATGCGAGCTCGTCAAATACACGCGCGCAGTCCTCTGCACCGCTTACCACATGAAAACGCAGACGCTGAGAATTGGCACCACAGGGAGCCAGGTGCGCAAGTTCCGCCAGCTCGAGCAAAAACTCGCGCGGCACTCGCATAGACTCGTCAAAACGACGGCACGTGCGGGCGCGGCGAACCAACGCATCAAACGCGTCCAAGCCGAGC
>CABRFG010000033.1 GCA_902470095.1 uncultured Collinsella sp.
GCAGAGTCGTTCGAAAGTAAACAGGTGCCGGCCCTTCGCCTTACATACCACCATTGGGAACTTTGGCTGATGGTTAGAATGCGATGGGAACCTGGATGATGCGGCCTTTTATGCCCGATTGGATACTTTGGGGCTGCATTGAGCGTTTGGCTGAGCGTAGCCTTGGGTACCTTTTGATTTACCTTGGATTGATTCGCTGACTTTGGAGGGTTTGGTTATGGGGTATTTGGATCTGGCTCGGTCTCGGTATTCTTGTCGTTTGTTTGAGGCTCGGGCTGTGGAGCAGGCTGTGGTGGATGCCATTGTTGAGGCTGGGCGTATTGCTCCTTCTGCTTGTAATAATCATCCAACCCGTGTGATGGTGTTGGATACACCCGAGCTTTTGGAGAAGGCGGCTGCTTGTCAGCCTCGGTTTGCTCGTGATGGGTCCATCTTTGGCGCTCCGCTCATCTTCCTCATTTGCAGCGTTACCGACGACGCTTGGGTTCGCCCCTATGACCAGATGAACTCCAGCGCTATCGACACCTCGATTGTTTGCGATCAAATGATGATGGAGGCCGAGGAGCAAGGCCTGGGAACGTGTTGGGTATGCCATTTTAAGCCCGAGCTAGCCCGAGAGCGGTTCAACCTGCCCGAGGGCGTCTATCCCTATCACATGCTCGTCTGCGGCTATCCTGCCGACCACATCGCCGATCCCGAGCATCGCGAGGCCCGTACCATTCCCCTCTCCGACTTCCTCCTCAAGTAGTTCTTGCGCATGCCCTAAAATCTACCTTTTACCGCTCACCCTTTCGCCGAGTTCTGCCCTATCGCACGCAGAGCTCGGCGTTTTGTTTCCCAACCCGTATGCAGCCACAAAAAAGGAGCCCGCAGGTGCGAGCTCCTCTTAAGGGCACTAGATTGTAGCTCTGGAGCTAGTCCAGGTCGTCGGCAGCAAAGTTGTCGATCGGGGCGAAGGGGTCAGCCACGGGGACAACCGGATCAGCGACAGGCAGCGGCTCGGCGGCGGGAACGGTCACCGCAGGAGAAGCGGCAGAACCAACCGGCGTGGAGGCCATAAGATCAGCGGGGAAGGAATTCTGGGCATCGTCCATGAAGTGCTGGATGAGCTTGAGGTACTCGGCCTTGAACTCCTCACGGGAAGCCTTCAGACGGTCGATCTCCTCGAGCTCGGCCTGCTTCTCGGTCAGGGCCTGACGGATGACCTCGCGGGCCTTGGCGTCGGCTTCGTTGCGGATACGCTCAGCGTTCTCGTTGGCGTCGTTGACGATGCCCTCGGCGGTCTGCTGGGCAGCGATCAGCGCAGCGGAGATCTGGCGCTCCTGAGCGGAGAAGTCGGGTGCGGGAGCGGCCACAGGAGCGGCGGGAACGGCCTGAGCGGCAGCGTCCTGAGCCTGGGCAAGCTGGGCCTGCGTGTCGGCAAGCTGCTGCTCGGTGGCAGTCAGACGACCCTTAAGATCGACAATCTTGGCAAGCATAGCGTCAACCTCGGAGGACAGCGTCTCCAAGAAGACGTCGACCTCGGCGGGATCATAGCCGCGCTTGGCCTCAGAGAAAGTCTGAGCCTGAATGTCAGCAGGGGTAATAGCCATAACAAGTTCTCCTTTATCTTCGCCTTGGCGCCGTGCGCCCGACGTGAGTTACTAAGCCAGTTTTATATGAGTATACCTATAAGAAGTTGCAGAACCAGCTTCTGCACCAACTGCAACGCAATAATCGCAACGACCGGTGAAAAATCGACGCCTCCCATGGGCGGGATAAACCGGCGGAACAAATTGAGCCACGGGCCGCACACGCTATCGAGGACGGCGGCGATATCCTGTAGCAATCCGCCCTGTTTCATAGGGATCCACGTCATAAGGCAGTAGACCACGATGAGCGTGGAGTAGAAGTTGAACAGCGTATTGACCAACTGGACAATGGTGTAGATGTTGATGAGAATCTCCTCGTCTTGTCTTTACTTAAGGTAGCCGTCGGCACGGAGCTTTTTGAGGTCCGAATCCTTGACCTCGCAACCGGCGGGCAGCACCATAAACACGCGATCGCCCACCTCTTTGACGGTGGCACCCAGGCCGCAGGCAAAGCCGTAAGAGAAGTCCAGGACGCGCTTGGCGACCTCGGTACGAACGCCCACAAAAATCAGCGCGACAGGCTGCTTGGTGCGCACGCGGCGCACGACGGTCTCCACGTCGTCATAGCTCTCGGGGCGCAGGACGTAAGCCGGCAGCTGCGGCGTAGCATTGATGATGTTGCTCGCATACGCCGAGGCATCGCTCGGTGAGGGAGCGGGTGCGGGGGCAGCAGCGCGGGCACGCGTGCTCTCGGCGTAGCTCGACGGCGTGTCGTAGGCACCGGGACGATAACCGCCCGCAACCGTCTCCTGCGAGCGCGATGGCGGGTTGTAGGTCGTAGCATGGCGAGAATCGTCGCCGACCAGCTGACCGGAGCGTGTGTACACGGCCACCGACTCGGCCTCGCCGCGGCGCGTCTGACCCAACAGGCCGTTGCTCGGCTCGTCCTGGGTGTAGAAGCCCTCGCCCGAGGCACCGCTGTAACCGTTATTCTGGTAGCCGTCGTCATAGCCATCATCGTAGCCGTAGTCGTCGTCCTGACCATAACCCTGGTCGTAACCCTGCTGGCCGCCCAGGTGCATCTTATTTTTAATCTCGTCAAGGAAGCCCATGGTTGTGTCCTCTCGCGGTTTAGTGCAGGCGCTCCGATAATCAGTGCGCACTTCAGAGCCTTATTTTACTGCAAACTCCGGGCTAAATACTACCCTGCCCAGGCGAACGAGCGTAGAGCCTTCCTCAAGAGCAGGCTCAAAGTCCTCGCTCATGCCGCAGGAAAGTTCGGGCAGGCTCAGGTCGGAGTGCGTCGCCTCAAGCTCATCCCTTAGCTCGCGAAGTCCGGCAAAAGTGCGGCGCGCCACATCCTTATTCCCCCGGGGTGCCATAGTCATAAGGCCCTGCACACAAATTCCCTCAAGCTCCGCAAGCTCACCCGCGGCGTCTCGCACCTCGTCGGGCGAAAAGCCGCCCTTGGACTCCTCGCCGCTCACATTGACCTCGATCAGCACGCGCTGGGGGCCGGAGAGCTCGCCCGCCTCAATCTTACGGACCGCACGGCTCGAGATGGCCTGAGCCAAATGCAGCGAGCTTACCGAATGAATCAGCTGGGCCGAGCCCAGAACCGCATTGATCTTGTTGGTCTGCAGGTTGCCGATCATATCGAAGCGCACCTCGGGTAGCTCCGGATGCTCCGCGAGGCCCGCAAGCTTGCGGACGAGCTCCTGCGGGCGGTTCTCGGCAAAATGGCGATACCCCGCCTGAATAGCGGCAACGGTCTCATCGACGCCAACAGTCTTGGAGACGGCAATCAGTCGCGCAGCATCGTGGGGACGGCCCGCGCGATCGAGTGCCGCATAAAAACGCTCCAGAATCTGCTCGCGGCGAGCGCGCATCAAGTCCAAATAGTTATCCATTGCCAATCGCCTCCGCTGACAGCCAAACAAGTAGTCCCATGCTAACGCAAGAGCGCAGCCCCGCATGTGCAAGGCCGCGCTCACTTAGGTATTTACAATCTTTCGACGAACGGAGCTGCCCTACTCCTCATCATCCTCGGTGTCATCCTCGTCCTCGAGGTGCTCGAGCAGGTAGCGAAGACCCTCGCTCACCTCGTTAGCAGGCACCTTGGCAACATAGCCCGCATCCACGGCGGGCCTCATGATGACACCCTCGCCCGAAGGCACGCGCATGCTCTCAAGCTCATCCTCGTCCGTACGGGCGATATCGCCGGCAGTCAAACGCTGTCCGGTCAAAAGGAAGGTCAGACGGCAGGCGGCATCGATCGAAATCGAGGCGATACGATCGAGGTAGCGCGAAACCATGATGGCGCGGCGCAGGTCGTCATAGTTGCTGCCGTCGTCCATAAAGTCGCCCGTATCCATACGGTTAAAGGTGCGGAAGAACTTCTCGTAGGCGGCGTGCACTGGCTCGTCCTCGACGGCCAAGTTGCAGATGATGGACATATCATTGGTGACGAGCGCGGAAAGCGAAGAGCCCAGCACCTGGTAGACAGCCTCAGCCTCGGCCTCAACCGTGCCGACAAGCTCCTTGGGCAGCGAGATGTCGGCCTTGATCATATGACGCGTGGCGCGGCAGATCTGACGGACCTTATCGGTCATGCGCTGCAGGTTAAAGTCGACGTAGATGATCGTCTGAAGCAGGCGGAAGTCGGAGGCGACCGGTGACTGCGTGGCGATCAGGTTGTAGCACACGGCCTCCAAGTTAGCGCAGCGCGCGTCAATCGAAAGCGTGCGCTTCTTGGTCTTGGTGGCGATCTTGCGGTCGTCGGTCACATAGGCCTTAACGGCATCGTGGAGGGCCAGATCGACGGCCTCGTAGATGCTTAGCATCTCGTGGCGGGCCTCGATGAGCTGACGGGAAAACAGTTTACGCATGGTTCACTCCAATCAGTTGGGTGCGGTCATGCCGCCCGCACAGTGAATACGCACCGGACCAGGTCCGATCGGCTTGGGACTAGTCGCACCGATCAGCCAAAGCGGCCGGTGATATAGTCTTCCGTCCGCGAGTCCACCGGACTGGTGAAGATCGCGTCGGTTTGACCATACTCGATGAGTGTGGCGGGCTCGCCGGCAACTTCCTGCAAGAAGAATGCGGTGTAGTCGCTAATACGAGCTGCCTGCTGCATTGAATGCGTGACGATGATGATCGTCATCTCGGGCGCCAGCTCGGCCATCAAATCCTCGACCTTAGAGACGGACGTGGGGTCGATGGCGGAGCAGGGCTCGTCCATCAGAAGGACATCGGGTTGCACCGCAAGCACGCGCGCGATGCACAGACGCTGCTGCTGACCGCCCGAGAGCGCCAAACCATCCTTGTTGAGCTGATTGGATACCTCTTTCCAGAGGTTGGCGCGCTTGAGCGATTCTTCGACGATGTCATCGAGGTCGCTTTTGCTAGTCACGCCCTGCAGACGAGGGCCAAAGGCGACATTCTCGTAGATGGATTTGGGAAACGGGTTGGGCTGCTGAAAGATCATGCCCACGCGGCGACGGAGGTCGACCGGGTCGACACCCTCGGCATAGATATCGTTGCCGTCGAGCGTCATGGTGCCCTCGACGCGCGTGCCCTCGATCAGGTCATTCATGCGGTTGATGCAGCGCAAAAACGTCGACTTGCCGCAGCCCGAAGGGCCAATGAAGGAGGTGATGGCGTTTTTGGCGATGTTGAGGTCAAGCCCCGTCAGCGCATGAAAGTCACCGTACCAAAAGTTGAAATCCTTGGCCGTAATGGCCGCTTGCTCCAGCGTGGGAGCGGACTGATAAACGGACATGGGACTCCTTAACTAGCGACGCTTGCGCGACAGGAAGCGCGCAAACAGGTTGAAGGCCAGAATGATCACCATCAGCAAGAGCGCGGTGCCATAGGCTGCGTTCATGTTGATGCCGTCGTTGGCAAGCAGGTACAGGTGAACCGTCATGGGGCGGCCGGAATCGAGCGGCGAGATAGGTAGATTGATGGCCTGGCCCATGGTGTAGAGCACCACCGCGGTTTCGCCGATGGCGCGGCCGATGGCAAGGACGATGCCCGTGGCAATACGGCCAAAGGCAGAAGGAAGCACGATCTTGGAGACAACCTGCCACTTGGTGGCGCCCAGGCCGTACGCGCCCCAACGGATATAGCGCGGAACGGCGCGAATGGCCTCTTCGGTGGTGCGCATTACGATGGGCAGCATCAGAAGCGCCAGCGCCAGAGCGGCAGAGACCATCGAAAGGCCCAGGCCCATGGCCTCGACAAACAAGGCGTAGCCAAACAAGCCCATAACGATGGAGGGCACCGAGGCCAAAGCGTCAGCAGCGTAGCGAATGAGCTCGACGATCTTGCCCTGCTTGGCGTACTCGGCCAGATAGACGGCTGCCAGCACAGCGATCGGCGTGCAGATAAGCATGGCGAGCGCCGTCACATAGACGGTCGAGACGATCGTGGGCCAAATACCGCCCTCGGCGTTGACGCCCTGGGGCCAACCGAAGATAAAGTCGAGCGAGATGTGTGGCAGGCCGTTGATGACCACGTAGGCGATGATAGCGACCAGCACCAGCGTGGTGATGTATGCCGCGGCACGGAACACGCCAAGCATGATCTTGTTGGACAGGTCCTTGTTGATGCGGCCCTTCTTGCCGTGGGAAAGGGCACGCTTAATGCGCTCGCGCGACGAGGTCGTATCGACCGTCGTGTCAACGGAATCGGACATAGCCTACCCCCTCTTCTTCTTGGAAATCAGACGGACGATGCCCACCAGCGTGGCGGAAATGATAAACAGGACCACGCCCATGCCGAACAGCGCCGAGCGGTGCAGACCCGAGGAATAGCTCATGTCGAGCGCAATCTGGCTCGTGAGCGTCGAGATGGGGCTCGCGATGCTGTCGGGAATAACCGGAGCGTTACCCACGACCATGAGCACGGCCATGGTCTCACCGATGGCACGGCCCATACCCAGCACGATGGCATCAACGATACCCAGCTTCGCGGCAGGTAGCACGACCTTATAGATGGTCTGCCACTTGGTGGCGCCCATGGCATACGATGCCTCGCGAATGCCCATGGGAATGGAATTGAGAGCATCGATGGTGAGCGTGGTGATGGTAGGGACGATCATGATGGCGAGCACAAACCACGCCGTCAGCGCACCAAAACCAAGGCCGCCGGTCAGTTGTGCGATAAACGGGCGGATGATGATCATGCCAAAGAAGCCGTAGATGATGGAGGGTATGCCCGCCAGCAGGTCAACGGCGGGGCTGATGAGCTTGCGCACGCGCTTGCTGGCAATCTCGACCAGGTAAACGGCCGTACCCACGCCCAGCGGCACGCCCATGGCGAGCGCACCGACGGTCACCAGACCCGAGCCGGCAAGCAGCGACAAGATGCCGTAGTGGCCCTCGGAAGGCGCCCACGTAAAGCTAAAGAAGTCCGCCAGACCGATGTCAGTAAAGACGGGCAGCGCCGAGTACGTGGTAAAGACAAAAATCAGGATGACGGTAACGACCGCCAAGAACGCGCAGGCAAAGAAGATCCACTGCAGCGCCTTCTCCTTGATATAGGTACTGTGCGATACGAGCGCCAGCTCGCGCTTCTTGGGCGTCTGAACATTCTGCTCAGTCTGGGAGTTTTCCTGTGCTTCCATGCTACTCACTCCCCTTCTCGTCGTTGGTGACGGGAATAAAGCCCGCCTCGCGAATCTGCTTGTCCATCTTTTCGGACGTCACATAGTCGATGTAATCCTGCGCCTGCTGCGAAGGCGCACCCTTCACAAAGAAGTAAAGGTCGCGTGAGATGGGATAGCCGCCGCTCGCGACCGTCTTCTCGGACGCCTCAACATGATTGACCGAGACGGCCTTGACCGAGGTCTTGGCGTTGAGGCTATCGACGAAGCCCAGCGAAATGTAGCCAATGGCACCGCGCGAACGAGATACCACGTCGCGCACCTGGCCCGTGCCCGAAAGAACGGCCGAGCGGCGATCGAACGGGGTGCCGTCCATCACGATGGTGCGGAAGGCCTCACGCGTGCCGGACGCCTCATCTCGATTGATGACCTGGATCCTCAGGTCCTCGCCACCGACTTCTTTCCAGTTGGTGATCTTGCCGGCGTAAATATCGCGGAGCTGCTCGGTCGAGAGGTTATCGACCGGGTTATCGTCGTTCACGATGACCGCGATACCGTCGTGGGCAATGACGATGGGAGTCAGGCCCAGATCCTGTTCGTCGGCATTGAGTCCACGGGAGGAGCTGGCGATATCGGCCGTGCCGGCGCTGACGGCCTCGATGCCAGCGGAAGAACCCAAACCGGAAACGAGCACGTCGATGCCGGTCTCCTCCTTAAAGCCCTCGGCCGCAATCTCGGCGATAGGAAGGCAGGTCGTGGAGCCGGCGACGGTAATGGAAGAGGTAGAAGATCCCGAAGAACAGGCGCACAGCGTAAGCGTAAGCACAGCGGCGCTCAGGACCGATACGATCTTTCTCATAGCATCACGCCGATCGCAGCATGGCGCCCACAGGTGCCGTCCTCGTTACGGTAGGAATAAAAGCGGTCGTTCTGACGCACAGTCGAAAGCTGGGTATCCACGATATTATCCGCGTCGACACCGACATCTACCAGCGCCTCGCGAATGGCAGCGGAAAGATCGAGCATGCGAGAGGCACTCGCATCGATGCAAGAGAACTCGGCGGCAAAGCGATCCATGAGTTCCTGGGATACCTCATATTCGTCACCCAAGATATGGGGGCCGATATAGGCGGAAACGTTGCTCGCATCGCAGCCGGCAGCATCGCAAAGCGCCTGGCACGCCTTGGCAGAAATACGTGCAATCGTGCCCTTCCAACCGGAGTGCACCACGGCAAATCCGCCAGGGGCCACCAGCACCACGGGAACGCAGTCGGCAAAGCAGAGCAGCACGGGCACGTTATGCGCCGTGCAGACGATGGCATCACAGCCCTCGGCAATCTGCTCGCGAATGTTCTCGAGATCGTCGGCGCCGTTCGAGGTCACCGCAACGATATGATCACCATGGACCTGATTGGGAACGAGCAGGTTGTGCTCGCACTCGGCGGCACCCATAGCTTCGAGCGCACGACGACGATTTTCTTGAACAGCAAAGGGGTCATCGCCAACATGCGAGCCCAAGTTGAGTGAGGAGTACGCATCTTCGGAAACGCCACCGGCGCGCTCGGTGAAGGCAAAGCGAACATCGGATGTCGCGCCCTCCACCAACGTAACTCCATCATGGTCGACACGCGAAACGTTGTCCGCACGTGCTGCCATACTAAAGCCTCCTAATAACACAAGTACCGCGGCATCGCCGCTACAGCCCGCGTTTATACGGCTGTCATACTTCTCTAAAAGGATACCTGCTGCGCTGGAGGCAATCGTAAAGGGAACGTAAAGAGATTGGAGGTTCTAGTTTACAAAGTCGAAATAAAAAGGGCGCGTCCATACGGACACGCCCCTGTGCACAACAATGCAAAGAACGACTTAGAAGCTACCGCGCTTCAGGAAGTCGGGAAGCTCGAACTGATCGTTGCCGAAGTTAGGAAGCTCGGTGCCACCGACGTTGCGGGTCGGAGCGGCCTGAGCCGGGCTCGTGGCCGGAGCGGTGCGCTGCGGCTCAGCGGAGGCAGCGGCCTTGCTCTGAGACTGCTGAGCAGCAAAGAGCTCGTCCTGACGGTTGACGTTGGAGTCGGAGAAGCCCGTAGCGATGACGGTGATACGCACCTGATCGCCCAGGGACTCGTCGACAACGGTACCGAAGATGATGTTGGCCTCGGGGTCGACGGCGTTGGCGACAACGTCGGCGGCGTCGCTGATCTCCTGGATGCCCAGGTCCTTGGAACCGGCGATGGAGAGCAGCACGCGCGTGGCACCATCGATGGAGCTCTCGAGCAGCGGGCTGGAGATGGCCTGCTGGGCAGCGTCGACGGCACGGGTATCCCCAGAAGAGGTACCGATACCCATCATGGCGGTACCGGCCTGCTTCATGATGGTCTTAACATCGGCGAAGTCCAGGTTGATGATACCGGGGACGGTGATGAGGTCGGTGATGCCCTGGGTGCCCTGGGAAAGGACGCCATCGGCAATCGCGAAGGCCTCGAGCATGGTGGTCTTCTTCTCGGCGATGTCGAGCAGCTTATCGTTAGGGATGACGATCATGGTGTCGACGCAATCGGAGAGGGTCTTGATGCCCTCCTCGGCGCTCTTCTTGCGCTTGCGGCCCTCGAAGGTGAAGGGCTTGGTCACGACGGCGACGGTCAGCGCACCGACCTCGTTCATCGCGATATCGGCAACGATGGGAGCAGCGCCGGTACCGGTGCCACCGCCCTCGCCGCAGGTGATGAACACCATGTCGGCGCCAGCGAGCGCCTCGGCAATGTCGTCGCGGGACTCATCGGCAGCCTTGCGGCCAACCTCGGGGTTGGCGCCGGCGCCCAGGCCGCGGGTAAGGTCGGTGCCGATGTGCACCTTGATATCGGCATCAGAGATCGCGAGTGCCTGAGCATCGGTGTTGATGGCAACAAACTCGACGCCGCGGATGCCCTCTTCGATCATTCGATTGACCGCGTTGGTACCGCCGCCGCCGACGCCGACCACCTTAATGACGGCAAGGTAGTTGTTGATCTCTGTCTCGTGCATGTCGGTCCTCCGAACAAAGGTTATAGCCATAGCATGGGTCGACCCCTGCGCACATTAACCTTCAGGTTGAAAGTAAATGCAAAGGTAAACCGTATTATGTTTGCACATTATGAACGTATCAGTCAAATAATTGACCGTGAAAACCAAACAAACCAGATAAACGGCGTGGTATGGCCCCTCAACAAAGCATCAACCAGCGCTACGAGGTCGGAGCGTTCCTAAATGTATAGTTACCCGGAGAACGCACATTGATATACGTTACGCCCTCTACCTGCGAAAGCAGCTTGGTGACTACGCGCTCCTTCTTGACGATATCGTTCGAATCGCCCAGCGACACCTCAATGCCGTTATTGAGGTTTGCCGAGATGGCTTCGACCGAAGGCGTGGAAATATCCTTGACTTGTCCCAAGAACTCGCTCGAAAAACCACGCACATAATCCAAGCCAGCCTTAACGGCCTTGGAGCTCACCGCCTGGCCGGAAACCGGAGCGACATCCGCCGAGACATCAGTCAACAACACCGCGCCATAGTGCTTAGCGAGCGCCAGCGCGGCATCAATGCCGGTCAGGGTATTTGAGCCCTGCCCCGTCGTGATGACGTTGCCCTGGTCATCCACTTCGACCGACGTCGACAGCGGGGCGATCCAGGTGTCATCATCCCCGATGGCCCAGGCAAGGTCATCGGAGCTGATATAGGCAATTGCGATGACCTTGCACTCCATAGGCGTAATGATGAGCGTATGCGGGAACTGACGCTGGACATCCACGCCCGAGACCCACGGGTTCTGCTTGAGGTCCTCGGTAATCTGGTCGGGATCGACGTTAAAAAGCGATGTTCCCTCGGGCAAATCGATCAGCTGGATAGCATCGTGCTTCGTCACATGCTCGCTGCCTTGAATCTGAATATCAGTGGCGGTAAACAATCCAGAGTTGATCACCACGATGGCAACGACGACGAACACGGCCAAGACGGCCAGAACGCCGCCCACGATTTTGCCTTTGCCTGTAACGAGAGAAGCGGCGTCTGACGTTTTATTTGCCATCGCCCCAAGTGAAGACAACGGGTTGACGCCTTTTTTACCCGAAGGCTTCTTGGCGGTAGCCGGCACCGATGTCAGCGAGCGCGGTTTCGATGCGCCCAGCGTGCGACCCGGACGCGCCGCCTTAGTTCCCGTCGAGGGCTTAGGAGTTGCCATGGGACGGGCAGGCTTGGCGCCCATAACAGGCTTAGGCGTCACCGAGGAACGCGAGGACTTTTTTGCGGCCGGACGATTACCGAGCTGAGAGCCGACGACCGGACGCCCGGCCTGTCGAGCATGCCCGACAGACTTAGAGTGCGCGACGGTATTGCGTTGAGGTTTGGCAGGCGCGCCGGAACGCCCTCCGGCGCGGCGGAAGGTAGGTTTCGATGCTCTAGAAGCCGAGGAATTTAACTTCCGGTCTGAGCTCGATGCCATACGCCTCCCTCACCTTTCCGTGCACATGTCTGATAACCGCGGCAACGTCATCGGCCGAGGCAGTTCCGTTATTAACGATAAAATTAGCGTGAACGGGCGAAACTTCCGCGCCGCCAATCGAAAAACCCTTTAATCCACAATCCTCGATAAGCTTGCCCACACTCGCATCGGGCGGGTTGCGAAAGACTGACCCGCAGGATGCGCGACCCATGGGCTGCGTACGCTTGCGCCTCGTCAGGTACCGTTCCATGCGCTCGCGAATGTCGGCCTTGGGCGCCGGTTTAAGCTTGAGCACGCACTCGAGGATGATCTCATTGCGGGGAAGGCTACATTCGCGGTAGCCCCAAGTGATCTCGGACCCCGCATAATGCTTGATACCAGATGCCGGGTCAAACGTTACGACATCCTCAACCAGCGAGCCAATCCACTCGGTCCGTGTGCCTGCATTCATAGATATCGCACCGCCAACCGAGCCAGGGATGCCAACGGCAAACTCAAGGCCCGAGAGGCTACGCGACAGGGCATCGTTGACCAGGCGCGCAAACATCACGCCCGCACCGACCGTCAGCGTACAACCGTCATCGGCAACAACCGTGCGCTGAAACTCACGTCCGAGCGAAATGACGGCACCGCGATAACCGCCATCGGCAACCAGCAGATTGGAGCCCTTGCCGATGATGACCCACGGCACCTGCTCGCGATCGAGCACCGCCACGGCGCGGCGGAGGGCATGATAGCTATGGCACGTCACAAAGAGGTCGGCCTTGCCGCCGATACGATAGCTCGTATGACGCGCAAGGCGCTCGTCCTCGATCACATCCGTGTCGATCATGCCCGAGAGCGCCATGACGGCGTTAAACAGACCCATTAGACTTAAGCGTCTTTCTTGGCAGTCAAATACTCGATAAACTCGGGGCCGACGGTCGTAACGTCACCGGCACCCATAGTGAGCAGCAAGTCGCCCTCGCCCACCATCTGCTCGAGCTCCTGATTGAGCTCAAGACGGCTGGAGCAGTACACGACCTCCTTGCCAGGATGCTTGGCGCGCACGGTATCGGCGAGCATCTTAGAGGTAACACCCGGAATGGGCATCTCGCCAGCCGAGAACACATCAATCAGCAGCAGTTTATCGGCATTGGCAAATGCATCGGCAAAGTCGTCGCACAGGGCCTGCAGACGCGAATAACGGTGCGGCTGGAACACGACGTCGACATGCTTGTAGCCCAGCGACGAAGCGGCAGCAAGCGTCGCCTTGATCTCGGTGGGGTGATGGCCGTAATCATCAACCACGGTGATGCCATCGATATCGCCCACGTGGGTAAAGCGACGGCGGACGCCCTCAAAGCTCGAGAGCGCCTTGGCGGCGGCGTCGATGTCAAGGCCCAGGACATGGGCGACGGTGAGCACCGCCGTGGCGTTGAGCATGTTGTGGCGACCGGGATTGCTCTTGATCTCCACGGCATGCTCAGTGCCATCCTCAAAGCGAACGATAAAGTCACTCTGGATGCCCTTGACATCCGGGTGCACGCAGACGATGTCGTTGCTCTCGGCAAAGCCGTAGGAAAGCACGTGACGGCCCGTCGACTTGGCGAGCTCGACCAGATGCGGGTCCTCACCGCAGACGATGACGGTGCCGTCCTCGCCCACCAGGCTCATGAATTTGGCGAAAGTTGCCTCGATCTCCTCGATACCCGAGTAGTGATCGAGGTGGTCGGCCTCGACGTTGGTCACAATGACCACGTTGGGGTTCAGGAACAGGAAGGAGCTGTCGGACTCGTCGGCCTCGGCGACAAAGTAGTCGCCCGAGCCGTTCTTGCCGTTCGTGTCATAGCCCTCGACGATGCCACCGATCAGGAAGCTCGGATCCAGACCCATGCGGTCGAGCATGGTGGCGCACATCGAAGACGTGGTGGTCTTGCCATGCGTGCCGGCAACAGCGACGGTGGTGTAGCCGTGGCCCAAAGCAGAGAGCATCTTGGCACGGGGCCACACGGGAATACCAAGCTCGCGAGCGCGCACGAGTTCAGGGTTGGACTCCGGAATAGCGGTGGAGACAACAACCACGTCGGGCTTGACCTCGTCGATCGTGGCGGCCTCATGGCCCACATGCACCTTCACACCAGCGCGGGTAAGCTGGCGGATATAACGTGACGTCTTAAGGTCGGAGCCGGTAACGGCATAACCGCGCTCGTGCAGAACGAGGGCGATGCCGCTCATGCCGGCGCCGCCGATACCGATAAAGTGGGCGCTCTTAAACTCGGGCGCGGAGGTTGCGGTCTGGGAATCAGCCATGTGCTCGTGTACTCCTTGCGTAAACACTGCCTGTAACCCGTTAACTGTACCGCACCTACCGCATCAGCGCGAGGGCGACCGACGATATCCCGTCTAACTAACGCAAACCCTCTACCGCATCCGCCAGAAGAGCGGCGGCCCTATCCTGAGCCAGACCACGCGCCGCCTGACGCATGGCGTCGCGTGCCGCCGCGTCATCGACCAGGTGCAGCAGCTCATCGGCAAAGGCAGAACCGTCGATATCGGCATCGGCGCAGAGCACGCCGGCCCCGGCGTCGACCAGATAACGGGCATTGGTGGTTTGGTGGTCGGCCGTCGCATGCGGGTACGGCACGAGCACCGAAGGCACGGCGAGCGCAGCGATCTCGGCCACGCTCGATGCGCCCGAACGCGAGAGCACCAAATCGGCAGCAGCCAGCATATCGCCCATGTTGTCGATGTAAGGCTGGACGCGGTAACGCTTCGCCTCCTCGGGCGTCAGCGCCAAAGCGCGCTCGGTCTCCTCAAAGCCGTCGGCACCAGTCGAATGCAACACATAGAGGTTCTTGCGCGAAAGCAGCTCGTTTTTGAGCGAAACCACGCGCTCGTTGAGGTGCTGGGCGCCAAGTGAACCGCCAAAGACGAGCAGCAGCGTAGCGTCCTCGGGAACACCAAGTGCCTTGCGGCCGCGAGCGCGATTGCCCTCGATCACCGAGCGACGTACGGGGTTACCGGTCATGAGCACGTGGTCAGGGTCACCTTCGCGCTCAAAGACCGAACGCGCTGCCGGCACCGAGATGCACACGCGGGCGGCGTGGGAGTTCATCATCTTGTTGGCCAGGCCCGGAACAGAGTTCTGCTCATGCAGCAGATACGGAACGCCCGCGCCCTTGCACCACCCCAGCAGCGGAACCTCGACATAGGCACCAAAACCGATGGCGGCATCGGGCTTGCCGACCTTTGAGAAATGACTGGCGATCGCACGCTTGGCCTTGTTGACACGCCACAGCGAGGTCAGCGCCGTCCAAGGGCGGGAGCGGTCGAAGCCCGTGACCGTAATGGGCACAAAATCAAACCCAGCCTCGGGGACCAGACGACCCTCGAGCTTGCGCGACTGGCCCACGAACACAACGCGGTGGCCACGGTCACGCAGCTCTTCGGCCAAGGCGAGCGCGGGGTTGATGTGTCCTGCCGTTCCGCCGGCTGCAATAGCAACGGTCATTTTATCGGTCATGGTAGTCCCTTCGTACACGCGGTCCCTGGTCGTCGGTGCGCAGACGTGCCGACGGGTCCGAGTTCAAATCGATTCGATTATATCCGCCGCCCGCGTTGCGAGGGCTGGGGCGCTGCGGACGACCTTGCGGAGCCGTTCGCGGGCGTGGACGGGCTGCCGGCTCGGATGCAGAACCATCCAGAACGGTAAAGCCGCTACGCGAAGGTCGTTCACCGCGCACATGGGCCACGCCGGCGGTGCTCTCGTCCATAACGGCAAAGCTCTCACGGCGGCGGTCATACTCATCGCGGCGGGCGCTCTCGTACGAAACGCGCAGAATCAACCCGGCAAGCATAAGCGACACAATAATCGACGAACCGCCGTAGCTAATAAACGGCAACGGTTTGCCCGTCATGGGAAACACGTTGAGGATGCCCAGCGCGTTAATCAAAAACTGCACTGCGAGAATGACCGCGGAGCCAGACGCCATAAGCGCGCCCCGGCGATCGGTCGCCTGCTCGGCAATGCGAAACGCCGAGTAGATCAGCATCGCAAACACCAAGAAGAACAGCACGGTTCCGACAAAACCGACTTCCTCGCCAATGATGGCCAGGATGTAGTCATTGTGCGCCTCGGGCAGATACGAGTACTTCATGGTTGAGTTGCCGATGCCACGGCCGAACAGACCGCCCGAGGCAAAGGCCATAATGGCAAGCGTGGCCTGATAGCCGTCACCATACTCGTCGGCCCAAGGGTTCAAGGCAACCTGAATACGCACCATACGGTACGGCTCTGCGACAAGCGCAATCACGATCACGAGAATGCCGAAGAGTAGCACGCCGATGATAAATCTGGGGTCGAGACCCGCAAACAACGCCATGCACATGAGGGTCAACAGGATGATCAGGACAGTACCGAAATCGGGCTGGATAAAGATCAGAAAGAGCGAAATGCCCAGGTAGATGCCCATCTTGCGAAGGAATTCGTTGATGTTGCCACCGGGCGAAAAGAAGCGATCAAGCATGATGGCCGAATACGCAATGGCAAATGGCTTTAAAAACTCGGAAGGCTGGAACTGAATACCGGCGATGTTAAGCCAGCGCGTGGCGCCACGGCTGCCGCTGCCCACCAAGAACACCAGAAACAGTAGCCCTATCATGCCTATGAGGAAGATCCTGAGCACATCCTCCCCAAACCAGCTGTCCGGCAAAACGCGCACGATGGCAATCAGCGCCAGAACACCGACCACGGCAAACGCGGCCTGTCGACCCAGAAAAAACGTCGCCGAGCCATTCTCGTGCAGCGCCTCGACCGAAGACGCCGAGTACACCATCAGCAGGCCAAAGCATACCAAGGTAAACAAGCAGGCCATGAATATCAAACGGGGGCGCATGATACGGGCGGGAACGCCGGCAATATAGCGTTCGCTAAACGACTGCCCGCCGCGGCTGGAACGCGGTGTGATACGACGTGAGGAAGCACGGTCCGAGTCGGGCCTCCTCATACCTTGTCGGGGGCTCTCCTCTCTCACCGCAACCCCTATTCCATTTGTGATTTCGCTGCAGCGGCAAGCTGGGCCACGTAGTCCTTAAACACGCGGCCGCGCTCCTCATAGCCCGAGAACTCATCGAACGAAGAGCAGGCAGGAGAAAGTAAGATCACGTCACCACGGCTCGACAGCGAACGGGCGACGTCCACGGCGTCGCGTAGGTCATCCGCCTGGGCGATATCCACATCGCCATCGACATCGGCCTCGTCCATAGCGGCGGTGAAGCGCTCGCGCGCATCGCCAAAGCAGACGACCGAGCGCACGTTGTCCATAACGACGCTCGCGAAGTCCGTGAGCGGCGTGCCCTTATCGTGGCCGCCGAGCAGCAAGATCACGTCGTCATCGGGAAATGCCGTCAGTGCCTTCTCGACCGCATCGGTGTTGGTCGCCTTGGAATCGTTGACGTAGCGCACGCCGTCAATCTCGCCACACGGCTCCACGCGGTGCTCGAGCGGCTGGAACGAGGCAAGACCGCGGCAGACACCATTGACATCGGCACCGACCGCCAAGGCAGCCGTGGCGGCGCACAGGGCATTGATAACATTGTGATGGCCCGAGATCTTGAGCTCGGATGTAGCGATGAGCGGGGTCTCGACGCCCTTCAGGCGCACGATCATCTTGCCATCGCGCACAAAGGCGGCATCCTCGCCCTCAGGCTCGTCAAAGGCAACCTTGCAGATGCGACGACCCGGCGTGTAGATGTACTCATCGAACTCGTGAATGCCGGCGTCTTCGACGTCGACAACCGCCAGATCGTCATCGACCATATTGTCAAACAGTTTGATCTTGGCAAGCGCATAGTTCTTATGGCTCTTATGCCAGCCCAAGTGGTCGGGAGTGATGTTGAGCAGCACCGCCACGCGGGGGTGGAGCTCGGTTGTCGTAGCAATCTGATAGCTCGAGAGCTCAGCCACAAACCACTCGTTGTGGGCTCGACCGTCAATCTCGTTGACCGGCGGCTCGCCGATGTTGCCGACAGCAACGCTGGCCTCGCCGGCAGCCTTAAGCAGAAAATCAGTCAGCGACGTGGTGGTCGTCTTGCCGTTGGTGCCCGTGATGGCAATCCAGTTATCGGGCGACAGGCGATAGGCAAACTCGGGCTCACCCATAATCTGGGCGGCATGCTCGCGCCCGGCCTTAAAGAAGCCCGAGAACTCCGAGATGCCCGGGCACGTCACGCATACGTCATAGGCGCCCTCGACCTGTTCGGTCCCATAGACAAACGACGCACCAGCAGCCTCGAGCGCACGCGTGGCGTCATTGGGCTCAGAGGTGCCGCCGCCATACACGGTAACGGTGCTTACGCGCTCGGGATGTGCCAGCGCCCAGCGGGCGACATCGAGACCGGATTTGCCCTGACCCAAAACGAGCAGGCTAAAGACATCAGCAAGAGGCATGAAAGACCACTATCCCAACTGGAAGAACAAAGCAAGGCCAACGGCACCAAAGGCCGCAGCGATAATCCAAAAACGGATGACGACCTTGGTCTCGGCCCAGCCCTTCTTTTCGAAATGATGATGGATGGGCGCCATAAGGAAGACGCGCTTGTGCGTAAAGTGGAAGTAGACAACCTGAATCATGACCGACAGGGTCTCAACGATAAACAGGCCGCCGATGATGAGGGAGACGACCTCGGTGTTGGTCATGATGGACGTGCAGGCAAACGCGGCGCCCAGGGCAAGCGAGCCGGTATCGCCCATAAAGATGCTCGCCGGATAGCAGTTGAACCACAGAAAGCCCAAGCAGGCACCGGCACACGCGGTGCAGAAGATGGACAGGTTCACGTCTCCGTGCAAAAACGCCATGGCAGCCATGGCGAGCATGGCAATCATGGAGGTGCCGCCGGCAAGACCGTCAAGGCCATCGGTCAGGTTCACGGCATTAGAAAGACCGGCGATCATCAGCCAGCAAAAGACAATGTAGAGCCACGGGAACGAAAGGCCGCAGATGGTGGTCGAAAGCACGCCAAGGTCAATCGTCAGGCCGCCGGGAAAACGAATCTCGGGGGCGACGCCGCACCAGTTGACGGCAAGTACCGTAAAGGTGACACAGATAATGGTTAGGCCGATCATCTTGGCATGAGGCGTCAGACCGAGCGAGCGCCCATGCGTAACGGAGGTCAGGTCGTCGATCAGGCCCAGCACGCCGGTCGCCAGCGTGGCGAGCAGCACGAGCACGAGCTCGGTGGTGAGCTTGCCCATCAGCAGGCAGGTCAGCGAAATCGCGACGAGAATGACAACGCCACCCATGGTGGGCGTTCCCTGTTTAACCAAATGACGCTTGGGGCCGTCGGCACGAACCTGCTGGCCGATACCCTCGACCTTCAGCAGCTTGATCCACCACGGCATGAGCAGCAGCGCAATGGCAGCGGCGATGCCAAGCCCCAAAAAAGCCTGATACGTTGGATACGAGGGATTGCCGAACATGGGCTAGCACACACCTTCCACAAAGCGGTCAAGCTCAACAAAGCGGGAACCCTTGACCAGTACAACATCATGTTTTTCAAGCGCGCCGCCCATGCGGTCGAGCACCTGCTGATAATCGGAGAACACCTGGATGCGGTCCTCGTCCATGCCCATCATGCGCGCGGCATCGGCCATAAGCTGGGCCAGCTCACCACCCACGCACGCCAGCATGTCGAGCTTCTTGGCGGCGGCATAGGCGCCCACGAGCTCATGCATGCGAGGAGCCTCATCGCCCATCTCGCCCATCTCGCCCAGGATCGCCATGCGAGACCCCGTGCACGAAAGCGAGCACAGTAGATCGAGGCCAGCAGCCATGGATTCGGCACTGGCGTTATAGGAATCGTCGATGACGCGGGCACCGCTCTTGGCGCGCTTGATCTCCTGGCGGTGACCGGTGATCGTGAGGCCCCTAAAAGCAGCATCGATCTGCTCGGGCGTCACGCCCAGGCGATAGGAAACCGCGGCGGCCTTAACGGCATTAGGAACGGACTGCACGCCGGGGATGGCAAGCATGGTATCGATCGTCTCACCCTGGCCAAAATCGAGCGTAAAGACCGGACGTCCCTCGTCATCAACACGAATGTCGCGGGCACGGACCTCATCGTCGTCCGAGACGCCGGCCAGCATAACGTCGATACCAGCAGGCTGGGCGAACGTATCGCGAATGAACGGCGTAAAGTCGTCCTCACCGCCCAAAACCAGCAGCGGCAAGAAGTCGCCGGCGGCGCACATACCCTGGACAATCTCGGCCTTAGCGCGGGCGATGTTCTCGCGGCTGCCCAAAATGCCGATGTGAGAGGTACCAATCTTGCTCACGATGGCAAGGTTGGGATTGGCGGACTGGGACAGGCGCTCAATCTCGTGGAAATGGTTCATACCCATCTCGAGCACCAGGACCTCGGTATCGGCCGGAGCGGAAAGCACCGTGAGCGGCATGCCGATCAGGTTATTGAAATTGCCCTTGGTGGCCCAGACACGATAGCGCTTGGCGAGCACGGCGGCGAGCACGTCCTTGGTCGTCGTCTTGCCGATGGAACCGGTAATGCCAACGACCAGGCAGCCAAGCTCCAGGCGATACGTGTGCGCCAAACGCAGCAGAAACTCCTCGGGATCATCGGTCAGCAGGATGGCGCACCCCTTGTCCTGCGCCAGCGAGACCAGCTCGGCCTCGGGCTCACGCGTCATCACGACGGCGCCGGCACCCGACTGGACGGCACGGGAAGCAAAATCATTGCCGTCGACGTTTTCACCGGGAAAGGCGACGAAAATCGTCCCTTCCTCGACCTGGCGCGAGTCGATAACGCACCCGCGGCATACCCGATCGGCTTCTCCCGTCACGGTTCGGGCCCCTGTTGCGGCCGCGAGGTTGTTGACGGCGATCTCTATCATTGCAGCTCCCCTGTAAACCTAATAATGCTATCGGCGTATTGTATCCCAGCGCCGCACATGCGTGGTGCAGGGCATGTGAACACCCTCATATGGGACAACAAACCACGCCCCAAAGATTGTAACCCCCTACTTCGTGTGCGGGATACCCAGCACGTCGAGCGCGTTGGCCATAATGGACTGGAACGGCACCGCAGCGGCATCTGAGCCGCTCGGCGTTCCGTCGAGCGTGATATAGCACAGCACCTTGGGCGATTGTGCCGGTGCAAAGCCCATAAAGGACGACATGTAGTTCTCCTTGAGGTAGCCGCCGTTCTCGTCGGCACGTTCGGCCGTACCGGTCTTACCCGCCACGTCATAGCCGTCAACCGCGCCGCCAACGCCCGTTCCCTCGGACACGACCGTCTGCATGCACGATGTCACCTGGGATGCGGCGTCCTCCGAAATCGCGCGCTCGCCTTCGCCCCAGTCCTTCTCGTCGCCTTTGCTGGACTTATAGAAGTGCGGTGTCATCATCACGCCGCCGTTGGCGATGCCGCCCACGGCACGTGCGATCTCAATCGGCGAGACGGACAGTGCCTGTCCAAAGCTCATCGAGCCCAGCGTGGCGCCGTCATACTGGTCACGCTCCTTGACGATACCCAGGCTCTCTCCCGGAAAATCGACACCCGAGCTGTGACCGATGCCCCACTTGTCCACATAGGCGGCAAAGTCGTCGGCACCGATCTTGCGCCCCACTAGGACAAAGCCCACGTTGGACGAACGGCGCATCATCTCGCGCACATCCATGGTCATGGCATAGTCGCGCTTGTCGGCATCGGTGACGGTATCGTCGCCCACCTTGATGCTCGCCGGCACCTCAAACGACGTACTCGATCGCACGACGCCCAAGTCGAAGCCGGCGCCCGCCACGAGCGTCTTAAAGACCGAGCCGGGCTCGTAGGCGTCGGTGACCAGGCGCAGATTCATATCCTCGGTCTTGGCATTCTCCAGATCGGTCTGGTCGTAGGTCGGGTACGAGCAGGCTGCCAAAATCTCGCCTGTCGTAGGATCGGTGACCAGCGCCGAGCCGTTCTTGGCCTTAGTCTTCTCAACTGCCTCTGCCAGGGCATCCTCGGCCGCACGCTGGATATTGACGTCGAGCGTCGTCACGATATCAACGCCGTCGACCGCAGCCACCTTTTTATAGGCACCGCCCGCGATATAGCTGCCGTCCCTCGCGCGCTCGCGTACGAGAGAACCGTTCGTGCCGGTCAGAAGCTTGTTGTATTGCTTTTCGAGACCCGTCAAGCCGTCGTTGTCTACATTCACTACACCCAGCACCTGCGATGCCAGATTGCCGTATGGATATACGCGCTTCATGGCCTGCTCAAAAAGCACGCCGGGCAGGTTCTTCTTCTCCAGCGCCGCAACATCGTCTTCGTCCACCTGGCGCTTGATATACACCCAGGTTCCATCGGACTCAACGAGCTTGCGGCAGGTCTTTTTATCGATTCCAGTTGCCTTGACCAGCGCCGACACCGTCTTGTCAACATCCTCGACAAGCTGCGGGTTCACGGCGATGTTGCGACATTCGACCGACGACGCCAACACGTTGCCGTTGCGGTCGTAGATGGTGCCGCGTTTGGCATAGAGGGTCTGCGCAAGCAGGCGGCGCGCATCGGCACGCTCGCGCAGTTTATCGGCTTCGACAATTTGATAGTCGGCAAGGCGAAAGACGCCCAAGCCCAAGCCAAGCCCGATGAAGCCCATGACGGCTTTGCGGCGAGGCAGAGGTGCGCCTGTGAGCCATTCGGTCGACGAACTCTTGCGCGACCTGGTGTTATGCACTTGAGGGCCGCCCGAGCCGCGAAGTCGCGACGCCGGGTCGTTGCCACGGGACTGCCCGGCGTTGTAAGATTGCCGACCCGTTCCTTGATAACCAGAACGTCCCCGCGACGAGGGACGTCCAGAACCGCGGCCCCCATCGGAACCGCGGCGATAGTCATTTGTCATACTCAGCTACCGTCTTGCTACTGAGCGGTCGCGGTCGCGTTGGCGCCCGCGGCTGCATCCTGCGAAAAGTCAAGTGTAACGCTCTCGCTGGGCTCCACCATGCCATAAGCGCCCGCAAGGTCGCGAATGCGCGTGTCGGCGCCATAGACCGAATGCATGACCTCCAGGTCGGAGCTCTCATCGGTCGCCTTTTCGAGCGTGCTGGTAAGCTCGGCGTTGCTGTTGAGCACCTGGGCCGTAACGCCGGCGAGCGCCACGCGGGCGACGCCGATCGTCATGAAGATAGCCGCAATGATGCAAAACGTTTTAAGAACGCTCATGAAAACCGGGCTTACCGCCTGGTTTGCCTGACGGCCCGCGCCCGTGTAGACATCAAAGCGCGGCGCGCGCTGCTCACGGGGAGCAACGGGGGCCTGCGGCGTCTCACGATAGGCGGGCATGGCGTTCATATCATAGGCGAGTGCTGCGCTTGAAGTGTTGTAGCCCATGATATGCCGCCTCCCATCCCGAGTACGTTGGTAGTGTGTTTAAGCTTCGTTTATGGTGCGAGCGGGAGGTCCAATATCGCGCGGTCGCGCCTACAGACGCTGCGCCACGCGGATTTTGGCTGATCTCGCCCGAGGGTTGCGCTCCACCTCATCAGGCTGGGCAACCAAGGGTTTGCGGGTGATGACCTTGAGTATCGGCACGTTGCCGCACACGCACACCGGAATCTCCGGCGGACACGTGCACCCCTGGCTCATCTCCTTAAAGTGGTTCTTTACGATACGGTCCTCGAGCGAGTGATACGAGATGACGCAGATACGTCCGCCCGGGTTGAGCCACCTGGTGGCGGCATCAAGCCCTCGTTCGAGCACATCGAGCTCGTGATTGACCTCGATGCGAATGGCCTGGAAACTTTTCTTGGCCGGGTGTCCGCCATGCCGACGAGCGGCAGCCGGGATACCCGCCTTGATGATCTCGACAAATTGGCCGGTGGTTTCGATAGGTTCTTGCTCGCGGCGGCGCACGATCTCGCGCGCAATCTGCGAGGCGAACTTCTCTTCTCCGTAGACGCGTAGAATCCGGGCGAGGTCGTGTTCGTTATAGGTGTTGATGACCTCAGCTGCGTTTAAGGTGTTATTACCCGGATCCATCCGCATGTCCAATGGGGCGTCCTCGTTATACGAAAAGCCCCTGCCAGGGATATCGAGTTGCGGCGACGAAACGCCCAAATCGAACAGGAAGCCATCGACCCCGGGCACCTCGGCCGAGCAAAGTAGCTCGTCCAAGTCGCCGAAGTTGCCCTTCAGCAGCTGGTGCGGAACGCCGGGAACCTCGCGGTCCAGACGGGCGCCAGCGGCCTCGAGGGCCATGTCGTCCTGATCGACGCCGAGCAAAAGGCCCGTCTCCCCCACCTGCGCGGCCATCTTTACCGAATGGCCGGCACCGCCAAGGGTGCAATCGCAGACAACGGAGCCGCTCTTTAGCCGCAGCGACTCAAGCACTTCGCCGAGCATGACAGGTTCATGCCGATATTCTTGTGTCAAGATCCCACGCTCCATCCGTTACCCGTGCCTTGCCCTTACGAGAAGAAGAGGTCCAGCAGGGCCTCATCGTCATCGTCCTCATCGGCCGCGGCGCGATCCCAAACCTCAAGGTGGTCGTAGTTGCCCACAACCGTGACCTCGCGGTCGAGGTTCGCCTGCTTGCGGAGAGACTCGGAAAGACCGATACGACCGGCGCTGTCCACGTCCATCGACGTGGTGCGCTTGTTGATCGCCCTCATGAGCTTCTGGTCATTAATGTCACGCGGGTTAAAACCCTCGTGGCCCTCACGACCCGCGAAGAGTCCTTCGACCCACTTATCGAAGGCCTCGGCAGAGAACACGTACAGAGCATCGACATCCAGGGCTTTGAACACGCGAACGTGCTCTCCAAGCTCCTCGCGAAGGGGTGCAGGCAGGGACAGACGACCTTTTGCATCGAGATTGCGCTCGTATGCACCAGTCATTCCCATGTGCGCCCTCCCCTCGGTTACTCAGATGGCACGTACGCGGGGAACCACCCCGCCTGTCGACGTCATCAATAATATGGGGAATCGCCCCATTTTTCAACACCTTTCCCCACCCCTTCCCCCACCCCGCCCCACCACTCCACTCACCATATATTGCAAAACACCCCCAAGCATATGTTCGAAAACACAATATGTTGTGTTTTCAGCAAAGGCGTGATGCCACCTGTAGAACCACACCTGCGAACCTCAACCTTCAAGTTGACCTTGAGGCGATTTTTACGTCCCTTTACATGCCGTTCACATCGCCCCCAAACTCCCCCACCCAAGGCACATGCGGCCCACCACCGCGACGCCAAGTGGCGAAAAATGGGACGGGCCCCAGATTGCCCATGCGCGCGCAAAAGCACGCCGCGGCAATCTGGGGCCCGTCCCCAAATACCTATAAATATGCAGGTCAGCGATGTGTTAACGATGTGCCAGCGGGTGCGCCGCCAGATAGACCTCGGTCAGTTGCGTACGATCGACATGCGTGTAGACCTGCGTGATCGATATATCGGCATGTCCCAAGATCTCCTGTAGCACACGGAGGTCTGCGCCGCCCGCAAGCATATGGGTGGCAAAGGAGTGACGCAGCGTATGGGGATGGAGCCCCACCAGTCCCACCTGGCGCCCGTAGCGCTCACAGATGGCATGGATGCCCTGGCGCGACAGACGGCGGCCGTTCTTATTTAAAAAGACCGCCGAGGTCTCGGTTCCGCGGGCATGGGCCGCCAAGCGAGAACGCCCCTCAGTTACATAAAGCGCCAGAGCTCGCGCCGCGCTTCCCACCAGCGGGGACAGGCGTTCCTTCGAGCCCTTACCGCGAACGAGCACAAAGCCATCGTCGATATGGATATCGCCCACATCGAGTCCCACCAACTCGCTCACACGCAAACCGCATCCATAGAGCACTTCCAAGATGGCATGGTCGCGCAAGCCCATCTCGCCCTCGGGGAAGTCTTGATCGAGCAGCGCCGAGACATCCTCCACCGATAGATACTCCGGCAAACGCTCAGCCTTTTTAGGCAGGCGCAACGCCGTCGTTGGATTTTGGGCCACAGCCCCATCGCGCACCAAAAAGGCATGCAGGCCCTTCACGGCCGCAATCGCACGCTCCACCGAGGCATCGGAATAGCCCCCATCGCGACGGTCGGCGACAAAGCCCTCCACGACCTGACGAGTCACCTCTTCAAAAGACACAATACCCGCCCGCTCCAGATAGGCGCAGTACGTCGTCAGGTCACGACGATAGGCCGCAATCGTGTTGCGCGCCAAACCCCTCCACGACCTGACGAGTCACCTCTTCA
>CABRFG010000034.1 GCA_902470095.1 uncultured Collinsella sp.
CGAGAAGATCCTGACCATGTACAACGACACGCTCCAGGGCAAGGCGCAGTACCTGGGCATGATCATGGGCGGCACGCCAACCTCCATCGAAGACCGCCGCCGTGGCGTGTTCTCCTACGAGGCCCTGCGCAGCCGACTCGCTCAAGGCCGCTTTGCACGCGAGGACCTTAAGGACATGCTCGCGCCCATCATCCGCCTGCAGCCACTCACCTACGAGGAGCTGCTGGTGCTGATCGAAAAACTCATGCAAATTCACGCCGGCTACTTTGGCTGGACGCCCACGCTTACCGAGAACGACTTGGTGGACTTCCTCAAGATTGAGTTTGGCCGCGTGGGGGCCGACACGCATCTGACGCCCCGCGAGGTCATCCGCGACTTTATCGAGCTGCTCGACATCCTGTGTCAAAATCCCGATGCTAACGTGGCCGAGTTGCTGCAAAGCGTCGGTGGCGACGCGCTGGCACCGGCAGCCGCAACAGACGACACCGGCACCGCAGGCGGCGACCGTAACTTCGCCGAATTCACCATCTAACCTGCCAAAAAGGGACAGGTTCATTTTGGTAGGTTTTATCTGGGCGAGCGTTGAAGCAGTAATGCAGCAAGCCGTTGCCAGCCGCGTTGAGAGATTCGTTTTTGAGAGGAGGCCCCCGTGAACGCCTTTGACCGCTACGCCCCGTTTATCCAAGACTTCATCTACTCCCACGATTGGGAGAGCTTGCGCTCTATCCAGGTTGCGGCGGCAGATGCCATCTTTAACACGCAGGACAATGTGCTCCTGACGGCATCCACGGCTTCCGGCAAAACCGAGGCAGCCTTTTTTCCCATCCTGACCGAGTTTTGGGAGAACCCGCCCGCAAGCGTGGGCGCCCTCTACATCGGCCCCCTCAAGGCGCTCATCAATGACCAATTCGTCCGCCTCAACGACCTGTGCGAGGAAGCCAATATCCCTGTCTGGCACTGGCATGGCGATGTCTCGCAGTCGCACAAGGCTAAGCTCATCAAAAAACCGAGCGGCATCTTGCAGATTACGCCCGAGTCACTCGAAGCGCTCTTAATCCATAAGCACATGGCGATCCCGCGCATGTTTTGCGACCTGCGCTACGTCGTCATCGACGAGGTTCATTCGCTCATGCGCGGCGACCGCGGCGGGCAGACGCTCTGTCTTATCGAGCGCCTCTCGCGCATGGCAGGCGTGCAGCCCCGCCGCATCGGCCTTTCGGCCACCATCGGCGACCCCGAGCGCACGGGTGCCTTCCTGTCGCAGGGGACGGGACGCGACTGCGTCATCCCCCGCTTTGAGGAGCCGCGCCGCGTGTGGCGTATCTCCATGGAGCACTTCTACAACTCGGGTCCCCAGGCGCAGCAGCGAGGATTCGCGAGCACAGGTCCGCAGGAAGCTGAGGTGCTCGCATGCGAGCGCATTGAGGCGGCACCACCCGCGGCACTGCCCGTCAGCACCCAAGACATGCGCCATAGCGGGCAACTCACACAGGAGGAACGCCGCCAACGTCGCGAGCAGGCACGGGACAAGGCTGCCCCCAAGGGCAGTCGCACTTCCTCGGCCCCCGAGGGCGAAGTCGACATCCCACGAGCGACCGAGCAGGCGCTTCTCAACCCCACCGACACGGCGCCCGACAACGCCGACCCCGGTATGGGCTATATCTTTGAGCATACGCGCGGCCGCAAGTGCCTGGTCTTTGCCAACTCGCGCGAGGAGGCAGAGGCCGTGTGCTCCATGCTGCGCAGCTACTGCGAAAGTCGACACGAGCCCGACCGCTTTCTAATCCATCACGGCAATCTTTCGGCATCGCTGCGCGAGACGGCCGAGGAGCTCATGCGCGAGGAGGAGCAGGCGCAGACAACCGTCACCACCTCTACGCTGGAGCTCGGTATCGATATCGGCCGCCTGGAGCGCGCCTTCCAGATTGACGCGCCGTTTACCGTCAGTTCCTTTTTGCAGCGCATGGGGCGCACGGGACGCCGCGACCTTCCGCCCGAGATGTGGTTTGTCATGCGCGAGGAAGAACCCGAGCCGCGCACGATGATGCCCGAGACCATTCCGTGGAAGCTCCTGCAGGGCATCGCGCTCGTACAACTCTATCGCGAGGAAAAGTGGGTCGAGCCGCCCGAGCTCGATCGACTCCCCTACAGCCTGCTCTATCACCAGACTATGTCGACCCTCGCCAGCACCGGCGAGCTCACGCCGGCCGAACTTGCCCAGCGCGTGCTCACGCTCAGCTATTTCCACCGTGTCTCGGCAGACGATTACCGTGTGCTGCTACGTCACCTCATTAAGATCGACCATATCCAGGTCACCGAAGGTGGCGGGCTCATCGTGGGTCTCGCGGGCGAGCGCATCATTAACAACTTTAAGTTCTACGCCGTATTCCAGGAAAACGAGGAGTTCACCGTTCGCAGCGAGTCGGCCGAGTTGGGCACGATCGTCAATCCGCCACCGCCCGGCGAGCGCATCGCCATCGCCGGACACTGCTGGATTGTCGAGGAAGTGGACTGGAAGCGACACACCGTCTTTGCCACGCAAGTCAAAGGTCGTGTGCCGGCATACTTTGGCGACTGCCCCGGTGACATCAATACACACGTACTCGAACGCATGCGCCAAGCGCTCAACGAGCACGCAGCATATCCGTACCTCATGGGTAACGCACGGGCCCGCTTGGCGCAGGCTCGCCATACGGCCGAGATTTCGGGCGCGGGGACCAAGCCACTCATTAACCTGGGCGGCGACACCTGGGTGCTCTTCCCCTGGTTGGGCAGCTACGCCTTTTTGGCACTCGAGCGCATGCTCAAGATTAAATGTGCCGCGGAGCTGGGCCTTCGCGGACTCGACCCGTCACGCCCGTACTTTATGCAGTTTAAAATGCAGGCCGACGAGGAGACGTTCTTTGAGGTGCTCGCCGCCGAGGCCGAGAAAGACTTCGATCCCATCGAGCTCGTCTATCCCGGCGAGGTGCCTTATTTTGACCGCTACGACGAGTTTGTTCCCGAAGAGCTCGTGCGCAAAGGCTTCGCCGAAGGCGTGCTCGACATCGAGGGCATGAACCAGCGCGTCCTCAGCTGGCGCGACCACGCCTAAGACCAGTCCTTTTTGGGACGGGGAGACTTACTTGTCGTGAAGGACGGTGCCGAGGAAGTCGGTGTCGAAGGGCACAGCTTCGGCAAAGGCGTAGTCGCCGTCGCTGGCGATGAGCAGATAATTCTCCTCGCCGCCGAACTCTGCATCGCCACATGGGACCACCCAGGCGTGGGCGAACACCTCGAGCGCCGTGGCGGCGCAATCGCGCAGGAACGTTACGTCGCTCCCCTCGTTTGCGCTCACGATATTGGCAACGTAGATACCCCCGGGGTTCAGGCTGCCTCGCACCAAACGCAACGCCTCAACCGTCGCCAGCTCGCGTACGGGCTCGACACCGCCAAAGCAATCGCTCACGACCACGTCGTAGCGACGATGGCCCACGCTCGTCACACCCAAATACGAGCGAGCCTCAGCGGTAATCACCCGCAAGCGGTCGCCCACCGCACGCTCCAGCTCGTCCAGGTAGAACCAGCGGCGCGCTAGGCGCGTAATCTCTCCGTCATACTCGATAACGTCCATGCACAAGTCCTCGTGCGACATCAGCGCGAACTTGGGATAGGCAAACCCGCCGCCGCCCAGCATAAGCATGCGGTCGATACCGTGACCGTAAGCGTCGCGCATCGCATCCTCGGCCTCAAACACGTCGTCAAACGAACGATAGTACCTAAAGACGGGCTCCGCCCAACGCTCGCCAACGTAGCTTGCACTTTGGTAGACGCCGCCTTGTACCAATACGCGGACTTCGTCGCCGCCCTCGTCATGCACGCGCTTCACACGCGCCAACCCATTGCGGGTTCGCGCAACCTGCAGACAGGCAGCACGAACAGCGACGGCGGCCGCACCAAGCGCCGCGGCTCCCAGAGCAACGCCGGCAACGACGCCGGCAGAAACACTCGGCTTGTTCATCTAGAGCTCCTTTTGCAGATAAAGGCCATAGTCATAAAATCCAAGATGGCGATAGTACTCGCGCGTACCAATCGCGCTGATCACGTTGATGCGCGCATAGCCCGCGTCCCGAGCAATATGGCACGCACGCTCCACCAGCGACCGTCCCAATCCATGGTGCTGGGCTGCCTGGCCTTGATCCCCCACGCGCGCCGCCATGCCATACACGTGTACCTCGCGAATCATCGCCTCGTCCGGCATCGTCGGCAACTCGTCCGCATGTGCGGCAACAAAAGCGCGAACGGGCAGCGACAGACGCAAAAAGCCGGCGATCTTGCCTTCGGGCGTCACCCACTGCAAAAAGCGTTCACGCGTCACCGGCGTCTCGTAAGCGACCTCATCAAGAGACAGTTCATCCAGGTCGGCACCCGCGGTACTGATCTCGCGATAGCGAATCTCGCGCACCGTCGCACCGTCACCCCGAGCAGCCAGGCGGTTCTCAACGAGCTGACGCAGGTTGGGCTTCTTGTTGCCCACCATGATGTCGTCGGAGCTAAAGTCGCGGATCATGCGGCTGATGCGGCAGAACGCCGGCGTCACCACGATGTCGTCGGCCAGCACATCGAGCAGTTCTTCCTCGGTATAGGGGCGCCACTCGCCGCGCTCATAGCGGCCCACCAGACGCGAGCCCTCGATGAGCGCGCACGGGTAGACCTTGACCTCGTCGGGCATAAAGGCCCCCTCGGTCATAAAGCGCTCGTAGTCGCGCTTGTCCCCCTCGGGCGTGGCGCCCAGCAAGTTGAGCATAAAATGCGCGTGGATCTTAAAGCCAAACAGACGCGCAAGCGAAAACGCCCGCTCGATCTGAGCCACCGAAATGCGACGCTCGTTGATATCGAGCAAATGCTGGTTGAGGCTCTGGATGCCCATCTGAATCTTGGTGCAACCCAGGCGGCGGATAAGCGTGAGCGCCTGGGGCGTCACGGCATCGGGGCGCGTCTCGATAACGAGCCCCACCACGCGATGCTTCGCCGTCTCGTTGATGCGCTGCTGACGCTCAAGCTCCTCCATCGTTGCCGTCTGCCACTCAGTGACCTCGCCCCACGGCGTACCGGGACCGTACAGACGACGCACCGCACGGTTATAGCCGCCCACGGCAGCATCCACACGCCCCTGCTCGTCGGCAACGCCGGCAGCAAGCTCGACCTCGTCTGTCGCAATGCCGGCGGCCCGATAGCGCTCACGGCGCTCTGCTACCACAGGCGGCAGGGCATCGGCGGGAGCGTCATCGAGCAGACGCCCCGCCTCGGCACGGCTGGTGCCCGGACGCGCCAACATGGGGTTGGCCGCCACGCCGGCGACGGCATCGTCATTGAGCGCGCGGAAAAGCTCCGACATAAACCATGTCTGATAGCCTTCCGGATAGTCGCTCCAGGTACCACCGAGCACGATGAGCTCTATCTTGTCGGTCGCATGCCCCATTTGCGAAAGCGCGGTCAGGCGAGCGCTCACCTGCAAATACGGATCGAAGCAGTTTTGCTCCGCACGGGCGCACGCCGGCTCGGCGTGCAGGTAGCTTTTGGGCATGCGCAGATCGTTGGGGCAAAACAGGCAATCGCCCGAGCATGGCCAGGGCTTGGTGATGACGGTAATGGTCGCCACGCCCGAAGCCGTGCGACGAGGCTTCATGCGCAGGACCTGCAGCAGTTGACGTTCCAGTTCGGAATCGACATTCCACGCAGCCCACCGAGCCGGCTCCTCACGTTTAACCCGCTGGTAAAACGGCAGCAGACGGCGCTTGGCCAAATCGCGTTTGTCGGCACCCTCACGGCGCGCCTCGGCATGTATCAGTTTGACGAGCGCCTTGTCGTCCACGGTCTCGCCGCGACGCAGGGCCTCAAGTATGTTCAAGATAATCTGTTCCATGCCCCCATTGTAAAGGCAAAGGCGCCGGAGCCGACCTCGGCTTCGGCGCCTTCATCAAACAGCGCGTCTATATCTTCGCCTAGGCTTTTGTCTGCCTCACTACTCCGAATCAAACGACATGTCGCCCGAATCGACTTCAAAACTATACACAGCAGACTTATCCCCGTTATCGAATTCAAGATTCAAAATGGTATCGCCGTCGTACCCAAGCGGAAGGAAATCGCTCTCGAAGTCGCCACTGCCCAAGGTGAGGCTCGCCTTAAAGCCCGTAGAGTTCGGAACCGTCATCTCCACATCGCCCGAGCCCACGCTCACGTCCATCGACTTCGCGGGGGCCTGGTAAAGCTCGAACGTCACATCGCCCGAACCGACCTCGGCGCTGAGCGCATCAGTCACGCTGCCCGTAAACTCTACATCTCCCGCACCCAGGAAAAGGTCGAAACCATCACAGGTGACACCGGCAATCTGCAGATCACCCGAGCCCACGTGCGCGTTGACTCCCTTCAGATGTTCGGCAACACGGCGCGGCAGCTCGACCGTAACTGAGCGATCGATTGCCTTACCGTCATCACTTCCAAACTGGGAAACCTTGAGCGTCGAGTCCTCGACAGATGCGATGTTTTGCGTCGCAGCCTTGGAGGCATCCATACCCTTGGCAACGCGCCCCCGCTCGATAACGCGAGCCTTGTTGCCATCAACAACCTTGACGTCCACCGAAGCCGCGGCGATATCGAAATCGAGGTAGCGAAATTGATCGGCATCAAAGGTCGCACTCGAAAGCTGCTGAGGCTGAGCGGAATATTTACCGCCATCGTTCATAAAATCGTCGTCGTCAACCACATCGTCCATACCGGACAAGCCGGATACAACATCGTCGAGATCCCACGGGCCATCAAAATGAATCAAAGTCCGCGAAACGCCAAAAACAAGCCCAACGATGAGCACAAACGCTCCGATGCCGACGCCCAAGCGTACCTTGGATTCATGCGAAAGCTTCATCATTCACCACCCTCTTTGGCAATCGGCTCAGCGGTAGTCGCGGTAGCCACGTCAGTATCAACCGGAGCGGAAACATTCTGAGCCCTAGCGACCGCCGATGCCGGACCAACCTGAATATCCCCGCGCGCCCAATCACCATCGAGCGCACGCGCTACCCAGTGATAGATGGGAATCGTAAAGAAGATCAGCGCGGCAAAGGGGCCGGCACCAAACAGGAACATCAGCAAAAAGAACAGTAGCCAGCACACGGCCCAATACGGGAACGACTGGAACGGGCCCTTCACCGGAGTCGAGCCAACTGCGCCGCCACTCGTCGCCTGCGCCGTAGCGGCATTGGCGGCCTGTGCACTCCAGCTTGCCGCTTGCGCCGCCTTGGCGGCGGCGTCACTCGCCTGTGTTGCCGCCTCGGTAGCTCGTGCCGCCGCCTCATGGGTGCGTGCGCGCTCTGCCGCCTCGGCCTCGCGCTGACGAGCGCGGTCCTCGTTCTCAAACTCGATATCGTCCTCGATCTCGTCGCTCGGATTGAGCAGCTCGTCCAGGCTCACACCATAGAGTTTGGCGAGCGAGATCAGGTTCTCGGTATCGGGCGAGCTCTCCGCGCGCTCCCATTTACTGACCGCCTGGCGCGACAGTCCCAGCTTTCGTGCCAGCCCTTCTTGACTAAAGCCTTTGCTGCGGCGAAGGTCGGCGAGCCGCTGCGCAGTTTCTACATTCATGGTTCCTCCTATGTGATGCCAGCCGTACCGCCGGACCGCTTTTGTTCTTAAGGCGCCTTGCACAGTTAAAAATCTATCCGCCACCGCCAAAAGCATGCCACCTATTCTAGTGAGATTTTTGACAACCGGCGGTTGCGGGCGCATATGAGCTGCGGAAATGTGTCCAAACAAAGCAATGACCCGTAGCTTGGTTGTCCCCGTTGCGGCGTTAACGGTAGTATGGTCGTACTGTTTATTCCGCACCGCCAACGGAGGGAGTTCCGCGCCGTGAACCGCGATTTCGCCTCATCGCTCATCCAGCTCAACAACACGTTCTATCGCGAGCACTCCGCTTCCTTTTCCGATACGCGCCAGGCCCCGTGGCCCGGCTGGGTACGCACCATGGATATCGCGCTCGAACAGCTCGACGTCGCCACGATCGAGCATCCCGTCCGCGTCTTCGATCTTGCCTGTGGCAATATGCGATTCGAGAACTTTGCCGCCGGCGGCGCACTTGCCGCCAAGGGCGTCGATGGCGCAAACCCCTCGGCAGATGCCAGCTGCCCGTTTGAGTTCTATGGTGTCGACTCGTGCCAAGACCTGGCCATCGATGCACATGGCCACGCGCTGCGCATTCCCAACCTGCACTTCCAGGAACTCGACGTGCTCGACGCCCTTATGAAGCTCAACCCCGCCGAGACGCCCGACGTGCTTTTCGACGCCCCGCTCGCCGACATCTCGGTCTGCTTTGGCTTTATGCACCATGTGCCGTCGTGCGAGTACCGTGTACGCGTGCTCGACGCTCTGGTGCGCCAGACGCGCCCGGGCGGCATCATCGCCATCAGCTTTTGGGAGTTTATGAACGACGAGCGCATGGCGCGCAAGGCTGTTCGCGCCGAAGCCCGCGCCGAGCTCACCCCGCCGTTTGAGGGTTACGATTCCGCCCAGTTTGAAGCCGGCGACCACCTCATTGGCTGGCAAAACGACCGCCACGCCTACCGCTATTGCCATCACTTTGACGATCAGCAGATCACCGACCTGGTGCGCGGCGTCCGTACGTTCTACAAGAGCGGCGAGGTCCCCGTGCGTGAGCTTGAGCGCTTCCATGCCGACGGTCGTAGCGGCGAGCTCAACCGCTATGTGATTCTCAAGCGCCTGTAGGCATCGACGACTCGCCGCCGAGCCGCACCGCATCTTCCGGGCAAACTATGCCCGCCCTTTTTCAATCCATTGACGGAACGTGCAGCTATGCGTTCCATACTTATGACCAAGGAGCCTCATGGGAGCCGTCCACGTTCGCACGCCTAAGAACTTTGTGCTCGAGGAGCGCCTGGAACGCTACGCCGATGCGATTGAGACAAACCCCGAGGCTTATGCCGGAGATTGGCGCAAGGCCTGTGCGCCCGCAGGCAGCAAGCCCTTCGAGCACCTTCACCTGGATCTTGGCTGTGGCAAGGGAACGTACCTTGTAGAGCGCGCGGGCCACGAGCCAAACACCCTCTTTATCGGCATGGACCAGGAGCCCATCTGCATTGCCTATGCCGCGCAGAAAATCTGCGAGCAGGAGCTATCCAACGCACTCGTCCTGCCCCGAGGCGCCGCATCGCTGCCACAGCTATTTGCCGCAGGCGAGCTCGATGCCATCACCATCAACTTTCCCACGCCGCAGCCCAAGGCCAAGTACGCCAAAAAACGACTCGTCCATGTCGACCATTTGATGCTCTACCGCCCGCTCTTTGCAGCCAACGCCACCGTCACGCTGCGCACCGACAGCAAACCATTGCGCGATTACGCCCTGGGACAGTTTGCCGCGGCCGGCTACGACACGCTTTGGGTAAGTGACGACGTACGCCGCGACCATCCCGAGCATCCCGAGACCGAGTACGAGCGCCGCACGCGCGAGATGGGTGCCGCCGTCTATGGCATTCGCGCCACACCTGGAGCGCAGCCCAGCGATGAACAGCTCGCGGCGGGCCGCGCGCAGGAGCAAAGCCTTGCCTGCTACCTGCCCGAAAACCTCGATGCGCTCACCTATGTACCTCTGGGCATGGAAGAGGCCGTCGAGAACTTTAGAAACCGCGCCCGCAAAGGCAAGAAGCGCCTGCCGCAGGAGTCCTAGGGGCTTCTGATGGTCGCGGCGTCGGCAAACAAGTGAAAATAGGCGTCAGCGAACGACCCTCAAACCTAAGTGAGTAGACTTTTTTGCAATAGCCAAGCACAACCCGCATAACGAAAACTAAAACCGCAGGTAGAGCTCTTGCGCAAAAGCCATGTGCTCGCGATATTGCAAAAAGTCTACTCACTTAGCTGGCAACTGCACCAAACGGCCGGGCAGAACGCCCATTTCCTGCATTTTCTCGCGCGCTGGCACCCCGCGCCGCCGCTACGCCATAATAGTTGGCGGACAATCGCGAGAGAAAGCAACCACATGGCACAGACCACGACAGATACCGCCGCCAGCACCGTCTCCGGCGCCGGCGCCGCCAGCTCATTCTCGGGCGGCACGGGAACCGAAGCCGAGTTTGGCTCGCTCGGCGCGCTCTCCCCCACCTGGTGGGAGCCCGAGGACGGCAGCGAGCCCGAACCGTGGCTCACGCCCGACCAAGCCTTCGAACGCTTCTTTGAATGGACGAGCGATCGCGGCATTGAGCTGTGGGATCACCAAGAAGAGGCCCTCATGGACCTGGCTGCCGGCGACCACGTCATTTTGGGAACACCGACCGGATCGGGTAAATCGCTCGTCGCGCTGGGCATGCTCTTTATGGGCATGGCGCAGGGCAAGCGCTGTTATTACACGGCTCCTATCAAGGCTCTGGTCAGCGAAAAGTTCTTCGATCTGGTACAGGTGCTCGGCCGCGATAACGTCGGCATGATCACCGGCGATACGCACATCAACACCAAGGCGCCCGTCATCTGCTGCACGGCCGAAATCCTTGCCAACGATGCGCTGCGCGAGGGCGAGGACGCCGACGTGGGCTGCGTGGCCATGGACGAGTTCCATTACTTTGCCGACCCCGACCGCGGCTGGGCTTGGCAGGTACCGCTGCTCACCCTGCCCCATACGCAGTTTATGCTCATGAGCGCCACACTTGGCGATGTCACTGCCATCGCCGCCTCTCTCGAAGAGCACACCGGCGCTGCTTGCGACTTGGTTGTCGACGCCCCGCGTCCTGTTCCGCTGAGCTACGACTATGTGACGACCTCCCTCGAGGGCACGGTCGAGCTCGCCATGCGCCGCGGCGAGGCCCCGCTCTATATCGTGCACTTTAGCCAGGATGCCGCCCTTGCGACGGCGCAGTCGCTCGCCAATTTTGGCATCGCCAGCAAGGAGCAGCGCGAGGCCATTAAGGAAGCGGCAAAGGGAACGAGCTTCTCGACGGCCTTCGGCAAGATTCTCAAGCGCCTGCTTGGATGCGGCGTCGGCGTGCACCATGCTGGCATGTTGCCGCGCTATCGCCTGCTGGTCGAGCGCTTGGCGCAGCAGGGCCTGCTGCCCGTCATCTGCGGCACCGACACACTCGGCGTCGGCATCAACGTGCCCATCCACACCGTGGTGCTCACCGCGCTCACCAAGTTCGACGGCTACAAGATGCGTCGCCTGCGCGCCCGTGAGTTCCATCAGATCGCCGGTCGCGCTGGTCGTTCGGGCTTTGACACCGAGGGCATGGTCATCGCCGAGGCCCCGGAGCACGAGATCGAGAACGCCAAGCTCATGGCCAAGGCGGGCGACGACCCCAAAAAGCTCCGTAAGATTAAAAAGAAAAAAGCCCCCGAAGGCTTTGTCTCCTGGAACAAGCAGACCTTTGAGCGCCTGATCGAGACGCAGCCCGAGACGCTCAAGCCGCGCCTACGTATCACGCACTCCATGGTGATTAGCGTGGTCGAGCAGGGCGGCGACGCGCGCGCCCGTGTGCACGACCTCATCGAGACAAGCCTGCAAACGCCCGATGAAAAGGCAAAGCTCGAGGTTCGTGCCGACGAGATCTTCGCCACGCTCATCGACTCCGGCGTCGTCGTGCGCACCGAGGTGCCGCCCGCACCCGACGCTCCGGCTGACGCCGCGCCGGACATCGACTACGCGCTGACGGTCGACCTGCCCGAGGACTTCGCGCTCGACCAGCCGCTCTCGCCGTTTTTGCTTGCCGCGCTGGAGCTGCTCGACCCCGAGAGTGAGACCTATACCATGGACCTCATCTCGATGGTCGAGGCTACGCTCGAGAACCCCAAGCAGGTATTGCGTGCACAGGAGCGCGCCGCGCGCGACCGCGCAATGGCCGAAATGAAGGCTGACGGCGTCGACTATGAGGAGCGTCTGGAACGCATCCAGGACGTCACGTACGAAAAGCCGCTCGAGGATTTGCTCGACGCTGCCTTCGACAAGTACTGCCAGGAAGTACCCTGGGCCAACGACTACCAGCTCTCGCCCAAGAGCGTCCTGCGCGACATGCTGGAGAGCGCGAGCGATTTTAAGGGTTACATTCAAAAGCTCGGCATCGCCCGCTCCGAAGGCATTTTGCTGCGTTACCTAGCCGAGGCCTATCGTTCACTCGACCGCACCGTGCCCATTGAGAAGCGCGATGAGCGCCTGCGCGACATTATCTCGTGGCTGGGCTTTGTGGTGCGCTCGGTGGACTCGAGCCTGGTGGACGAGTGGGAGAACGCCGGCAACCCGGCAGCCCTCGATGCCGCGCCGCCGCAGGGCATCGACGAGGTCGTGGCGGACCGTCGCGGCTGCACGCTGTTGGTGCGCAATGCGCTCTTCCGCCGCGTGACCCTTGCCGCCCGCGAGCACGTTCGCGACCTAGGCGAGCTCGACGACGACTGGGGCATGAGTGAGATGCGCTGGCAAAAAGCGCTCGACGCTTACCACGAGCAGCATGAGGAGATCCTCACCGACGGAGATGCCCGCAGCGCCGCGATGTTTACCATCGACGAGAGCGACGAGAAGACCGATCACGTGTGGCACGTGCACCAGATTTTTGCCGACGAGGATGGCGACCGCGACTTTGGCATCATGGGCGATGTCGACCTGGACGCCACGCAGGACGGCGGCGAGGTCATCTTCAAAAACTACCGCGTCGGTTTTATCGAGGACCTGCTCGAGGACTAACCGAAAATACTGGAACGAAACAAGCGGGGCCGCTGGCAATATAGTCAGCGGCCCCGCTTTTGCACTATATGCTATGCCTTACTCGGCATCCTCGACCTCATACGAATCCGCCTCGGCTGGCTCATCGCCTGTCTCCGACGCGGTCTCGCGTGCCTCATCAAATGCTGCTTTCATGGTCTTGTTGCCCCACGTGAGCTTGCGAATGGTAAGCTCATCGGCCTTGTTGTGGGCCAGGCGCAGATTCTCGGTGCTGCGGCGCAAATCGTCCTTGGTCTTCTCGAGCTGCTTGATGGCGGCATCGATCTCCTTAATCGCCGACTCGAACTGCTTACTCGCCAGGTTATAGTTGCGCGAGAAGCCGTCCTTGAACTTCTCCATCTTGGCTTCGAAGTTCGTAACGTCGATATTCTGCTGTTTGTACTCCGCCAGCTCCTGCTTATAGCGCAGTGAACCCATGGCGGCGTTGCGCAGCAGCGTAATCATGGGAATGAAAAACTGCGGACGGATCACGTACATCTTCTCGTAGCGATAGCTCACGTCGACTATTCCTGCGTTATAGAGCTCGCTCTCGGGCTCCAGCAGGGTGCAGAGCACTGCATACTCACAGCCCTTCTGTCGGCGATCGTGGTCGAGCTTCTTAAAGAAGTCCTCGTTCTTGTGCTTGGTCGCGGTCTCGTCGTTCTCGTTTTTCATCTCGAACATGATCGAGATGATCTCGTTGCCGCTCGCGTCGCACTCGCGGAAGATAAAGTCGCCCTTGGTACCCTCGGACGCATCGTTATCTTTCTCGAAGTACGCGTTAGGAAACGCCGTCATGCGCAGACGGTTAAACTCGGTCTCGCAGTGCTGCTCGAGCGACTCGCCCACCATCTTGGTGGACAGGCGGACCTTCATGTCCTTAAGGCGCTCAATCTCTTCATCCTTGTAGCGGATCAGCTCATCGCTCGTGCGCTTGGCTTGAGCAAGCTCGAGCTCATGTGCCGCCTTTGCCTGTTCCTCGCGCGAATCGCGCACTGCCAGCTCACTCGTCAGTTTCGCACGTGCCTCGTCGCGCTCTCGCTCCGCCGCGGCGACTGCCACCGACAGGTTCATTTTTGCCATCAGCTCCTGCTCGCGCAGTTGGGCACGCAGGCCCTCAGCCTCTTGCTCGGACTGAGCCTTTGCGGCGGAAAGCTTCTCCTGTACCGTCGCGCGGTAGTCAGCAAGTGCGCGCTCGGCCTCGCTGCGAGCGGCATCGAGCTCACGCTGCGACTCAGCCGCAGCAGCGGCAAGCGCCATCTCCTGGGCCTTGTCCGCCGCGGCAAGCCTGGCCTGCAGCTCGGCAATCTGAGCATCACGTGCAGCTAAATCGTTTTGAGCAGCAGTGCGCGCCGCCGACTCGGCAAGCTTGGCTTCGTCATCCTTGCGACCAAGTTGTGCACGTAGATTGTCGATCTCGCGCTGGAGCTCTGCGTTTTCCTTCTGCGCATCCGCACGGGCCTCAACCGCCGCGCGCTGACTTGCACTCTCGCGCTCCGCAGCAGCGCCCTCGAGCTTGGCGCGCAGCTCGGCAAGCTCAGCATCGCGCTTGGCAACCTCTTGTGCCAGCTTCTGCTCCGCGGCGTTCTTCTGCTCGACAAGCTGAGCATTGCGCTGAGACTCTGCCTTTTGCAAGGCAGCCGTCGAACGCGAGCGCTCAAGCTCCAGCGCCTGCTCGCCCTCGCGCTGGACTGCCTTCACACGCTCATCCAGGTCGCGCGAAAACTCGGCATTGCGCACTTGCTTGACGATATCCGCATAGCCGGACGCGTCGACCTTAAAAACTTCGCCACAATGCGGGCACTTGATCTCGTTCATAGCGGCTCCTCGATGGACGCAAATTTCAACCGCCTACACTCTACCGCGCCGCACGGACAAAAAAAGCGCCGCTGCCATAATGGCAACGGCGCCAGAATCACCACAAAGGCGCCTGTCCTTTGTGGTGATTTGGGTCCCTACAGGTCGCGGTAGTCGATCAGGCGAAGATCAGGTTGAGACTCAAGCCAAGCGCGAAGCTCGGGGTCGATTAGCGCATCAACTTCCTTGGTGCGGTCGGTCGTGAGTGAGCTGTTCTCCAGGATAAAACGATCGAGATAGCCCGGATGGCACACAAAGACGACCGTCTCGCTGTCCGCCATCTCGCGAACCGTCTGCATGATCGCCTCTTTAGGCTCGTAGCCCGGTTCCATCGAGCGCATCACCATGCGCAGGTCGGTATCTCCGCAATGCACCACCGCCGTGGGGTCGAAGCTTGCCTTTTGCTCCTTAAGGCCCAGCTCCTGGGCAACCGCCGAGATCGCTCGGTTAAGGTTTTTGCTCATGACGGCATGGGCCTCGAAGTAATCGGGCTCGCGGCCCACAATCTCGACAAAGCGGTCGTGCTGCGCACGAATCTCGATGCAGGCCTCGTCGAAGTCTATCAGCTCCTCGCCGCGCTTAAAATGCTCGCGAAAGGTACGGCTGTTATGGAACTCACCGCTCTCGTTGAGCATGCTCGGGATGAGCGCCGGGTCGGCGCACGGCTTACCCAGGCACACGTTGGTATGCTGGCCCACCGCAATATCGGCATCCGCCACGAGCGACCACCCACGCTCGGCCTCGGGCATATTTGGCATAAGACCCGTCGAGCGCACCAAGCCCTCGTTGACGCTGCGAGCAATCCCTAAGTCAACGGCATACGAATACCCGATATCATCGGCACGAATAAGCAATTGCTTCATAACGACTCCAATCTATGTGAAAACCACCACAAAAGTTCACTGTCCCCTTTGTGGTGATTCTGGCACCCTATAGCCCAAAGAAGCTAAGAATCTGGTCGCGGCTTACGGGCTTGTAGTCGTTGGCATCGAGACCGACATCGTAGCGAAAGATAGGACGTTCGCGATCGCGGTTGCGCGCGTTGGTGCGGTCTCCCCTGCTGTGGATATGCCCGTGCAGCATGATGGCACCACGCGCCTTGCCATTCCAGCTGAGCATAGGGTAGTGACTCATAACCAGGCGATGTCCCTTGGCATAGCCGGGGGCAATCTCCAGGTAATCGCGTACGTCATCCCAAATTTGCGGCACGTCGGGATCTTCCCAGTCGCCATCATGGTTACCACGGATGAGCGTCACATTCTTGCATTCGATACGCTCGCGCAGGCGCACCGCCTCTGCCAGGGGCAAACGATAGGTAAAGTCACCTAGGATATAGAGGCGATCGTCCGCAGCCACGCACTCATTGATGGCATCGATGACCTTGCGGTTCATCTCCTCGACCGAATCAAACGGCCGATCCATATCGTGCAAGATATTCGTATCGCCCAGGTGTAGGTCGGCGGTAAACCACATCATCGTCTATGCCCTCATTTCGCAACGCGTCAAACTCGTGCTAAGTATACAGACACAGCGATGCGGCGGTTAGCCAAAGAGCCCGCCGAACAGGCCGCGGCTGCGTTTGTCCTGCTTTTTCGAAGCGTCACCCTGAGTTTTCTTGTCCTGCCGCATCTTACGGTTCTGCTCCAGCTCATCGTCATCGAGTAGCATATCCCACTCAAACGGATCGTCCGTCAGATCGAACAAGTCATCGTCATCGAGCACGGCAGCCTCCCTTACCGATTAGCGAGCATCCACCACGTAGAGTCCAACGCGCACCTGATGCCACGGGCTGCGCTCAGGAGCAACCTGTTGCACGCGGGCCTCAAACACGTCCTCGTGGCCGTAATACATCATCAAGGACAGCGGGCCGACCTCGTTTCCCGGAACATAGCCGAGCTTGGTCTTGCCGTAGTAGATCGCAACCGCCTCGGGATCATGGGGGTTATCGCGCTCGGCACACAGCGTCAACTTATCGCCAACCTTAAGATCCCCCAGGACCAAGGCACCGTCGGCATACTGAAATCCTGCGATATGAAACGACAAAAGAACACGTGAAGGCTCGTACATGGCAACTCCTCTAACGGCTGGATAAACCGGCGCTTAACCTTACTGATAAGCCTACGGGCCCGTGCGGACACAAATTTATCCTGTCTGATTTAATGCACAAACATGCGCACGAACTTGTGCTTCCAGCTTGCGTAAGGGGCATAGCGGAATGGCACGTCCAGCCAGGTTGCCTTGTTCACGATGCTCTTCTTGTGGCTAAACGCATCGAAGCTCTCGCGGCCATGGTACTGGCCCATACCGCTCGTACCCATGCCGCCAAAGCCCATATGGCTCGTAGCCAAGTGCATGATCGTGTCGTTGACGCAGCCGCCGCCAAAGGGCACATAGCGCGCAAAGCGCTCCTGAACTGCATGGTCCTGGCTAAAGATATACAGGGCCAGCGGCGTCGGACGATCCGTAATAAACGCCTCGGCCTCATCCAGGTCATCAAACGCCAGCACCGGTAAGATCGGGCCGAAAATCTCCTCCTGCATTACGGCGTCATCGGGGGTCACGCCGTCCAAAATCGTCGGCTCGATCTTGAGCGAAGCCCCGCGCGCGGCACCTCCCAGCACAACCTTATCGGGATCGATCAGTCCGCGTACGCGTGAGAAATGTTTGGCGTTGACGATATGCCCGTAATCCTCGTTATCGAGCGGATGCTCGCCAAACATGCGACGAACCTCCTCCTTGATGAGGCCCAACAGCTCATCGTGCACGCGTGCATCGACCAGCAGATAGTCGGGCGCCACGCAGGTCTGCCCCACGTTGAGCCATTTACCAAAGGCGATACGCCGTGCCGCAACCTTCAAGTTTGCCGTCGCATCCACGATGCAGGGACTCTTTCCGCCCAGTTCAAGCGTCACGGGCGTAAGGTTTTTACTTGCGCGCTCCATGACGAGCTTGCCGACCGGAACGCTACCGGTAAAGAAAATCTTGTCCCAGCACTCGTCGAGCAGCGCTTCGTTTTCGGCGCGCCCGCCTTCGATGACCGTCACCAGGCGCGGATCAAATGCTTCCTCGCAAATCTGTCTGAGCACCGCGCTCGAAGCCGGCGCATAGGCGCTCGGCTTGATGACCACGGTGTTGCCCGCGGCAAGGGCGCCGGCGAGCGGCTCGAGCGTCAACAACAACGGATAGTTCCACGGAGCCATGATGAGCGTGACGCCATAGGGCACGGCCTGCGTTTTGCACACACTCACGGCATTGGCGAGGTCACACGGACGCAGGCGCGGACGACTCCATCGAGCCACATGCGCAATCTGATAGCGAATCTCGGAAAGCGACGTGCCGATCTCGCACATATACGCCTCGTCATGCGACTTTCCCAAATCGGTCTTGAGCGCATGGGCAATATCGGCCTCGCGGGCCCGCACCGTATCGCGTAAACTCACGAGCGCACGACGTCGAGCATCGACATCAAACGTGGCGTGTGTCTTAAAGTAGGCGCGTTGATCGCCGACGATGCGCGCAATTTCCTCGGTGTTCATGGACCCTCCTATTTCTCGTCCTCAAACATACCACCTGCGATAATTTCGTACATATGCTCGAGCTCCAAGCGGTCCATTAGAAGCGGAACGGGGTACAGGGGATTGGCCTCGGCATCGGCATGCGCCGCCATCTGCGGAATGTCGGAGTGGCGAATGCCCGTCACGTATTTGGGAATTTCCAAGGCGGCGTTCATGCGGTCGACCCAATCGATAAAGGCCTCGGCCGCAAGACTGTCCTGCGCGGTAGCCGGCGCAATGCCCGCCATGCGAGCAAGATCGGCAAGCTTGGGGGCGGCGGCGTCACCATAAGCGCGAAGCATATGCGGCAGGATGATGGCGTTGGCCAAGCCGTGCGGAATTCCGTATCGGCCGCCCAGACTGTGCGCGATGGCATGAACGTATCCAACATAGGAGCGCGTAAAGGCAACGCCCGCCTTATACGCCGCCGAAAGCATATTGCGACGCGAATGCATGTTGTCGCCATGCTCATAGGCCTCGAGCAAATTGTCGCGGATGAGCTGGACCGCTTGACGCGCCATCTTGCGCGTGTAGGGCGTGGTGCTACGGCCGATAAAGGCCTCGACAGCATGCGTCAGGGCATCCATACCCGTCTGCCCCGTAATGGAGGCGGGCAGGCCGCGCGTAAACTCGGGGTCATGCACCGCAAAGCGCGGGATAAGCACAAAGTCGTTAATGGGGTACTTGTAGTGCGTCTCGTCATCGGTAATTACCGCTGCAAGCGTGACCTCGCTTCCCGTGCCTGCCGTGGTGGGAACGGCGATGAGCAGCGGCAGGCGATGATGAATCCGCAGCAGCCCGCGCATCTTGTTGATGGGCTTGTTTGGCTGCGCAATGCGCGCCCCCACACCCTTGGCGCAGTCCATGGCCGAACCGCCACCAAAGCCGATAATGGCCTGGCAGGCGCTCTCTCGATACAGGGACGCCGCTTCCTCCACGTTTGAGACCGTGGGGTTCGCTGATGTTTTGGCATAGACCGCAACGCCAATTCCCTTGGACGCGAGCGCTGTCTCGAGCGGTGCCGTGAGCCCCAGACGGGCAATACCGGGATCCGTCACGATAAGAACCCGCTGTATCGAACGCTTTTGAAGCACTGTGGGCACATCCTCAGCATGCTCCAGAATGTGCGGCTCGGTATAGGGCAGCACCGGCAATGCGATGCGAAAAACCGTTTGATATGTTCGGCACCAGGCGCGGCGGGCTAGATGCATAAAGGAGGCTCCCTCATTTGTTGATTGGTCAACATTTGCTCGACCGATTGTACTCAGCGGAGATCGCAGACGGCCTGCCAATCGTTAATCAATCAACATCTTCATATCTCAAAATTGTTTTATTAAAAATCATTCCTAATAGGCTTCACATTTGGTTGCATTTATGGATAATAGAACCCGTCAAGACGCACGTCCGGAGAGGGCCCTTACGGGACCGGACGAGCGCGCCATCGCCATCGATCGAAAGGATCGAATCATGAAGTTTGTTTGCCCCGTTTGTGGTTATGTGGAAGAGTTCGACGGCGACCAGCTGCCCGAGGACTTCAAGTGCCCCCAGTGCGGCGTTCCCGGTTCTCGTTTCCTGAAGCAGGAGGAGGGTCAGCTCGAGTGGGCTGCCGAGCACGTCGTGGGCGTCGCCAAGATGGAGGGTGTCTCCGAGGACATCGTTGCCGACCTGCGCGCCAACTTCGAGGGCGAGTGCTCTGAGGTCGGTATGTACCTGGCCATGGCTCGCGTCGCTCATCGCGAAGGCTACCCCGAGATCGGCCTGTACTGGGAGAAGGCTGCTCACGAGGAGGCCGAGCACGCCGCAAAGTTCGCTGAGCTCCTGGGCGAGGTCGTGACCGACTCCACCAAGAAGAACCTCGAGATGCGCGTTGAGGCCGAGAACGGCGCCACCGCCGGCAAGACCGATCTTGCCAAGCGCGCCAAGGCCGCCGGCCTCGATGCCATCCACGACACCGTGCACGAGATGGCTCGCGACGAGGCCCGCCACGGCAAGGCTTTCGCCGGCCTGCTCAAGCGCTACTTTGGCTAAGCCAACCGCCTGAGAGACAATCTTTAGCTCGATAAGGCCCGGACCGCATGGTTCGGGCCTTTTTCGTTGGCTTATTGCAGCTGTTCTTGAAGAAGGATGAGCGACTGATGGCTCAGGTCGTCGTATTGTATGAGGACGCGAGATGGAGCGTTCTTAGTCGATGCCCGATCACCCGTCCACAGGCAATCGGCGATGTTGACATAGGAAATACGAGCGCCAGTAAGAGCCTTCGCGAAGCTCTTCCCCGCCTTGTCCTCGGCCAGGGCAACGGTGCAGTAAAGGCCCGCATCTGCATGCTCGATCGAGACCTCCCCTGCTGGAAACGCTTTCCGCACAAGCGACGCCAGACCATCACGCGCCTCACGAGCACGAACGCGCACGCGGTTCACATGTCGCTCGTAATCACCCGATTCCAGCAAACGAGCCAAAGCGACCTGATCAACAGAACTCACCGACGAGGCGTAAAAACCTAGATTGCGCCTAAACCGCTCCATTAGCTCGTCGGGCAGCACCATGTACGCTAGACGCAACGCCGATGACAGGCTCTTCGAAAACGTGTTGGTGTAGATAACCGACTGGGCGGCATCGATTGACGCGAGCGCGGGAATCGGCTTGCCGGCAAGGCGAAACTCACAATCAAAGTCATCTTCGATGAGATACCGACCTGGTCGCTCGGCGGCCCAGCTGAGCAGCGCATAGCGACGCGCAATGCTCGTCACAAGGCCGGTCGGATACTGATGGGACGGCATCAGGTGAAGGACATCGGCCCCGGTTTTCTGCAGAGTGCTCAAGTCCACGCCCTCATCATCCAACGGGATATGTCGAACTTTGCAGCCCATAGCCTGATAGATGCGCGTCAGGCGCAAATAGCCCGGGTCCTCAACGGCATATACCTTGTCCGCGCCAAGTAGCTGAACCAACATGGTATCGAGCAGCTGGGCGCCCGCACCGATAACGATGTTGTCGGGATCGACATTCATGCCCCTCGTCCCGCGCAGATGGTGAGCGATAGCGCGTCGTAGCCGCGCGGTGCCCTGTGCCGGCGCGGTCGAAAAGATTTCGCGTTCGTCTTCGGATGCCAGCGTCGCCCGCAGTGCGCTTTGCCAAAGCCGCGCCGCCTCCAAAGCGGAAGGAGAGAGCGGGGCGAATTGCTCGGTCCGTCCGTTGACATCATGCGCGCTGGGGCCCACAGAAACGGCATCCCGGTCGATACCCTCCGCAGCTAAAGCCAAAACCGGTGCATCCGGAAGCTCGCAAGCGTAGTAGCCACGCCGCGGCTTTGAGCAAATATAGCCCTCGGCAAGTAACTGGCTATATGCATTCTCGATAGTAATGACACTGATTCCCAGATGACTGGCAAAGGCGCGCTTAGACGGCAGATGTTCCCCCGCCGCAATACGTCCAGCAACGATATCATCTCGAATTTGCTGGTAAACATACTCATAGAGCGATGCTCCGCCGCGTTGTTCCAAATTGTAGTCAAGCATGAGCCTATCACCTGACCTTATTAAGTCATTCAATCTGGTATTAGTCTGACCTTGTCATTATCTCGAAAACTGAGTATTTCGCCATACCTAGCTCCCCGATAGGATGTTCCGTCAAGCAATGCACATGCCAACCAAGGGAGCAACCATGGCAGAACAGACCAGCAAGGCCGATCGCGTCAAACTCAACCGCGAACTCGCGCAGATGCTCAAGGGCGGCGTCATCATGGACGTCACCACGCCCGAGCAGGCACGCATCGCCGAGGAAGCAGGCGCCTGCGCCGTCATGGCACTCGAGCGCATCCCGGCCGACATCCGTGCCGCAGGCGGCGTCTCGCGCATGAGCGATCCCAAGATGATCAAGGGCATCCAAGAGGCCGTCTCCATCCCCGTTATGGCCAAGTGCCGCATCGGTCACATCGTCGAGGCGCAGGTCTTGCAGGCCATCGAGATCGATTACATCGACGAATCCGAGGTTCTCTCCCCCGCCGACGATGTCTACCACATCGACAAGACCCAGTTTGACGTCCCGTTTGTCTGCGGTGCCCGCGATCTGGGCGAGGCGCTGCGCCGTGTTGCCGAGGGCGCCACGATGATCCGCACCAAGGGCGAGCCGGGCACGGGCGACGTGGTCCAGGCCGTGCGCCACATGCGCAAGATCCAAAAGCAGATCCGCGACGTTGTTGCCCTGCGTGACGACGAGCTCTTCGAGGCAGCCAAGCAACTGCAGGTTCCGGTCGAGCTGGTGCGTGAGGTCCATGCCACGGGTAAGCTTCCCGTCGTGAACTTTGCCGCCGGCGGCGTAGCGACCCCCGCCGACGCCGCGCTGATGATGCAGCTGGGCGCCGAAGGCGTCTTTGTGGGCTCGGGCATCTTTAAGAGCGGCGACCCGGCCAAGCGCGCCGCCGCCATCGTCAAGGCCGTGGCCAACTTCACCGACGCCAAGCTCATCGCTGAGCTTTCGGAGGACCTGGGCGAGGCCATGGTGGGCATCAACGCCGACGAAATTGAAATCATCATGGAGGAGCGCGGGCGCTAGTCCAGCAGAAAGGATCGCACATGAGCGATTACGCAGACCAGACGGTCGCCGTGCTGGCGGTCCAAGGTGCTTTTGCCGAGCACGAGGCGAGGCTGTCCGAGCTGGGCGCACACTGTATTGAGCTGAGGCAGGCGGCTGATTTGAAGCAGGACTTTGACCGTCTGGTACTTCCCGGCGGCGAGTCTACCGTTCAAGGGAAGCTGCTTGATGAGTTGGGCATGCTCGAGGAGCTTCGTGCCCGTATCGCTGAAGGCATGCCCGTCCTGGGCACCTGCGCCGGCCTGATTCTACTGGCTCACGACCTTGCCGCCCACGACGATAAGGGGACGCCGCGCCTGGCAACCATGGATGTACTTGTCGAGCGCAATGCCTACGGCAGGCAGCTCGGCAGCTTTCGAACCAAGGGGCAGGTAGCCGGCATCGACGGTGAAGTGCCGCTGACGTTTATCCGCGCGCCCCGCATCGTCGAGGTCCACGGCGACGCCAAGGCCTTAGCGAAAGTCGACGGGCGCATCGTCGCCGCCCGCCAGGGCAACCAGCTCGGCGTAACCTTCCACCCCGAACTCGACGAAGACACCCGCCTCCACGAACTGTTCCTACAAATGTAGGCATCGAAATCAACAAACAAAACGAGAGTGGATAATCTCCCACCTTGAGCATGAATATGGGCTCATACCGGGAGATTATCACTCTCATTTTTTGGTACAAATGATTCCTTGGGGATGCCGATGTTTTGGTACCGACAGCGAGCGCCCACCAGAGCGACAAATTGACTTGAAAAGAGGACGGCATAGACCTTCTGGTCATGCCGTCCTCTTTGAATGACAAGTTGTCGCTCTGGTGGGCGCGCAGCGTCAACTGGTTACGCGGTTCGTAGAACCGCGTAACTAATTAGAAGCGGTTGCCGCGGAAGCCGCCACCGTTGCGGC
>CABRFG010000035.1 GCA_902470095.1 uncultured Collinsella sp.
CGATTCTAGGCGATGGCCCTCCCTTGCTTCTTACACCACGACTGTGCGCGCTACCCCTAAACCAGTCAGGTTGGCTGCTTTAGGGGGCTGTAGGGGACGCTCGGACGTCATTTTGGGTGGTTTTGCCTGCTATTAAAATGGTAACAGTACTCATATTTGCCCTTTTTGCCCACAGACCTTTGAGGTTGCAGCGAAAAGGGCTTGTTTTGAGTGTTTGGGGCAGGCGCGAGGCGCGGAAACGATGTCTGGAGCGGCGGAGCAGTTTGGAATTCATCCGTAGAGGTCTTCATTGGCTGCGCCAGGAGTGCCTCCAGGTGCCGGTACAAAAGGAGTGTCCTTAACTGCCGCAGGGGGCGTCGGCCGTGGCCGACGCCCCCTGCGGGTGTAAGCAGATTTGACTGCGCGTTACTTGTCGGTGCCTAGCTTGTGCGGTTTGTAGGCGAGGGCGCTGACGAGTGCATCGGCAGCGGATTTGACAGCTGCCGGCTGCGGATCGTTGACGTGATCCTCGGGATGCACGGGCAGGTCCTTCTTGACGGCATCGTGGATCAAATTGAGGTACTCAGTCACGCCAGTGGTCGATAGGTGCGTGCCATCGCCATCGAACAGATCATTGCGGTTGGCACTATATCCGTACCAGTCGATAACGCGTACATTTTTGTAGCGCGTGGCGGCGTTGGCGATAGCCTGGTTCGTGGACCCGACCCACGGCTGCGGGCTACGCGTGTTTACAAATACGACAATACGCTGCTCGCCGGCGTCGGCCATGATCGCATCGACCTGGGCGTCCGTTACCAAACCGTTGGTGCCCAGGGCAAAGACCACGATCTTGCCGGCAAGGTTCTGCTGGATATAGCCCTCAAATGTCGCGCGGCCCGCATCAAACTGGCGGCCCTTTTCGGCATCGATATGGCTGTGCGGGAACACGCCGTCAAAGGAATCAACGGCGCGCAGCGACACGGAGTCACCGATCATCAACAGGTCGTAGGAGCCATCGGGGAAGCCGTCGTTGTCCTTGTCGGTGTCGTCGGCCGCCTGCTGGTCGGTGGGCGCGGTGTTTTTGGCTTCCTTGTTTAGGATTTCGGCGCCCTCGCCGCTCAGCGCGGATGTGTCGGGCACAAAGATCAGGCCGCCCAGTGCAACGACCAACACGACAGTGCAGGCTGCGCAGACAGGGACGTGCGCGCGTGCCCAGTTGGCGGGCGTGGTGGTGCCATCGCGGAATTCGGCGACAGTGCGGCCGAAGGCGCCCTTCCTAAACGGTGTTTCGATAAAGCGATAGGAGCACTCGGCTACGGCGACCACCACAAGTACCTGCAAGATGTACTGCCACCAGGGCGTATCGCTGATGTTGGCGACCGGGTTCATAAGCAGCAGCAGTGGATAGTGCCACAGATAGATACTGTACGAGCGCTTGCCAACCCACACGAGCGGCTCGGCGGACAGCGCGCGGGCAACCATTCCCTGGGGCTGCACGCAGGCCGCGATGACCATGAGCGTGAGGATGGAGCATAACAGCGTGCCGCCGCGATACTGAAACGCGGTGTAGCCGTTGGTGAGCGCGACCATGGCGGCAAGGCCAACTAGACCCACGACGCCCAACACATCGATGGATGCGGGCGAGGACCAAAAGCGCACGAGGGCGCTCGGCTGTGCCGGGGTGGTATCGGCTGATTCGTCGACCTTCTTGCCAGGCTTGTCCTCGGCGTTCTTGCCATGCTTGGCGGCGCCAGCCAGGCGATTGAGTCCCAAACGATGAGCGAGACGCACCGGCGCCAGGTCGCGATCGGGGATAAAGGCCATCCAGGCACCCAGCAGCAGCGAGAACACGCGGGTGTCGGTGCCGTAGTACACGCGGCTGGGGTCGGCGGCAGGGTTGTAAAGCACCATCATGGCGAGGGCGGATGCCGCGGCAAGGCCCAGAACCACGCGGCGCGTGTTGGGCTTGCTCACATGCATGGATACCATGGCAAACAGCAGTGGCGGCCAAATCAGGTAGAACTGTTCCTCGATGGCAAGCGACCAAAAGTGCGTGAGCGGCGAGGGGTCGCCCAGAGCATTGAAGTACGAGACGTTTTGGGCAATCTGCCACCAGTTGTTGAAGAACAACAGCGACGGCAGGATGTCGGGGCGCATCTTGGTGAGCATCACGTGGTTAAAGATGGTGCACAGCGCGCAGGTCACGAACACTACCGTTACCACGGCGGGGACCAGGCGACGGATGCGGCGAATCCAGAAGCTCTTGAGGTCGATGCGGCCGGTCTTAGCGACTTCGTTGAGCAGCAAGCGCGTGATCAGATAGCCCGAAAGCACAAAGAAGATCGTGACGCCGAGCAGGCCGCCCTGAGCCCACGTGAGGTTGAGGTGATAGAGCACCACTGCGACGACGGCAAGCGTGCGCAGGCCGTCGAGGGCGGGGATATAGCGAGATTTGGGGCGCGTGGGCGCCTGTTCTTTTGCGGCGCTGTTGGTGCGGTCACCCTTGTTGGCGGCCACGCGATGAGAGTCTGCGGCGCGGCGCGGCTCGGTGGCTTGTCGGTTAGCGCGCGAACGTTCGTGCGGCGCTCGTTGATCGCTCGCGTGGCGTGAGCTGCGCGAGCTCGATCGCGGGAATTGTTCCATAAAACTTCATCCAATGACGAGAATAATCAGCACGCCTTCATTGTAGCCGCCTGCTCCTGTGAATGCTTGCTGCCGGTGCAAGCTCAAGCGCGCGTTCACATCAAAGTGAACTAAAGTTATAGAGGCGCGAGAGCGCACGATTGACGGCCAACAGCGGGTGCAGATCTCGCGGACGAGGAGGTTTCCATGGCAGATTGCGGCATCGTTGCGGTGTTCGGCAGCATGAACATGGACCTTTCGGTGGCGTGCGAGCGCATGCCGCGTGCGGGCGAGACCGTCAGCGGCAGCGGGTTTATCACTAATGCCGGCGGCAAAGGCGCCAACCAGGCCGTAGCTGCCGTGCGCATGGGCGCGTGCACGCACATGATCGGCGCGGTCGGCTGCGACGCATTTGGCACGTCGCTCGTGGCGGGGCTCCAAGACGCCGGCGTGGACTGTGGCCTTATAGCGCGTCGCGATGATGTGGAGACGGGAACGGCGACCATCATTCGCTGCGAGGGCGACAACCGCATCGTGCTGTCACCGGGCGCCAACCATGCGCTTGCGGGCGAGGACGTTGCCTGCGCGCTGAGACGTCTGGTGGCCGATGAACTCGATGGTGACGCCAGCAAGATTGCCCCGGCTGCCGGAAGCGTCTTTATCGCCCAGGGTGAATGTGACCTTGCAGCGACGGCCGAGGCGCTTGTTTGCGCTCACGAGCTCGGGTTCTATACATTCTTTAATCCAGCGCCTGCCTGCGAGTTGCCTGCGGAGGCCTGGCCTGCGGTCGACCTGGTCTGCCCCAACGAGACTGAGTGCCAGATGCTGACGGGCATCTTGCCCGCGGATGATGCGAGCTGCGTCGCGGCACTCAACGCCCTGCTCGCCAAAGGTGCCGGAGCTGCGGTCATCACGTTGGGCGGCGCCGGGTCGGTTACGCTCGGCGACGACGGCGAGCCGCTGCGCATGCCGGCGCTTTCGAGCGCGGTGGTCGATACGACGGCCGCGGGCGATACGTTTATCGGTGCGCTTGCTGCGGCTCGTCTGGAGGGCCTGCCGCTCTTTGAGTGCATGGCGGCGGGTGCACGCGCCTCGGCGGTGACGGTGTCGCGCTTGGGCGCACAGCAGTCGATTCCCACGCGTGCCGAAGTTGATCGTGTGTTTGATTTAGACGATTTAGTACAAAACGGAGAAGCGGAGTAGAACAATGGCAATCAAGAAGCTGATCCTTGATCTGGATATGGGTGTGGACGATGCGATGGCGCTTGCCTATGCCATCGCGAGCCCCGAGGTTGAGCTCGTGGGCATCACCACGTGTTTTGGCAACGTGCGCGTCGACCAGTCGGCGCATAACTGCTTGGCGGTGCTCGACCTGTTGGGTCGCCCCGAGGTGCCGGTGTACCTGGGCGCCGATCGTCCCATAAAGGCGACCGAGCCCTATACGCCGCCGGCGTCCACCACGCTCATCCACGGCAAGAATGGCATTGGTGGCGCAAGCGTGCCCGCCTCGCCGTACGAGCCGGTGGGCGCGACGACGGCCGAAGGCAACGCGGCGGTCGATTACCTGATCGATGCCGCGCGCACCTATGGCCCCGACCTGGTCTACGTGGCAACCGGTCCGCTTTCCAACTTGGCGCTTGCCCTGGAGCGCGATGCGGCGGCGATGATGTCTATCGGTCGCGTGGTGGTGATGGGCGGTGCCCTGACCGTGCCCGGTAACGTGAGTGCGGGTGCCGAGGCCAACATGGCGAGCGACCCCGAGGCCGCTGACGCCGTGCTGCGCTCGGGCCGCAAACTCACCATGGTTGGTCTTGACGTGACGCATCGCGTGGTGCTGACGCGCCGCGACATTGCCGGTTGGACGGGCTCGGGCACCATGGCGGGCTGCGCATTTGCGAGTATGGTCGAGCACTACATTGGCTCGTACGAGATGAACGCCCCTTACCTGGGCGGCTGCGCGCTGCACGATCCGCTTGCCGTTGCCGTGGCGATTGATCCCACGCTCGTGGGCGCACTTGGTTGCAACTTGCGCGTCGACCTGCTCGGCGAGTATCGCGGCCGCACTATCTGCGACGAGCATCGCCTGTCCGACCCCGACAAGAGCGCGCTTGTGGCACTCACCGTGGACGCCCCGCGCTTTCTGTCCGAGTTCAAGGCGCGCATGGCCCGCATCCTAGGCTAGGCTCGGGATCGAAGCACGCCCATCTGCTCGATGTGGCCGCTGGCGGGCCGACATCTACCGTTCGCCAGCCCGATGGTCCCCGGGGCGGGGAGAGCGCTATAATGCATTCTGCATCTTGGATTGTTACTCCTGTGTGGAGGCATGCCCAAGAGCAATACAACACGGATTGTTACGTAAGGCATGACCGCAATAGCACTGCTATTGGCTATCATGCCTTTTTCTGTGAGTGTTCTTGAAAGGAGGTTCACCATGCTTGCAATTAAAAAGCTTAACAACAACGCGGTTCTTTGCCGTGACGGACAGGGGCGAGATGTCATCGCCATGGGCAGGGGCGTCGGTTTCGGCGGAGATTTTCCTCGAGAGCTCCCTCTTTCTAAAATCGAGCATACGTTTTACGACATTGATCCTAAAGGACAAGATGTCATGAGGGATCTTCCCTCGGATATCGTGATGTTTGCGGCGAAAGTTATGGACATCGTTGCCAACGAACTGCCCTACGACCTCTCGACCAATGCGACGCTGTTCATGGCTGATCACCTGTCGTTTGCCGTTGCGCGAGCCCAAAAGGGGGTCCGCATCGCGATGCCTCTTGCCTATGAAGTGCGGGAGACGTATCCGAAGGAATACAAGGCTGCCCAGTTTATCGTCATGCGACTCGAGAAGGAGCTCGGAGAGCGGCTTCCCAAGGATGAGATTGCCAGTATTGCGATGAATCTCGTGAACGCACGGGTTGTTGAAGCCGTCAAAGCCACGGCCGAGCCCGCAAAGCAGTTCGACGATATGCTCGAGGACGTTATCGAGATTCTCGAAAGCGATTTCCGCATTATTGTCGACCGCGATTCCTTTGATTTCACCCGCTTCGCCACGCATCTGCGGTACCTGTTCAAGCGCATTCAAGCCGGCGAGTCGCTGAACAGCGCCAACATGCAGATGTACAAGAACTTTCGTGAGGAGTTTCCGCAGTTGGCAGAGTGCGTGAAGCATATCGGTTCCTATTGTCGTGAAACGTGGGACGCCACGCTCTCCGAGGAGGAGGAACTCTATCTGATGATCCATCTCAACCGGATCATCTCCAAAAAAGGATTGTAACCCGTAGCCATTCGGGGCATGACCTTTGCCGATTCGAACAGTAAGCCAAGATTGTGCAAAGGAGCCAATGATGGCAAATTACAAAAAGGTGGCAGAGCAGATTCTCTCCACTGTGGGCGGGGCGGAAAACGTGGCTTCGGTTACGCATTGCATGACGCGCCTGCGCTTCAACCTCAAGGATGAAAGCCTCTCGAATGATGAGAAGCTTGAGGACATCTCGTCTATCATCAGCGTCGTGCACGCCGGAGGGCAGGTGCAGCTGGTGGTCGGGCCCACGGTCGACAAGGTCTACGACGAGGTTTGTAAGCAGGGCGGATTCGAGGTCACGGCATCGATTGACGAGGAACTCGATGGCCCTCAGCTTAGCTGGAAGGAGCGCTTGGCGCCCAAGCACCTCTTCAATCAGCTGCTCGATGCCGTGAGCGGCGCTATCACCCCGATCCTTCCGATCTTTTGTGTCGCCGGTATCTTCAAGATGCTCGTTATTCTGTTTGGGCCCGAAGGCGCCGGTTTTATGTCCGAAACGAGCGACCTGTATCGGATCCTTTCCCTGGTGGGCGATGCGGCGTATTACTACTTCCCGGTGTTTGCCGCCTATAGCTCGGCTAAGAAGTTCAAAACGAGTCCTGTGCTGGCACTGCTCATCGCTGTTGTGATGATTTATCCCGACATGCTCGCTATTGTTGAGGACGGAAAGCCTTTCAGCGTCTTCGGCATCCCCATGCAGCTCGTCAACTACACCCAGGCTGTTCTTCCGGTCATCTTGATCACCTGGGCCCAGTCCTATGTTGAGCGCTTCTTTAAGAAGATCTCGCCTGATATGTTGCGCATTCTGATCGTACCCGTGGGTACGGTGCTCGTGATGTTGCCGGTCGCGCTGTGCCTCTGCGGCCCTGCCGTCCAATTTGTCATGGGCCTTGTGGCCGATTTCATCATTTGGCTCGCCTCTGTTGCCGGTCCCGCTGCGACCGCGGTTATCGGCGCATTCTGGAATCTGATCATCGCCACCGGCATGCACGTGCCGATCTATACCGCCATATTGCCCGCCGCGCTCCAGAACGGTTACGACGCCATCTTATACCCCGGCACCGCGGTTGTAGCCTACACCACGCTTGCCATCGCGCTCGCCTATGGCCTGCGCGCTAAGGGCAAGGAGAGTCGAGCCACGGGCTGGAACTTGTTCATCACCTATGCCTTCGGTCGCGTGAGTGAGCCCATCATCTACGGCATCCTGTTTCGCGACAAGAAGGCTCTTGCCTGGAACATGATTGGTGGTGCTGTCGGTGGTCTGCTGGTAAGCCTTCTTCATGCCAACGTCTATATCTTCACTGGCGTTGGTTTCCCATGGATGAACGTGCTCATGTTTGCTCAGGATATCATCCCTGGCACCATCGGGTGTCTTGCTGGCGCTGCCGTGACGTTTGCGTTGGCGATGATTTTTGGATTTGAAGGACAGGAGAAGATGCCGTTGAAGTCCAAGAGCGGCGATTCTGAGGCCGTTGAATCCGTCGAGGCATAAGAGGCTACTACACAAATATGCTCCCCAGCCGTTGCGCGGTCCGACCCCTTGGCCGCGCAACGGTACTGTGCTGTTGCGCGGCACTTGCCGAGTCCGTTGCGTTCGACAGTGTGGGCCGGGAATTTGATAGAAAGGACGACACCATAATGTTTAGAGAAGATTTTTTATGGGGCGGGGCTCTGGCTGCAAACCAGTGCGAGGGAGGATGGAACGAAGGCGGTCGCGGTTTAGCCAATTCCGACATGCTGCCGTTTGGCGATCAACGCATGGACGTCATGCGGGGAGACCTTGATCCGCGTGCGTTGGCACCCGACAGCTTCTATCCCGCTCGCAAGGGCATTGATTTTTACCATAGGTACAAGCAGGATATTGAACTGTTTGCCCAGATGGGTTTTAAATGCCTGCGCTTATCAATCGCCTGGAGCCGCATTTTTCCCAAAGGAGACGAAGCCGAGCCCAATGAAGAAGGCCTTGCCTTTTACGAGGATGTTTTTAGGACGTGTCGCGCGCATGACATTGAGCCTTTGGTGACGCTCAACCACTATGATGTCCCCATGCATCTCGTCGATGCGTATGGCGGATGGCGCGATCGCAGGTTGGTCGACCTGTTCGAGCGATATTCGCGTACCGTGTTCGAGCGCTATCGGGGATTGGTCAATTATTGGCTGACCTTTAACGAGATCAACATCATGACGCAGGCGTGCTTTATGGCGGCGGGGATCATCTTCGAGCAAGGGGAGAATCGCTATGCAACGGTTCACACGGCCGTGCACCATGTATTGGTTGCGAGCGCCCGTGCGGTCGGGGCGTGTCATGAACTGTGCCCTGGGGCGAAGATCGGTTGCATGCTCAACGCAGGTGTCTTCTATCCGGCTACATGTGATCCGGACGATGTGCTGGCTGCGCAGGCTGAGAATCGCAGCCATTACATGTTTACCGACGTCCAGGTGCGCGGTGCGTACCCGAGCTATGTTCTCAAGGAATACGCCCGCCATGGTTTTGAGGTGCCCTATCGGGATGATGACCGCGAAGTACTGGCTGCAAACCTGGTCGATTTCGTCTCGTTTTCGTATTACTCGACGCGCGTCGCAAAAGCGCATGCGGAAGGTCAGTTCGATTCGAACCTTCTTCGCTCGGCGCCTAATCCGTATCTAAAACAGGAGCCTTGGGGGAGGTTTATCGACCCCAAAGGGCTGCGCGTCACCATGAATGAAATCTGGGATCGCTATCAAAAGCCGCTGTTCATCGTCGAAAACGGTTTGGGTGCTCCTGATGTGCCGGAAGATTCGGGTGAAATAGAAGACGACTATCGAGTTGAATACCTGCGGGCCCACATCGAGGCGATGAGGGAGACCGTCGAGCTCGACGGGGTGGAACTCATGGGATATACCTGTTGGGGCCCGATCGATTTGGTTTCGGTCGCCACAGGACAGATGCGTAAGCGCTACGGGTTTATCTATGTCGATCGAGACGATAGCGGTGCGGGCTCGTTTGAGAGACGTAAAAAGAAAAGCTTCGAATGGTACCGACGCGTAATAGCAAGCAATGGCGAAGACCTTGCGTAATAACGTTAAGATGGACAAATGCGCCCGTTGGGGGAATAGTCGTGCCACTTCGCTTGACAACAGGCTAAACTAGCTATTAAACATTTACTATTCTGTTTAGATTGAATTTGCGGTCGTTTAGTTGCCGAGCCACGGGGCGGTCAAGCCACGATGCTCGGCCGCGACCGATGCTAGGGGGAACGATGGCTAAAGCAAGCGTCCGCGAGATCAGCCGCATTACCGGCTTTTCGCCCGCAACCGTGTCCAACGCGCTCAACCGCAAGCGCAGCGTGAGCGAGGAGACCGCCAAGGTCATCCTGGAGTGCGCGCAGTCGCTTGGCTATCAGCAGTCGACGCAGCTCGAGAGCATCCAGTTTGTGCTTGCGCGCAAGACGGGCGCCATCCTGGACGAGAGCACCTTCCATCCCGCGGTCATCGAGGGCGTGGAGCGCCAGGCGCGTCGCCACGGCATGAGCACGAGCTTTGTCTCGCTCGACTTTAGCGACCTGGACGCCGTGCGCCCGCAGGTCGAGGGCCTGATCGCCGACCCGTCGGCCGCCATCGTGCTGATGGGTACCGAGCTGGGCGAGGAGGACTACGCCCTGTTCGCCGACGCTGCCGCCCACCTGATTGTGCTCGACGGCTGGAGCGATCGCCAGTACTTCGATGCCGTGGTCATCGCCAACACCGATTCGGTGCTGCGTGCCGTGGATTACCTTATCGAGAAAGGCCACAGGCAAATCGGCTATCTGGCGGGCGACCTTCGGATCCGCAACTTTAAGGACCGCGAGCGCGGCTATCGCCAAGCGCTTGAGGACGCGGGCCTCGAGGCCAATCCGGCATGGCGTGTCACGTTGGGCACCACGCTCGAGGGTGCCTATCGCGACATGGGCGTGTGGCTCGACAACGTCTCTCGCGACGATCTGCCGACGGCTTTCTTTGCCGAGAACGACGTGCTCGCCGTGGGTGCCATGCGCGCGTTCAACGAGCACGGTATTCGCGTGCCCGAGGATGTCTCGATCATCGGCTTTGACGACCTGTCTTTGGGCGCCTTCTCCAACCCGCCGCTCACCACGGTGCATGTTCCCAAGCACGAGGTGGGCGAGATCGCGGTGCGTCGCCTGGTGGGCAACATCCGCAACCCCAAGAGCTATACCTGCAAGACGGCCGTGTCGACCTACTTTGTCGAGCGCCAGAGCGTGTGCGAGATCTAGGCGAAGAAAACGCCGGGGCGCAGGGCGGCAAAGCTCGCTAAGGCAGCCATATCTAACGCTACTAAGAGAGGGTCCTTCGGGGCCCTCTTTTTGTTTCCCTTGTATGTTCAGTTTGTTTACATACCGTTTAGGCTGATTTCTCTACCGTTTACGGGACTTTCGCGCTAGACTATTAAACAAAAGAGTAAAACATTTAGTAAACAGAACAAAACGAAACATGCGTCTGTTTACTGAACATGTGATTAGGGGAGGACGTACATGGACAAGATCAAGCTCGGCTTTGTGCCAACGCGCCGCAGCATCTTTAGCGCGCCGGACGCAATCAAGTATCGCGGCCTGACGGCTGATCGCCTGCGCGAGATCGGCGTCGACATCGTGGATATCGACGACATCAATGACGAGGGCCTGCTGTTCGACGACAGCCACATTGAGCCTATCGTCAAGAAATTCCGCGCCGAGGGCGTCGATGGCATTATGCTGTGCCACGCCAACTTTGGCACCGAGTACGTTTGCGCTCGCCTTGCCCGCGAGCTCGGCCTGCCCGTGCTGCTGTGGGGCCCGCGCGACGAGCGCCCCGAGCCCGACGGCACGCGCCTGCGCGATAGCCAGTGCGGTCTGTTCGCCACCGGCAAGGTCCTGCGCCGCTTCCAGGTTCCCTTCACCTACATGACCAACTGCCGCCTGACCGACCCCGAGTTCGAGCGCGGCGTTTGGGACTTTTTGGCCGTTTGCAACGTGGTCAAGACCTTCAAGCACACCCGCATCCTGCAGATGGCCACCCGTCCATTCGACTTCTGGTCGACCATGTGCAACGAGGGCGAGCTGCTCGAGAAGTTCAACATCCAGCTTTCGCCTATCCCCATGACCGAACTTGTCCAGGCTGTGCGCGACGCCCAGGCCGACGAGCAGGCCATGGCCGCCATGCTTGCCCACATCAACGACAGCTTTGAGATCTGCATCCCCGAGGACAAGGTCCCTGCGGTCGCCGGTCTTGCCATCGCCATGAAGCGCTTGGTCGAGAAGTATGGCTGCAACGCCGGTGCCATTCAGTGCTGGAACGCTCTGCAGGACGAGCTGGGCATTATGCCCTGCGCCGCCAACGCCATCCTCAACGAGATGGGCATTCCTATCGTATGCGAGACCGATATCCACGGCGCCATCACCGCGCTGATGGTCGAGGCCGCCGACCTGGGCCGTCACCGCGGCATGTTCGCCGACTGGACCGTGCGCCATCCCGATAACGAGAACGGCGAGCTGCTGCAGCATTGCGGCCCCTGGCCCTGCAGCTGCGCGGCCGTCAAGCCCAAGCTCACCTACCCGCTGGCTTTCGATCACCCCGGCGCGCTGACGGCCGAGGCCAAGCACGGCGACCTCACCCTTGCCCGCTTTGACGGTGACAACGGCGAGTACTCGCTGCTACTGGGCAACGCCCGCGGCATCGACGGCCCGGCCGGCATGGGCACCTACCTGTGGGTCGAGGTCGACAACCTCAAGCGCCTCGAGGCCAAGATCGTCGAGGGTCCCTACATCCACCACTGCGTCGCCATTCACGCCAACGTGGTGCCGGTGCTCTACGAGGCGTGCAAGTACATCGGCATTGCCCCCGACTTATACGACCCGATTGAAGAAGACGTCAAAGCCTACCTGCGAGGAGAGTAGAAATGGCAACTATCGAAGAGCTTGAGTCCCTGCGTTGGGACCTTCGCCGCGATTGCGTCGATATCATCATGGCTGGCGCCGGCGGCCACATCGGCGGCGACATGTCGGTGATTGACGCCCTCATGACCCTCTATGCCAACCACCTCAACATTTCGCCCGAGACCGTCGACGATCCCAACCGCGACCGCTTCGTGCTCTCTAAGGGCCACGCCATGGAGGCTTACTACGCGGTACTCTGCCACGAGGGCTATCTTGACCTCGACGACGTCAAGGCCCGCTTCTCCAAGTTCGGCAGCCCCTACATCGGCCACCCCAACAACAAGCTCAAGGGCATCGAGATGAACTCGGGCTCGCTGGGTCACGGCCTGCCCGTGGCCGTGGGCATGGCGCTCGCCGGCAAGATGGACGGCCGCGACTATCGCGTCTACACCATCATGGGCGACGGCGAGCTTGCCGAGGGCTCGGTCTGGGAGGGCGCCATGAGCGGCGGCAACTACCAGCTCGATAACCTGTGCGCGCTCGTGGACCGCAACCGCCTGCAGATCAGCGGTAGCACCGAGGACGTCATGAAGCAGGATTCGCAGGAGGAGCGCTGGGCCGCCTTCGGTTGGAACGTGTTGTCCATTCCGGGCAACGACGTCCGGGCCATCGACGCCGCGCTGACGCTTGCGGCCGAGACCTGCGGCAAGCCCACGGTCATCATCCTCAACACGGTGAAGGGCTATGGCTCGCCTGTTATGGAGGACAAGGCCGCCTGGCATCATCACCTGCCCAATGATGAGGAATATGCCCAGATCATCGCCGATTTCGCTGCCCATAAGGAGGCCATCAATGGCTAACAAGATCGCCAATCGCAAGGTTATCTGCGACACGCTGCTCGAGGCCGCGAAGACCGATAAGGATATCGTCGTCCTGTGCTCCGACTCCCGCGGCTCCGCATCGCTCACGCCGTTCTTTGATCAGTATCCCCAGCAGTCCGTCGAGGTCGGCATTGCCGAGCAGGACCTGGTGAGCATCGCCGCCGGCATGGCTTCGTGCGGCAAGAAGGCCTGGGCCGCCTCGCCGGCGTCCTTTGTGACCACGCGCTCGTATGAGCAGTGCAAGGTCGACGTCTCGTACTCCAACACCAACGTCAAGCTCATCGGCATTTCGGGCGGCGTGTCCTACGGCGCCTTGGGCATGAGCCATCACTCCGCGCAGGATATCGCCGCCATGAGCGCGATTCCCAACATGCGCGTGTATCTGCCGAGCGACCGCTTCCAGACCGCCGAGCTCGTGCGGGCCCTGGTCGCCGATAACAAACCGGCCTACATCCGCGTGGGCCGCAACCCGGTCGAGGACGTGTACACCGAGGACGAGTGCCCGTTCCAGATGGATCGCGCCACCTGGGTACGCCGCGGCACCGATGTAGCGCTCGTCGCTACCGGCGAGATGGTCCGCCATGCCGTGGACGCTGCCGACCTGCTGGCCGAGCAGGGCATCTCGGCAACGGTACTCGACATGTACTGCGTCAAGCCGCTCGACGCCGAGGCCGTGATTGAGGCCGCCGGTGCCACGCGCGCCGTCGTGACCGTCGAGGAGCACAGCCCCTTCGGCGGTCTGGGCTCTATGGTCGCGCAGGTGGTGGGTGAGCATTGCCCGCGCCCGGTCAAGTGCCTCTCCCTGCCCGACGCGCCGGTCATCACCGGCACGAGCCCCGAGGTCTTTGCACACTACGGCCTGACGGGTGTCGGAATCGCCAAGACCGTTGCCGAATTCCTCGGCAACTAGTAGAAACAGACGCTGCGCGGCCGCCAAGCACCGCACCTTGCCGTTCAAACCGTCGCTTGCGTACACAGAGTACACGGCGCTCCTCTTTCACGGCAATCTGCGGCACTTGACGGCCGCTCGCTCCTTGTCCGTCAGGTCGTCTTCGATTTGACGGAAGGAATGGGAGAGTACATGAGCAAATACATCATCGGAATTGATCAATCCACGCAGGGCACCAAGGCGCTGCTGGTAGACGAGGGCGGCCATCTGATTCATCGTGCCGATCGCTCGCATCGCCAGATTGTCAACGAGGCCGGCTGGGTGAGCCATGATCCGGTCGAGATTGCCGCCAATGTGCTGGCCGTGGCGCGTGCCGTGGTGGAGGAGACCGGGGTCGACCCGGCCGACATCGCCGGCATCGGCATCTCCAACCAGCGCGAGACCACCGTTGCCTGGAACCGCATGACGGGCGAGCCGCTGTGCGACGCCGTGGTGTGGCAGTGCGCCCGCGCCCGCGGGCTGTGCGACAAGCTGGCCGCGCGCGAGGGTGTGGCCGAGCTGGTGCGCGACACGACGGGCCTGGTGCTCTCGCCCTACTATCCGGCGGGCAAGATGGCCTGGATCCTCGCGAACGTTCCCGCTGCTGCCGAGGCTGCCGCGGCAGGCGAGCTGTGTCTGGGCACCATTGATGCCTGGGTGGTCTGGACGCTCACGGGCGGCGCGGAGTTCCGCTGCGACTGGTCCAACGCCAGCCGCACGCAGCTCTTTGACCTGCGCCGTGGCTGCTGGAGCGAGCCGGTGTGCGAGGTCTTTGGCGTCGATGTGGCCTGCCTGCCGCAGGTGACCGATTCCGATGGCCTGTTCGGCATGACGGACCTGGGCGGCTTTTTGCCGGCGCCCGTGCCCATTCACGGCGTGCTGGGCGACAGCCATGCGGCCTTGTTCGCGCAGGGCTGCCACAGCCGCGGCATGGCCAAGGCGACCTATGGCACCGGCAGCTCGGTCATGATGAACGTCGGCGACGAGTTCGTTGCCAGCTCGCACGGGCTTTCGAGCTCGCTCGCATGGCGCATGGACGGTGTGACCGAGTACGTGCTCGAGGGCAACGTGAGCTACGCCGGCGCCGTCAAGACGTGGCTGCGCGACGATCTGGAGCTCATCAATAACCCCGAGGAGGTTACCGACCTGTGCTACGCCGCCAATCCGGCGAGCCGCGTCTACTTTGTGCCGGCGTTTACCGGTTTGGGCGCGCCGCACTGGGCGAGTGACGCCGAGGGCTGCGTCTTTGGCATGACGCGCACCACGGGTCGCGCGGAGTTCGTGAAGGCCGCCGACGAGTCGATCGCCTATCAAATCTTTGACGTGATCGATGCGATGGTCGAGGATTCGGGCGCGGCGCTGGCCGAGCTTCGTGTTGACGGCGGCCCCACGCGCGACGCGTACCTGATGCAGTTTGAGAGCGACTTGGTTGGCTCGCCCATCCGCATCGCGAGCAACGACGAGATGAGCGGTCTGGGTGCGGCCTGGGCCTGCGGTATTGCGCTGGACATGTACACGCGCGATGTCGTCGACGTCTACGGCGCCCGCGGCATCGTGGAGCCTGCCATGACCGCCGACGAGCGCGCCAAGAAGATCGCCGGCTGGCGTCACGCCGTGAAATCAACGATTGCCTACACAGCCTAGAATGGTTTTTCTGGGACGGGGATTAAAAACTCATTGGTCCTCGTCCCAGGTAGCTTATTTGGGACGGGGCTTTTTTGACTGGTATGATTGGTGCGACCATTCGAACCAGCTAAAAGAGCCCCGTCCCAAATTGACTACCGAGAGGATCTGCCATGGAGCGCATCGCGAGTTTTTCCGTTGACCATCTGCTGCTTGAGCCCGGCGTGTATGTGAGCCGCATCGACCGCGATCCGGCGACCGGTGCTGCCGTCACCACGTTTGACCTGCGCCTGACCACGCCCAACAAGGAGCCGGTCATGAACACGGCCGAGTGCCACACCATCGAGCACCTGGGCGCGACGTTCCTTCGCAATCATGCCGAGTGGTCGAGCCGAATTGTCTACTTTGGCCCCATGGGCTGCCGCACGGGCTTTTACCTCGTCGTATTTGGCGAGGTGACGAGCGAGGAGATCCTGCCGCTCGTGCGTGAGCTGTTCGAGTTTGTTGCCGACTTTGAGGGCGATGTCCCCGGTGCCGCTCCCGAGGAGTGCGGCAACTACCTGGACCAGAACCTTCCCATGGCTAACTGGCTCGCACGCCGCTACCTCGACCGCGACCTGGCCGATATCGACGAGAAGCACCTGCATTATCAGCAGGCGTAAGGGCTTTATCGCCTAAAACGCACGGATTGGGCGCCTTCGCTTATGCGGGGGCGCCTTTTTGTTGAGTGGTCAGGACGAGCGTTCAAAATCGCTCATGTCTGTTCTAGAATGTTCGTATAGTCACATTTACGAACAGGAGTGAACATGTATATCTACTCTGTCTCTGATCCCGAGTTCAAGTCCTATGGCCGCGTGTGGGATGACGTTCCGTCCAGCCTGACCGCTCCGCTCGTCGAGGCACTCGCGGCTACGCCCATCCCCGAGGGCAGCAAATACGTGGCCTCCGCGCCCGAGCTCGAGCAGGTTGAGGGCGCCGACACGCTCGGCCTGCTCATGTACGGCGGCCGCCCCTTCCAGCTCGGCTGGTGCAACGGCCACAACACACGACTCAACTGTCTGGAGTATCACCGCGCGAGTGAGTTTAACCTGGGCGCCCGCGACTTTATCCTGCTCGTGGCGCATCGCTGGGAGATCGAGGACGGAAAGCTCGATACCGCGTTCGTCAAGGCGTTCCGCGTGCCGGCGGGCAAGGTTGTCGAGGTCTTCAACACCACGCTCCACTACACGCCGTGCATGGTCGATGAAAGCGGCTTCCAGGTGATGGTGGCGCTGCCCGCCGGTACCAACGGTCCGCGCCCCGAGGCCGCAACCGACATGCCTGCCGCCGGTGACAGCTACTGCTACTGGAAGGCCGACAAGTGGGTCCTCTGCCATGCTGACAGCCCCAAGGCAGCCGAAGGCGGCTACGTGGGCCTCATCGGAAAGAACCTCGACATCGCCTGCGACTAGAATCTTCTGTCTCAATCTGTAACACCTAGCGGGCTAAATCGCCTCTACCTGTTATAGATCGAGACAAACCGTAGAGGGCCGCCCGAAAAATCTCGATCTGTAACACCAGGCCCGATTTTGGCTGTCTAACTGTTACAGATTGAGACAAACCGGGCCCAAGCCACCACAAAGGTGCCTGTCCCCTTTGTGGCGGCTTGGACAGGCGGGTATCAAAAAGTGTCAGACGGGACGGTCGCCGGGCCACCGTGTGCGAAAAGAAGTATCGACCTGCGTCGTTGCCGTTGGGTGGCACCCCGTTTGCGGGGATACTGAAACCACGACAAGCGGCATATGAAAGGATTGATGCATGGCTTTCCGTAATGACTTCCTGTGGGGCGGCGCGACGGCTGCCAACCAGTGCGAGGGCGCCTACAACGTGGACGGCCGCGGCCTTGCCAACGTGGACGTGGCTCCGCACGGCCCCGAGCGCTATGCGGTGGTCTCCGGCCAGCGTAAGATGCTCGACTTCGAGGACGGCTATTACTATCCCGCGCAGACCGGCATCGATTTCTACCACCATTACAAGGAGGACATCGCTCTCTTTGCCGAGATGGGCTTTAAGACCTTCCGTATGAGCCTGGCTTGGACCCGCATCTTCCCCAACGGCGACGAGACCGAGCCCAACGAGGCCGGTCTGGCCTTCTACGAGGACGTATTCCGCGAGTGCCAGGCGCACGGCATCGAGCCGCTTGTGACCATCACGCACTTCGACTGCCCGATTCATCTCATCAAGGAGTACGGCGGCTGGCGCAACCGCAAGCTCATCGACTTCTACAAGAATCTCGCGACCACGATCTTTACCCGCTACAAGGGCCTGGTGAAGTACTGGCTCACCTTTAACGAGATCAATATGATCCTGCACCTGCCGTTTATGGGTGCCGGTCTGGTCTTTGAGGAGGGCGAGAACAAGGAGGCCGTCGAGTACCTGGCCGCCCACAACGAGCTCGTCGCCAGCGCTTGGGCAACCAAGATTGCCCACGAGATCGATCCTGAGGTCAAGATCGGCTGTATGCTCGCCGCAGGTAGCTACTACCCCTACAGCTGCCGTCCGGGCGACGTGCGCCAAGCGCAGATTGACAACCAGAGCAACTATTTCTTCGTCGACGTCCAGAGCCGCGGCTACTACCCGGCCTATGCCGTCAAGAAGCTCGAGCGTCTGGGCATCGATGTGGGCATGACGGACGAGGACCGCGAGATCCTGGCCGCCAACACCGTCGACTTCATCAGCTTTAGCTACTACAGCACCCGCTGCTCTGCCGGTGCCGATAACCCCGATGTCGAGCGCACCCAGGGCAACGCCTTCGCCGGCGCCAAGAATCCCTATCTGCAGGAGAGCCAGTGGGGCTGGGCCATCGATCCGCTGGGCTTCCGCATCACCCTTAACGACCTGTACGACCGTTATCAGAAGCCGCTGTTTGTGGTCGAGAACGGTCTGGGCGCCAAGGATGTTGTCGAGGAGGATGGCTCCATCAACGACGACTACCGTATCGACTACCTGCGCCAGCATATTGCCGCGATGCGTGATGCTGTGACCGAGGACGGCGTTGACCTGCTGGGGTACACCACCTGGGGCCCGATTGACCTGGTGAGCGCCGGCACGGGCGAGATGTCCAAGCGCTACGGCTTTATCTACGTGGACCGCGACGACGCAGGCAACGGCACCCTCAAGCGCTCCAAAAAGAAGAGCTTCGACTGGTACAAGCACGTCATTGAGACGAATGGTGAGGACCTGTCCTAAGGAAGCTGAGACACTCAACTTCAGAGCCTCCTAATCAAGGCGCCCGGCGAGCAGTTAATGCTCACCGGGCGCCTTGCCGTCTGCGGATTTTGGGACATGCGGCCCGCTTTTTCGGCCCATCTGTCGGTACACTAAAGGGACTATGGGTACCCGCGAGCGACATATCGGCCACGCGGCCGCCCGATCCGCACCCGTGGCGGATCCCAGGGGCGGCAGGCTCTTCGCCATGCCGCGATTCCTTGTTGGCATAACACATCAGGTGTACCGTCATCGCGTCTTTGCTATCGCCGGTGCCATCACCGCGCTGTTCCTCATGCTTTTGGCGGTCTTGCCGGCGCTGTTCGCCTTCGACCCCAAACTTTCTAACGCCGTGCCCGCCTATAGCGAGGTGTCCGAAGAGGTCGTGGATGCGCTCGCCCACTCGAGCTCTCTCCCGCTGCTTGTCGCCGCAATTATATTTTCGATCTGGGGCGTATCGGTCTATCTGCGCTGTTTGGACTATGTGTTGCGTCGCCGCCTTGTTGCCGTCGCCACCATCTGCGCCCTGTGGATGATCGAAGTCATTCTCAAGTACAAGTCGTTCACGCCGTTCTATGCCACCGTGCTGTGGTACCTGTACTACGTGCCCATGACGCTCATTCCGCTGCTCTACCAGCTCTGCGGCCTGCGCCTTGCGGGCCTGGAACAACACCGCCTGGGTCGCCGCTACTGCGCTGCGCTGTGGATTGCGGCCATCCTGCTTATCGGATTTGTGCTCACCAACGATTTTCATCAGCAGGTCTTCCGCTTTGACCGTACAAGCGACACCTGGAGTAACGATTACACGTACGGCTGGGGTTATTTTGTCGTTCTCGTGTGGACGGTCTTCGACTTCGTGGCCTTTTTTATCCTGGTTGGTCGGTCCTCGTCCTTTCGCATCCAGCGTTTCTCGGGCACGGCGGCGCTCGTACTGCTGGGTGGCGCATTCTTTGCCGTCTCGTATGCGTTACGCGTGCCCTGGGCATGGAGGCTCAACTTTTCGCTCGTCTATTGCGTCCTGTGCGTGGTGGCGATGGAAATCTGTCTCGATTGCGGTGTCATTCCGTCGTATCACGATATCGCCGGCATCTTCGACACCTTGCCGCTTGACCTCAAAGTTCTAACGCGCGACCTGCAGGAAGTCTATGCCACGCCAGTGTCAAAGCCAATGCCGGTAGGCGTGCGCGAGGAGTTGCGGACCCAGGAGCACGGCCGCGCCCATGCCTTTGCCGTGGCGTCCGATCCCGATGTGATGTACCGTGCCTTTCCACTGCTGGGCGGATCGGCCCTGCTTGCCCAAGACGTGTCGGAGCTCAACGAGCTTAACCGTGAGCTGGCACATCGTCGCATGGAGCTGCAGCGTCAAAACGAGCTGCTCGCCGCCGACTACGACCTTAAGACGCACCTGGCAGACCAAGAGGCCGAGACCTTGCTGGTCCAAGACGTGGACCAGGCGCTTGCCCTCGCGCTCGAAGGGATGTACGACCTGCTGAGCTCGCTACCGCCGTTGACCGATGAATCGTCTTCGCACGAGCGTTACCGCATGCTGCAGCGCGCCAAGATGCTCGTCGCCTATTGCAAGCGCAAGGGGTCGCTCACGTTGGCACAGCACGGGGAGAGCGGTTTTGATCGCGACCGCATTCAGCTCATTGCCAACGAGCTCGCAAGCGACCTGCGCACCATCGATATCGATTGCGCCTCGATTATCGCCATACGGCGCCCGCTGCACGCCAGTACGGTAAGCGCCCTGTACGACTGCGTGTATGACTTTGCGTTTTTTGCCTACACCACCGACCATCCGGCGCTTATGTATCACTTGGGCGACCATGACCGATGCAGTGTCGAGCTACGCGCCACGCTTTTTTCCAACGATGATGCAGATCTTTCGCAGACGCCCGCTGCGCAAGAGCTCGATAGCGCTCTGCAAGGGCGCAACGTGGCATACCGCCTTGAGGGCGAGCCCGGCCAGCTGCGCATGATCGTCTTGATGCCGAGGGCGGGTGAGTGACGATGCAGATTTCGCTCATCCTTCCCCAAATCGTTGCGCTCGATGTTGTCTTTGCCCTGACTGCGTGTCTGCAGACGATCCACGTCCCGCTCATCGCATCGCGCCGCTCGTCCTATAACCGTAAGGTGATTTGCGCCTACGAGGCGAGTCTTGTGCTTCACCTGATGATTTCGGCGCTCATCTTATTCGCGTCGTCTGGCTCGTATCTGATGGCGCCGCTTGACGTTTGCGCCAGGGCAATGGGCGGAGTGCTGTGGCTGAATGCCGCGATCTTTGCCTATGGCGTGGTACTTATGGTGCACTATCGTCGCCTCGTCATGCTGGTCGAACTGTTGCTTGTTGTCGCCGTTACACCACCGGTGGTTTTTGCCATGGGCTCGGCGTGGACCGTTGTCCTTATCGCAGAGGGAGCGTTCTTCCTGTTCCGCTCCATCGCGGCGCTCTTGATGGACGTCCGTAACCGCCAGGAGGATATCACCATGTTCTCGACGATCGAGACCATCAACGTGATTCCCGTGGGCATCCTGTATCTGGACCCGAGGGGCCGTCCGCTTCTCATGAACCGCTGCATGCGCAAAAACCTGGTGGAACTTCATATGCCTACCGATCTGCGTGACATGAGCAGCACATGGAACGACCTGCGCAAACTTAGCATGCAAATGCCTGAAAGCAGTAGGAACCGTGTGCGGATTAATCTGGACCGCTTTGGTAGGGATCGCGCCGTGGTCGAGATCTCTCCTTCCGAGATTCGTCTGTTCGTGCGTGACTCCGTTACGGTCTCGGGCCGTCCATTCGAGCGCGTCGTCGGCCTGGACGTGACGGAATACGCTCACGCCTACGACCGTCTGGCGCAAGCCAACCACCTGCTTGAGCTTGCGGGCCAAGAGCTCCAGGCCCAGATCGAAGAAGTTAAAAAGGTTGCCGACAATGCGGCCTACCTACGTATGCGTGCCCGCGTGCACGACGTGATCGGGCAGCGCCTGTCCATCCTCCATCGTTATCTGGAGGAGGGGCGCCTGGATGACGAGTCACTCGAGCAGATCGACCCGCTGCTGCGCTCAATCGCTGCCGATCTGCGCAGCGGGGGCGACACCGAACCGGCAGAGCAACTGGGCGATATCGTCCATGCCTTTGGCCTGGTGAGCGTGCAGATCGATGTGGAGGGCGAGCTGCCAAGCGACGCGCGTGTCGCCGCAGCCTTTCTGCAGATTATCCGCGAAGCCTCGACCAATGCCACCAAGCATGCACAGGCCCATCAGGTCCATGTGCGCCTGTGGCAGGAGGGGGCGGATGCTGGAGCCGTCGCGCGCATGACGATTTCTAACGACGGCTCCCCAGCCCCCGTATCGTATCGCGAGGGAACGGGTATCCCTGGTATGAGGCATGTCGCACAGAATCTGGGCGGCAGCCTTGAGGTCCATGCCGCCCCACCCTTTACGCTTACGGTATCCATTCCGCTCGCCTCCAGCGCCACGGTCCAAAGGAGAAGCTCATGATCCGCGTGTTAATTGTCGAAGACCAGGCCATTCTGCGCGAGAGCCTGGCACGCTCCGTTGGCGACCAGCCCGATATGACCGTTGTTTCAGCCATCGCCGATGCCTCCGAGGCCTTGGGTGTCGCGCTCAGGGAGCGCCCTGACATGATACTGATGGACGTGTGCACCGAACACGATTCAAACGGCATCGTGGCGGCGGCGCGCATCAAGGAGCAACTGCCCGAGTGTCGCATCATTATCATGACCGGCATGCCCGAGATCACCTTTGTCGATCAGGCCCGCGAGGCGGGCGTCGATAGCTTTGTGTACAAGAACGTCGGTATCGACGAGCTGTTCGCCGTGATGCGCTCCACGCTGGCGGGCTATTGCACGTTTCCCAAGCCGCCCGAGAGCATTTTTTCGGGCACGGCGGCACTCGACGATGTTGAGCTGTCGATTTTGCGCCTTGCCTGCGAGGGCAAGAGCCGCCGCGAGATCGCGGCCGAGCTGTTTATGAGCGAGGGCACCATCAAGCGCCGCATCTCGGAGATCCTAAGCAAGACCGGCTACGACAACATCATGCGCCTTGCCGTGCATGCGGTGACCGAAGGCAGCATCGTCCCCAATATGGAGCGCCCGTAGTCGGTGCGCCGCCCGTGCTCCAACGCCAAAGATAGGCCTCCCGCCGTTTTGCATCAGAAAACGGCGGG
>CABRFG010000036.1 GCA_902470095.1 uncultured Collinsella sp.
ACTGCGGGAGCGTGCCGTCAGCTCAATGTGTTCGGCTGAGATCGGAAATCAACCGGGCTCGCCCGGGCTCGCCCCTCTACTCCAGCCACCATTCCACATCCACGGAGCACTCGACCTCGATAGGCTCTGGCTCCAGCACCGTCACCTTGGAATCAGCCGATCCCGCAGGAGCTCCGAGCGCAAAATCGGCCGCACTTGCATAGCAAAGCCAATCCATGCTGCCAAGCTGACTGTTGTAGGAGATATGCTTGACGCCATCCAGCTTAGAACCCGATGCCGCCGCAAGCGCCTGCGCATTGTTGCGGGCTCGCTTGACGACGCGGGCGATGAGGGCATCCTCGGCAGCACGCCGGTCGGCTAGATCAAAACCTACGCTCATGTCGGCGCGCGAACCGCAGGTGTTAAGAGCCGTCCATATAGCGGCGACATCGACGGCGTCAATCGACGCGGCGATTGTGCCGTAGGCATGGTAGCTATAGCCAGTGATCGTCGCCTTTCTGCGTGTCGTTCGCGCGTAGCAGGCGTAACCGCGACACGTTAGCTCGTCATCCAAACCAAAGGGCACCAATGCCGCAGCGACCTTAACGCGATCGGCGTTGTAGTCGTTCAGGCACGCCTCCTTGGTATCGAAGCTTCCCCCAAAGCAGATGCTAAACACGACACGATCGGGCATCACCTCGTCCTCGATCTCGGCGCCAACGCTCACGAACCCAGTTTTATCCATCGACATGGCATCCGTCCTTTCCACGAATGGCTACGTTGCGGTAAGCGTAGCCGCCCGTGCGGACACAAAAGCGGGATGCAGTGCCATGCACCAGGCACGCGCCACGCAGACAGCCCCAAAAGAGTCGCCCGCCTATTCGAATGTGTGAAAAAGATTTAGGCCCGGTGACTTGAATCAGCGGTCATCCCGGGCCCATCAGAGCTCACAGAGCTCTTGGTTGCTTTGGTCTCGCTCTTCACGGCGCTTATCGAACTTTCCGAGGCACTCAAGCAGCATTCGAAGCATAACAAGTCGCTGCCATTAAGGCGCTGACCTCTTGACCAAGCAACGGCGCTGCCCAGCTCTTCACCACTTGGGCTGCCGTCGATTTTATTCTATCCGCGAGCATCTGGTTTACCAAATGGATTTTCGGTAATGGAGGCCCAGTACCCCGCAAACCGCAAACCGCAAAATCACTACGCCCCAAGTGCCGCCATGGGGATCACCGCCACGCCGTCGTCGCGCGTGTAGGCAATGCTCCCCTTTCCAACCACGACCGCCAAAAACGCCGGCGCGGTATTCTAAGACGCGCTTTCCACTTGAAGCCATGTCGATTCTGGGACACAGTTTCCGCTTGAAGCCCATCCGGAAAGCACGTCCCATTCCGAGGCTTGAATCCGGGACGCAGTTTCCACTTGAGCTCCTGACGGGAAAGCACGTCCCACTCTGAAGCTCGATTCCGGGATACAGCTTCCGCCAGAGACCTCAGCCGGAAACGGCATCCCACTCTGGAGTCAGAATCCGGGACACAGCTTCCGCATGCGACCTCGTTGGGAAAGTTCATCCCGTTCTGAGCGCTCATTCCGGGATGCAATTTCCGTTTGAGGCCCGATCTGGAAACGGCATCCCGTTCTGAAGCCGAAATCTGGAACGCACTTTCCGCCAAAGGTCGCAAAAGGAAAGCACATCCCATTCCCAGCATCAAATCAGGACGCGCTTCATTATCCCCACCCTCACATCTCGGCAAACGAGATCAGCTTGACGTCTCCCCTACTCTCCGCGGCATCCCGACATCCCTGCGTAAAGCCGCTTTTTGAGAATAGTGCATAGCTTTTTCGTTGCCGTCTAAAGAGCTCGCTGCGGTGCACGAGCTTTTGCAGCACGTCTTCGCCCACCGGTTCATTGCGCCATTTGCACTCCGCAAACAGCGCAGTGCCCTCGCCATCGTCAACAATCAAGTCGATTTCTTCCTGCGTATGCGTGCGATTATCCGTCCCCCACCAGCGCCCGACACTCGCCGGAACCACATCCAGCTGGCCCGCGCGCGCGAGTTCGTACACGTATTGTCTGCATATAATCTCAAAGACCGTACCCATGTAATCCGATACGTGCGGCTCAATGCGCTTATACGCCATCTCGGCCATATCGTTTTGAATCAGCCCAATGTTCTGCGGCACAAACTTGTACCAGAACCTAAACATCTGGTCGCTCAGCAGATACACGGCTCGCTTATTGCTCGTCTCGTTTAGGGGCAGCTCGCGCTCGACAATCCCAAGCGACGCCAGCTTATCCACATAGCTCTTTACGTTGCTCGCAGGGATTCCCGTAGAGCTCGCAATCTCCGAGATCTTCGAGCGCCCCTGAGCAATTGCTTGCACGATCGCATCATATTGCTCGGGATTGCGGCACTCTTGCAATAGCAGGTTACTCGGCTCCTCAAAGAGATAGCCCGTAGGAGTAAGAAAAAGACGTTTGATGTTGTCCTTGAGCGATACGGCAGGATCGACTTTCTCGATATATGCAGGAATGCCGCCCGTCATGCCATAGCAAACTGCAGCGTCTTCGCGACCCATGATCTGCCACAGGCCGAGGGTCGTCATAAAATCGAGCGGCATGATCTTAAACTGGGCCGTACGCCTACCGTATAGTGGGCTCTCGTAGCCCAACACCTGTTCCTCCATAAACGAAAGAGACGAGCCGCATAGAATCAGCATGAGCCTAGTCTCTTTGTACAAGTGATCAATCTTGTCTTGCAGCAACGAACTGATCTCGGGATTCGATTGGGCGAGATAGGGATACTCGTCAATCACGACAATCAAACGTTCCGTGCGAGCCATGGTGGCCAATGCATCGAACGCCTCGTCAAAACTACGAAACGACACGCCTGCAGCACCAACCGAACCCGCAAGTATCGCCTGGCTAAAGCCGTGCAGGTTTGCCTCTGCATTGGTACGACGAGCTTGAAAGTAAATAGCCTTCTTGTCTTGGATGAATTCTGTGATAAGACGCGTTTTGCCCACACGACGACGGCCGTAAATCACAGGCATCTCAAAGGAGCCCGTGCCATACAGTCGATCGAGCTCGGACATTTCCACTGTTCTTCCGATAAACATAGGGCCATCCTTCCTTTACGTTATAGCTAGCTATATTATACCTTCCTATAATATAGCTAGCTATAACGTAATTCGACAAGCGGCGCACGCAAAAGGGGCGGTACACCACCGCACGTGGACCGTTCCGGAAAATGTATCCCGTTCTGGAGCCAAAAACTGGGCCGTAGTTTCCGCCAAGCATGCCATCCGGAAAGTGCGTCCCACCCCGAGGCTCGATTCCGGGACGCAGTTTCCGCTTGAGGCCCGATCCGGAAACGGCATCCCACTCCGAGGCCGAAATCTGGGACGCAGTTTCCGGTTGAGGGGCGTTCCGGAAAGCGCGTCCCATTCCGAACGTCAATTCCGGGACATAGTTTCCGCCGACACAGACGACGACCTGCAGCCCTTATCACATGCCTTCAAACATGCAATCCAGAAACACAAAACAGCAGATAGATTGCTCTTTTTCAAAAAAGTACACGTCCCAAAACTTACCAAGACTTCATATCTAGCTACCGTTCAAGGTCGCCGATTGCCGCCCACCGATTCGGATGTAAAAATGTCGCCGAAAACAGGCCATCTACCTGCATGGTTAGATTTTGGTCAGCTGAGCGGCAAGTTCCAGCTGATACGTTTTTGCTACCCAAAAGGAGGCGGTAGCTCATGACCCATTACAATGACCAACTCATCGACCAGCTGCTCACTCAAGCCGAACAAGAGGGGCGCTGTCTGATTCCCCCGAGCACGGCGATCCGAAAAGCGCTCCTTCGGCGCACCGGCGGCACGGTTGTCTCGCCCATGTCGGGGTTGTTTGCGCGAAAAACGCGCTGGGATGAACTCAACCGAGCGCAACGCCATTGCGAGATTATCCGCGCCCTTGCGATCATCCATCCCGATTGGACGTTCTGCTCGTTTTCGGCAGCTTGCCTGCTGGGGCTCGAGGCCTCGTGGCGGCACCTGAATGTTGTGCATGTCTGCAGCTCGACAAAGCCGTCGGCTCGTCCGGGCGCACATATTCAGCGGCACCAGATTGAGCCGGCCGGAGCAATACGCAGAGCCGGCATATCGGTAACGCCGCCCAACCAAACGGCCACAGATTGCCTGCTGCAAACTGGTTTTACCGACGGCATGCCCATTGCCGACTCGGCGATCTCAAAGCTCGGCCTTGCGCCGGAACAGCTGATGGAGGCCGTTGAGCAACGAGCGACTACCCGCAATGGTCGCGCGATTCGCACCGCCCTCACAACGCTTCGATATGCCGACGCCCGCGCCGAGAGCGGCGGGGAATCGGTCGCCCGAGCCGTCATGATCGAGACGGGCTTTGCGCCCGACTGGCTTCAATACGAGTTGACGGACCCCTTCGATTCGGCCAAGCCCATACGAACGGACTTTGCCTGGGAGCGCCAGGCGCGGGAACTCACGCTCGGCGAGCTCGACGGGCTCATCAAATATACCGACCAGACCATGCTGGCCGGACGCACCACCGCCGAAGCACTCGTTGCCGAACGACAGCGCGAGGCGCACCTATCGCTCTACGGCCACCCTCTGCTGCGCTTTACCATGAACGAGGTCCGCTCGGCAGGAATGCTCGCCAAAAAGCTGCAGACGGCAGGCATCCGGCAGACCGCGCTGCCGACATGGCTCAACGATATTGAGCTGTAGGAGCTGCTAGGCCACGCATCGCCGAATCGCATCCCCCTATCTGGGCCGCGTTTTCCCAACGGCCACGCCAACGGAAAGCGCGTCCCAGGCTGGACGCTCAAAACGGGACGCACTTTCCGGATGGCGGACCTAGCGGAAAGCGTGTCCCGGAATCAGGTCTCGGAACGGGTCGTGCTTTCCGGTTGAGTCCTTCAGCGGAAACCGCATCCCGGAATAAACACTCAAACTGGGATGCGCTTTCCAAACGACCGGCCAGCGGAAAACGCATCCCATTCTGAGGCATGATTCCGGGACGCAGTTTCCGCATGCGGCCCCGTTGGGAAAGTTCATCCCGTTCCGAAGCTGGATTCCGGGACACAGTTTCCGCATGCGGAGGCGCTCCAAACAAAAGGCCCCGGCTCGCGATGGAGCCGGGGGCCAAAGGCGCAGCATATGCAGTTGATATTGAGCGCGAACAGCCCATCAGCAATGGCTGTCCGCGCCCTACCCTACCCGCGGTTGCGAACGCGGCTGTACGGCGTATCCACCATGGGCAGATCCGGACGCAGCTTGCCGTCGAATGCGCGATAGGCGTTCTGTACGGCGGGCGCCGTGGGAATCGTTGCGATCTCACCGATGCCCTTGCCGCCGTATGCCACGGGCAACAGCTCGTCCTTCTCCACGTAGATGGCGTGGATATTCGGAATCTCGGGCGCACGGAACAGCCCGAGCGTACCGTACCTTGCCTGGGGTACGCAGTCCTTGAGCGGCCAGTCCTCGGTAAGCGCATAGCCCATACCCATGAGCACGCCGCCTTCGATCTGACCCTGGATGGAGATGGGGTTGACCACCTTGCCGGAATCGTGCGCGGCATAGACCTCGCTCACGCGGCCGTCATCATCCAGAATGACCACATGCGTGGCAAACCCGTAGCAGATGTGGCTCTTGGGGTTGGGAACGTCGGCGCCCAGCTTGTCGGTCGGCTCCAGGTACACGTAGCCAAACTCGCATCCCTCGAGCGCCTTGATGGCAGCCGCGGGATCCTGAGGATGCATACCCTGGCCGGCGACGAGCTCCTGCGTGCGCAGCTGATAGGCGCGACCGTCGTCGTACTCAATCTTGACGCCGTCGCCATGCGCGCTCACGGGAGTATCGGGTGCGGGCTTGCCGGCCTCGATGTCAAGCATGGCATCGCGCAGCAGGAAGGCGGCACCGCGCACGGCCTCGCCGGTCACGACCGTCTGACGCGAGCCAGACGTGGTGCCGGAGTCGGGAGCGTTCTCGGTGGAGCACTCGCCATTGGCAATGCAGCTCAGCGGCAGACCGCAGGCCTCGGCAACGTCCTGCAAAAAGACCGTGTTGCAGCCCTGGCCGATGTCGGACGTGGCGGCGTAGACCACGGCGCGGCCATCCTCGACGCGGATCTTGCAGCGGCCGGCATCGGGCAGGCCCACGCCCACGCCGGCGTTCTTCATGGCGCAGGCGATACCGGCGTGTCCGGGATGCGCGTAGTAGGCATCCTTGACCTCGAGCAGCGTCTCCTTCAGTGCCGTGGAGCAATCGGCAATCTGGCCGTTGGGCAAAACCTCGCCCGGCTCGATGGCGTTACGGTAGCGGATCTCCCACGGATCCAGGCCGACCTTCTCGGCCAGCAGGTCGATCAGGCTCTCGAGCGCAAACTCGGACTGGCAAACGCCAAAGCCGCGGTACGCACCGGCGGGCGGGTTGTTGGTGTAGTAGCCAAAGCCGCGAATGTCGGTGTTCTGGTACTTGTAGGGGCCGACGGCATGCGTACAGGCGCGCTCGAGCACCGGGCCGCACAGCGACGCGTAGGCGCCGGTATCAAAGTTGATCTCGCAATCCAGGCCGGTAAAGTTGCCCTCGGCGTCGCAGCCCAGTGTAAAGGTGCCGTCCATGGCGTGACGCTTGGGATGGAAAGCGAGCGACTCGGCACGCGTGAGCTTACACTTCACAGGACGCTGGAACTTATATGCGGCGAGCGCGGCCAAGTGCTGGATGGACACGTCCTCCTTGCCGCCAAAGCCGCCACCCACGAGCATGGTCTCGACGACCACGCGCTCGGGCTCGCTATCCCAGCCAAACATGTGAGCGCACTCTTTGCGCGTGTCGTAGGCGCCCTGGTCGGTCGACTGCACCTTGACGCCATTCTTGTACGGGAAGGCAACGGCGCACTCGGGCTCCAAGAAGGCATGCTCGGTAAAGGGCGTGGTAAAGCGCTGCGTCACGGTAAACGCGCTCTCTGCCAGCGCCTTGGCGGCGTCACCGCGCGTCACGTGACGGCTCTGGCACACGTTGTCCTTGAGCTCCACCGTGTTGCCAAAGGCAAAGAAGCTGTCGTGCAGGCGCGGGGCGTCGGCAGACCTGGCCTCGGCGATGTTGCGCACGGGCTCCAGCGGCTCGTAATCAATCTTTACGAGCTTCTTGGCCTTCTCGAGCGTCGCCTCGTCCTCGGCAACCACCAGCACGATGGCATCGCCCACGCAGCGGGTGATGTCGCCCTGGGCGATCATGACGTCCCAGTCCTGGATAAGGTGGCCGACCTGGTTGACCGGCACGTCCTCGGCGCGCAGGATGCCAACCACACCGGGTAGGGCCTCGGCCTTGGAGGTATCGATGGAGAGCACGCGGGCACGCGGATACTTGGAGCGCACGGCGCTGGCGTAGGTCAGGCCCGGCTGGTCGATCTCGTCGATGTCGTCGGGGTACTTGCCCTCGCCGAGCACCTTCTTGCGCACGTCAATACGGAAGGCGCGCTTGCCCACGCCGTAGTCGTCGCCGCGCTCCAGATCCTCGTCGATCTGCTTTTCGCCGCGGAGCACCGCAGCGGCCAGCGCAATGCCCTCGATAATCTTTTTGTAGCCGGTGCAGCGGCAAACATTGCCGCGGATGGCGTACTTGATCTGCTCCTCGGTAGGCTCGGGATCCTCGGCGATGAGCGCTGCACCCGCCATGACCATACCGGGGATACAAAAGCCGCACTGCACGGCGCCCACGGCGCCAAAGGCGTACACAAAGGCCTCGCGCACGTTCTCGGGCAGGCCCTCGACAGTCACGATGTCGCGGCCGGCGGCAAGGGCGGTGGTCAGCACGCACGCCTTGACGGCCGCACCGTCCACATGGATGGTGCAGGTGCCGCAGGCGCCCTCGGAGCAGCCGTCCTTGGCGGAGTGAATGTGCAGGTCGTCGCGCAGATAGCGCAGCAGCGGTTTGTTTTGGGTCGTCGTGTGCTCGACGCCGTTAACGGTAAAAGTGAATTCCTGTGCCATGGTGATTCCCTTCTACACGCCGGCGGCGATACCGGTGCGGTCGTGGATGGCGCCATGCGGGCAGACGACGGCGCACATGCCGCACGACAGGCAGTCCGTGCCGTCGATATGGGCGCAGTTGTCCTCGATGCGGATAGCGCCGGCAGGGCACTTTTTGGCGCACATGCCGCAACCGATGCAGCTGGTGTCGCAGATCTTGCGCGCAATGGCGCCCTTATCGGTGTTGTTGCAGCGCACCAGGATGTTCTGGTAGCCGGGAACGAAGGCAATCACGCGCTGCGGGCACGCCATGCCGCACAGGCCACAGCCCGTGCACTTGGAGCGATCCACGCGGGCAATGCCATCGACCAGCGCAATGGCGCCGTGGGGGCAAGCCGTGACGCAGGCGCCACAGCCAATGCAGCCTTCGCTGCAGCGGGCGTCGCCGCCTGCGGAAGCACAGCCGCTTCCGCAGGCAACGTAGGCCACGTGATGTTGAATGGATTTGGCCATAAGAGACTCGCCTATTTCTTAAGAAGGTACGAATAGTTGTCGCGCACGGCCCTGATGGTCAGGCGGACGGCCTCGGGAAGGCCGGTGTTGACGGCATCGACCGAGACGGTGCGGACCGTGCCGGCGACGCGGACCTTAAAGTGGTCCTCGTCCACGGCCAGGAAGCCCTCGTTCTCGGAGTTCTCCATGTCCTCCTCGCTCCAGAACAGGGTGAGCTTGTCCTTGTAGGGACGGCCCTCCTGGTAGGGGCAGAACACGGCGCAGTTGCCGCACTCGTTGCACATACCGTCGACGTGGACGACCTGATGCTTGGCCAGGCCCGGCACCTTAATGGCCACGTTGGCGCGGTTGGGGCACACGTCGCAGCAGACCTCGCACACCGAGCCGCAGCCCAGGCAGCGGGTCTTGGTGCAGTTGCGCTTGTCGCGGCACAGCGACCCCTTGCGCTCGTAGCAGGCGTCCTCGCGGCCGGCCTGCTCGTTGCAGTCGGCGTACTTGTTAAAGTCCACACCGGCGATGGCACGGGCGACCTCGGCGGCATCGGCGATGGCCTCAACCACGGTGGCAGGACCGCGACGGCAGTCGCCCGCAGCCCAGACGCCCTCGACGCCGGTGGAGGTGGCGGCAAGACGGCCGCGACGGTCGTGCTCGACGCCCGCGGCGTCGTACAGGCTGGCATCGATGCCCTCGCCCACGGCGCAGATCACCGTGGTGGCGGGAAGCTCAACGGTCTCGCCCGTGGCGACAGGGCTGCGACGGCCGCTTGCATCTGGCTCGCCAAGCTCCATAACATCGCAGGTCAGCACGGCGCCGTTAAGTGCCTTGGGCGCCAGCAGCTCGCAGAACTCAACGCCGTCGGCAAGAGCAAGATCGAGCTCTTCCTCGTCGGCGGGCATCTGCTTCTTGGTGCGGCGATACACCAGGCGCACGTTCTTCACACCAGCCAGGCGCTTGGCCACGCGGGCCGCATCCATGGCGGTGTTGCCGGCGCCAATGACGACGACGTCCTCGCCCAGCTCGAGCTTCTCGCCCTTCTTGGCGGCCTCGAGGAACTCCAGCACGTCGAGCTCGGCACCCTCTCCCAGGCCCGCAGAGCCGGGCATCCAGGCACCGGTGGCCACGACCACGTCGGTGAAGCCCTGGGCCTTGAGCTCATCGATGGACTTCACGCGAGCATTGAGTTGTACCTTGGCGCCAAAGGCCAGGCAGAGCTCTGCATCGTGGGAGATATCGTCGCTGGCGATACGGAACTCGGGGATCACATGACGGACCACGCCGCCGAGCGAATCGCGGGCCTCAAAGATAGTGACAGGCACGCCGGCGCGCGTCAGGAAGAACGCCGTCGCCAGGCCGGCCGGGCCGCCGCCGATAACGGCAACGTTGCGCTCGCCGTCGTTGGCGATGGCCTGGGTGCGCAGCTTGGGCAGCACGGCGGTCATGGCCTCGCGGGCGGCCTTGAGCTTGCTGGCGCGGATCTGGGCGCCCTCGGGCTCGTAGAACGCACGCTCGCAGGCACGGCCGCAGGGATGCGGGCAGATGGTGCCGGTAATGAACGGCAGGGCGTTGCGCTCGACGATGATGTTGAGGGCGTCCTCGAAGCGGCCCTCGTCAACAGCCGCCAGGTAGGCGGGAATATCCTGCTGGATGGGGCAGCTCGTGCGGCACGGCGTGGTAAAACAGTCGGAAAGCGGGCTCTTGCCGGCGACCTTGCGATCGGGCAGCGGGCGCAACGGCTTCTTGTAGAGCGGGTTGGTGAGCGAGTCGGTCTGAATCGCGGTCACGGCCTCGAGCGAGACGCCCGCGAACGGCTTGCCGTCCAGATCGGTGAACTCGCCAGTCATCTGGCTAAAGCGCTCGTAGCCACCGGGCTTGAGCACGTCGGTCGCCAGGGTGACGGGCCAAATGCCGGCATCGTACAGGGCGCGGATGTTGTAGACCGTGGCACCACCGGAGTAGCTGATGCGCAGCTTACCGTCAAACTGCTCGGTAATGCGGCGGGCGGCCTCGATGGTCAGCGAGAACAGCGAACGGCCCGACATGTACATCTCGGTGGAAGGCAGCTCGTTTCTCGTCACGTCGACGGGGAAGGTATTGGTCAGCTTGACGCCAAACTCCAGGCCGCGCTCGGCGCACAGAGCGATCAGGCGCTCGAACATGGGCACGGCATCGGCCCACTGCAAATCCTCGCGGAAGTGCGTGTCATCGAAAACGATGTAGTCAAAGCCCAGCTCGTTCAGACGCTGGCGGGCAAACTCATAGCCCAGCAGCGTGGGGTTGCACTTGATGTAGGTGTTGAGGCCCTTCTCGGCGATCAGATAGGTCGCGATGCGCTCGATCTCCGCCGGCGGGCAGCCGTGCAGGGTAGACTCGGTGATGGAGTTGGAGATGCGTGCCGGGATGGACTCGACAAACGCGGCGTCAACATGCTCAAACTTGTCCAGGTTAGCGAGCGCCCACGTGCGGCACTCGTTCCAAATCTCGGAGCCGCTGGCGTCCTTCATGCCCTCGATGTAGGCGTCGACCTTGGGGCTCTTGATGCCCTCGAGGTCATAGCCCACGGACATGTTGAAGACAAAGCCGTCCGGGCTGCCCAGGCCGTACTCGCGAGCGATGAGGTGGCAGGCGAACCATGCCTTCACGTACTCGGCAAAGGCCTGCGGAACCTCGAGCTCGGTCGACCACTCGCAGTTGTAGCACTCGTCCTGCGCCACGATGCAGGGCTTGTTCACACACTTGGAGAGCTCCTCGCCGTCCATAACCTGGACGGTCTTGAGCTCAAAGAAGCGGGAACCGGCCACGTAGGATGCCACGATGTTCTGGGCAAGCTGCGTGTTGGGGCCGGCGGCCGGGCCAAACGGAGTCTCGATGCGCTCGTCAAAAATGGGAAGCGCGCCCTCCTGGTTGGTCGTGACCATCTTGCGCACGCCAAAGACGGCGCCCTGAGTCTTGTGCTCCTCGATGATCCAGTTCATCAGCTGCGAAAACGGGATCGGCCTCATGATGTCGCTCATAATGAGCTCCTCTCTGTAACGCCCGGCGAGACCGCGCGGCGGACGCAAATACGGTGTAGCGCTAGCACAGCGCCGGCGACCCCGCGGAGGCCGCCTATACGCGCGTCGGATGCGGCGAAACATCCGACGCGCGCGAATCTACTTGTGAATTAGTAGGTGCGATCGTTGAGCGTGCTCCAGAGCTTCTTGGACTCGGCCATGGTCCACGCGTTAATCTTTTCCTCATCGATGCCAACGAACTCGCGATCCTTGTACAGGACGCGGCCGTTGATGATGGTGGTGCGGCAGTTTTTGCCCATCATGCCAAAGAGCATGTGGCCGTCGATGTTCTCCTCGCTCAGCGGCGTAAAGGGCTTATAGTCCATGACGATGACGTCGGCGGCAGCGCCGGGCTCAAGCACACCGAGCTTGCGATCGAAGTACTTGCTGGCCATCTTGGCGTTATTCTCAAATAGCATGGTCATGGCCTCGCACCAGCCCACGTTGGGCATAGCGGCGTTGTGGCGCTGAATAATCAGGAAGACCTTGAGGCTCTCGAGCATATCGTGGGTGTAGGCGTCGGTGCCCATGCACACGGGGATGCCGCGGCGGAAGAACTCGAGCACGGGGGCGCAGCCCACGGCATTGCCCATATTGGATTCGGGGTTGTTAACCAGCCAGGTGCCGGACTCCTTGACGATATCCATCTCGGCGGGCGTCACATGGATGCAGTGGCCGAGCATGGTGTCGGGACCGAGCAGGTTGTGCTGCAGCAGGCGCTCGACGGGGCTGATGCCGCCGCGGTTGAGGCGGGAATCCCACACGTCGTTCATGCCCTCGCACACGTGGATGTGGAAGCCGGTCAGGCCGTTGTTGGCCTCGGCCATCTTATCCATGGTCTCGTCCGACAGCGTAAAGGTGGCATGACCGCCAAACATTGCGGCGATCATGTGGTTGTCGTTATCGCGACGCTCCTTGGCGGCCCACTGGGCAAACTCGGCGTTCTCGGCAATGGCCTGGTCGCACTTTTCCTGGCCACGGCGGTCGGAAACCTCGTAGCACAGGCACGAACGCATGCCCAGCTCCTGAGCGGCGTCCTTAATGGTAAAGAGGCTGCCCGGAATCTCGCAGAAGCTCGCATGGTGATCGAAGATCGTGGTGACGCCGTCGCGGATGGAATCCAGAATCGTGGCATAGGCGCTGGCCTTGGTGCCGTCGAGCGTCAGGTTGTCGTCGATCTTCCACCACTGCTGCTCAAGATTCTCCAGGAAGTTGGTGGGGTTGCAGCCCTTAATGGCAAGGCCGCGGGCCAGACCCGAGTAGATGTGGGTGTGGCAGTTGATAAGTCCGGGCATGATGAGGTTGCCCCGGGCGTCGACGTACTCGGCATCCGGGTACTTGGCCTTGAGCTCGCGCTCGGGGCCCACTTCGACGATCGTATCTCCGTCAATAGCGACTGCACCGTTGGGAATGAACGGAGTCTGAGCGTTGCGGGTAAAGACGGAACCGTTAGCGACCAGAAGCATAAATGCTCCCTTCAACATCAGAGGCGGGGTTTGACACCTCTGACATGGCGGAAGTGCGAAGCGCCGGCCTACACCGGAAACGGGCCCTCTCCCGTCAACGCTTCACCAAAGGGACAAGCCCTTTGAAGTGCGGCTTGGCGCCGCATGGCGCCGGCGGACGAGGCGATGCGTCCGCCGGCGAATAGCACCGAATTGGTTACTTCTTGCTCTCGGGCAGGACCAGATTCACAGCGGCATCCTTGGCGGCATCGATGTGCTGAGCCACGACCGGCGTCTGCGGAAGGATCAGGTTGAGCACGATGGCCATGATGGCGGTGGGGGTCACGGCGTTGGAGCCGATGACGGTGGACACCCAGGTAGGCATACCCTCGCCGGCAAGGCAACCGCTGGCCATCCAGATACCCAGGCCAAAGACGACGGAGGTACCGACGATGGTGGTGGTGCGCTGCGTGAGGCCCTCGCGGGTGAACATGCGCACGCCGTTCATGGTGATGGTGCCAAAGACGCCGACGGTCGCGCCGCCGATGACGGGCTGCGGGATAGCGGAAAGGATGGCAGAGAGCTGCGGGAACAGACCGGCGATGGCAAAGACGGCCGCGATGATCACAAAGACCCACTTGTTGACGACCTTGTTGGAGCAGATGATGCCCACGTTCTGGCCAAGGGCGCTGGTGGGAAGACCGCCCAGCAGGCCGCCGACCATAGAGGTGAGGCCCTGAGACACGATAGCGCCGGAGAGCTCGCGCTCGGTGGGCATACGGTCGATGGAACCAAGGCAGGCAGCGGAGACGTCGCCGATAACCTGGATGGCAACCATGGGGAACACGACAGCGAGGGTAATGCAGACCTCGGGATCAAACTCGAGCGCGTAGGGCATGAGCTTGGGAAGAGCGAAGACCTGAGCGGTGGCGACGCTGGAGAAGTCGATCATGCCAAAGGGGATGGAGACGATCATGCCAACGATCATGCCAAAGAACACGGAGCCCAGCTTGAGCGTGCCCTTGCCAAAGTTGGCGAGCGCAAAGACCACGGCGAAGGTGATAAGAGCGACGCACCAGGCCTGCGGGGTGCCCCACAGCGGCGTGCCCATGCCACCGGCCATGTACTTGACGGCCGTGGGATAGAGAGAGACGCCAATGGAGAAGATGACCGTACCGGTCACGACGGGCGGGAACAGCCACTTGATCTTGCTGTAGGCCAGACCAAAGAGGACCGCAACGGCGCCGCCGACGACCTCGCCGCCCAACAGCGCGCCAAAGCTAAAGCCCGAGGCGCCCATGGCCTGCAGGGCCGGCAGGAACGCGAACGAAACGCCCATGACGATGGGCAGGCCGCCGCCGATGCGACGGAAGGGAGCGAAGGCCTGAAGGGCCGTGTCGATTGCCGAAAGAATGAGCGCAACCTGAATGATGTCGGTGCTCTGCTGGCTATTAAAGCCGTAGACGCCGGCCATGATGACCGCCGGGGTAATGATGCCGGCAAACGATGCCAGTACGTGCTGAAGGGCACACGGGATCATTTCCTTAACGGGCGGCATGCCTTCGCGAGTGAACAGGGCTTCAGTGCCGTTCGTAACCGTCTCCTGGGTCATTTGACCACCAATCCTCGAAATAGTTGTTTTCGCATCTAACGCTCTATTGTGACGCAGTGCGGGGTTGAGGTTGTGCCTTCGTTGCATATCGTATTAAAGATGATTCTCATTCTCAATAATAATTTTTTGTTATCAGACTATTCTTCAGCTGAGATAACACATTTCCGCAGGTCATGAATGTGTCTGTTCAAAATAACATCTAACTTTTCTTTTGGTCGACCGTTTACCGCCAAATTTCTACCGTTCGTCTGCATTACGCAATGTACCTGCGGATATACGAGATGATGAGCAGCGTGTTACCATGATAAAAAATTGTTATGAACGCCCTCAGGGCATTGGATTTCACCCAAAGGAGTTACCCGTGAACGAGACCGTACGTCGCTTTTTGCCGATGGTCGATTTCCTGGAGCAGGTACTCGGTAAGAACAGCGAGATCGTCCTGCACGATTTCTCGGATCCCGACCACGCCATCGTCGATATCCGCAACGGTATCGTGAGCGGCCGCAAGGTCGGCGGTCCCGCTACCGATCTGGCACTCAAGATCATGCACGACGCCAAGTATCGCGACCTGCCGTTTATTACGGGCTACGAGGGCCGCGGCGCCGGCGGCAAGACGCTGGAGTCGGCGACGTACTTTATCCGTGAGAATGACGAGATCGTCGGTATGCTCTGCGTCAACACCGACCTCTCGACCGTGCGCTCCATCAACGCCATGGCGCAGCAGCTCATGGCGTGCTTCGACGCGGCGCCGACGCACACGGAGCCCGCGTCTATCGAGGTCGAAAGTCTTTCGGAGTCTACGCAGGAGCTCATCGACCGCAGTATTGCCGAGCTGCTGAGCGCGCGCGGGCTGGATGTAGCGTCACTTGGCCAGAGCGACCGCGTGGACGTCATTCGCCACCTCAACGGCAACGGGGTATTCATGCTCAAGGGCGCCGTGGCCTGCGCCGCCACCGCGCTGGGCATCTCGGAGCCCAGCGTCTACCGCTACCTGCAAAAAGTCCGCAAGGAGGGCTAGCCCGCTAATCCCATGGGGGCGGAGGAAAACGGATCATTTTTGTCGCATCGCTTGACAAAAGACCCTGCAGCTCGCACTGCAGGGTCTTTTTGCATGTCATGTTTTGTTTTCGCCAACGTCTTAGAGAGCGGCGACGACCTCGATCTCGACCAGACCGCCAGCCGGAAGGGCGGCAACCTGGAAAGCGCTGCGCGCGGGGAACGGAGCCTCGAACTTGGAGGCGTAGATCTCGTTCACGGCAGCGAAGTCGGCGATGTCGGCCAGGTAGACCGTGGTCTTGACGACATCGGCAAAGGTGGCGCCGGCAGCGGTCAGCAGGGCCTCGACGTTAGCAAGGGACTGCTTAGCCTGGGCCTCGACGCCCTCGGGCATCTTGCCGGTTGCGGGGTCGATGCCCAGCTGGCCGGACAGGAACACCATGTTGCCGGTCTGGATGCCGGGGGAATACGGGCCGATGGCTGCAGGTGCGTTATCGGAAGACACGACGGTCTTGCTCATGTTTATCTCCTTACGATCAATTGAGAGAGCGTGAGCGCGGTGTTCACACCGGGAGGCACAATTCGGTCTGAACACCGCGCTTGATTTGGGATAGTACTCAAGGTTTCCGCGCGATGCAAGATTATTATCACGTTGCGAGAATAATTTATCGCCCAACGGCGCCTGTCGGCCGCTGAACGGCATGACCGGACGGTGAAGTTCAAAATGATCCGTTTCCCTCCGTCCCCATCGGATCAGGCGATCCATAGGGGACGGAGGGAAACGGATCATTTTTGCTGCAAGGGCTGCTGAAGACTTTATCCTGCTTGGGCCACAGGGCTCGTCCGCCGCAACAGCACCACTATACTTTTGAGTATCTGAGCATTTTGAAAGGCAGGATATGACCGCAACCGCCAGTCGAACCACCAACCGCAGACCCGAGCTCTTGGCGCCCGCCGGAGGGCCCGAGCCCTTTGCCGCCGCACTCGCCGCCGGGGCAGACGCCATCTACTGCGGCATGGGCAGCTTCAACGCCCGCCGCAAGGCCACCAACTTTACCGACGAGGCCTTTGAGCAAGCCTGCCGCGCCGCGCATCTAGCCGGGTCGCGCGTCTACGTCACGGTCAACATCGTCATCAAGCAGTCCGAGATGGGCGATGCGCTGCAACTCATCCATCGCTGCTCCACGCTGGGCGCCGACGCCTTCATCATCCAGGACTGGGGCCTGTTCTTTGAGGTCAAGCGCACCATGCCCGGCATCGAGACGCATATCTCAACCCAAGCAAACATCCATGACGACCGCGGAACCCTTTGGTGCCGCGAGCAGGGCGCCGACCGCGTGACCCTCTCGCGCGAGCTTTCCATCGACGAGATTGCCGCCATTCACGATGCCGCGCCCAATGTGGACCTTGAGGTCTTTAGCCACGGCGCCATCTGCTTTTGCTACTCGGGTCTGTGCCTGCTGTCGAGCTTTGCCATGGCGGGCCGCTCGGCCAACCGCGGCATGTGCGCTCAGCCCTGTCGCCTGCCTTACGAGCTGATCGACGAGAACGGCCGCGCGCTCTCCCCTGCCGGTCGCGAGCGCGCGCTATGCCCGCGTGACACCAACACTTCGCAGCTCGTTCGCCGTCTGTATGACGCCGGCGCCGCATCGCTCAAGCTCGAGGGCCGCATGAAAGCGCCCGATTACGTGTACTCCATCGTTGATGTGTATCGTCACGAAATTGACGACATGCTATCCGGAGCCACCGTTGCCAAGAACGAGGAAGCCGCCCGCCAGCGCCGGCTCAAGCGCTGCTTCAACCGCGACTTTACGCACGCCTATCAGGACGGCACCTCGGGCGACGAGATGATGAGCTACGAGCGTTCCAACAACCGCGGCCAGATCGTGGGCACGGTGCTGGGCAGCCGCCCGGCCAACCGCGATGTGCGCGGCCTCAAGCCCGACGACCGCCGTCGCCGTGCCGCCATCGCCCGCATTGAGCTGTTTGAGCCCGTGGGCAAGGGCGACCTGCTGGAGCTTCGCCACGACGATGAATTCGACCAATTCCTGACCACCATCGCCGCCGATGATGCCGCCGCGGGCGACATCATCGAATGTCGCGTTCCCCGCAGCATGCCCGAGGGCTGCCGCGTCCGCGTGATTCGCAGTCAGCGTGCCATTGACGCCGCCGGCGCCGCGCTCAAGCGCGATGTGCTGCGCCGCCGCGTCGTTGATGTAACCGTCGTGGCGCGTCTGGGCGAGCCGTTTACCGTGACGCTCACCTGCTGCGACGACCCCGCGCTTACCGCCACCGCCACCGGCTTTACCGTCGAGGCCGCCAAGACCCGCGCCGTCGAGGCGGCAGACCTGGTTGAGCATGTGGGCCGCATGGGCTCTTCGCCCTTTGAGGCAGCGAGCTTTGACATTTCGCTCGACGCCGGCTGCGGTATGGGCTTCTCCGCCGTGCACAAGGTGCGCGCTGCCGCCTGTAAAGCCTTGGAGGAGGCCATTCTGGCGCCGTACGAGGAGCGCGCGAAAACGCTCGAGTTGCCGGTGCTCGACAAATGTACGCGCCCCATGCCCAAGCACTACCGCGACGAGCCGCAGATCTGCGCCACCGTCACCACGCTCGAAGCCGCCGAGGCAGCTCGTGCCGAGGGCGCCACGCGCATCTACATGACCACCGATGCGCTCGAGGCTGTCGGACTCTCCCCTGCCGATGCATTTGAGCAGGGCATCATACCCGTACTCGACGAGGTCTGCCGCGCCGTCGACCACGAGCGCGTCGATCCCTGGATCAATGCTGGAGCCACCGTCGCCGTCGGCAATATCTCCGAGCTCGCCGTAGCCGCGCAGGCCGGCGCTACAGCCGAGATTCGCTCTTGCCTGCCGGTGCACAACACGCCCTGCATGGAGGCGCTTGCCGAGCGTGGAGCCGGTGCGTTTTGGCTCTCGCCCGAGATCACGCTCGACGAGATTGTCTCGCTCGGCGCCGCCGCGCCCGCGGCTCTGGGCATCACCGTCTTTGGCCGCCCGCGTGTCATGACAAGCGAGCATTGCATTCTGCAGGTTGCCAACGGCTGCATCCACGATTGCGCCAACTGCCGTCTACGCGCCCGCAAGCTGTCACTCAAGAATATCGATGGCAAGGTCATGCCAGTGCGCACCGACGTCCATGGCCGCTCGCGCCTGTACGACGCCTACCCCATTGACCTTACGCCGCAGGTACCACAGCTGCTCGACGCCGGCGTGCGCCGTCTTATGGTCGACGGAACCTTGCTCGAGGCCGAAGAGGTGGGCCGCGCCGTCGCTCGCGTTCGTCGCGCCGTCGAGGCGGCGCAAGCCGGCCGTAAGCCCGCCGCCCGCCTACGCGGTGCCACCTCCGGCTGCATGTTTGTGGGAATTAGCTAACCGAAAGGCTTACACGTGAACGAAGAACCTCAAGTCCTTTACTGCGACGCCTGGCTCATGGCCATCGACAAGCCCGCCGGCATGATCGTCCACGGCGACGGCACCGGCGAGCGCACGCTCACCGACTACGCCAGCGACCTGCTGCTGGCGATGGGTGACGGCTTTGCCGCGACTGACATGCAGCCGCTCAACCGCCTGGACCGCAACACCACCGGCGTGGTGTTGTTTTCGCTCGACAAACAGACGCAGCCCGCCTTTGACCAGATGGTGATCGACCACGCCTTCGAAAAGCACTATCTGGCGCTGGCCGAGGGCAAGATCGACTGGAACGAGAAGCTCATCGACAAGCCCATCGCCCGCGACCGTCACGACAGCCGAAAGATGCGCGTCGGCGCCAGCGGCAAGCCGTCTCAAACTCGCGTGAAGGTGCTCAAACGTCTTAAGAGCCGTCGTGGCCTGCCCGCGCGCTCGTATATCGATGTCGAGTTGCTCACCGGCCGCAAGCACCAAATCCGTGTGCACCTGGCAAGCGAGCATCATCCCCTGGTGGGCGACGAGCTCTACGGCACGCCGCGTCCCTGCGGCCTGATGCTCCATGCCCACAGCGTGTCCTTTACGCATCCCGTAACCGGCGAGCCCATCCACATCGAAGCCCCCTGCCCCTGGGAGCCCTAAACCACCACAATGGGGACAGGCACCTTTGTGGTGGTTTTGCCGCAATGGCTCAGCCGCGGTCCCAAAACGTCTCGATCCGTAACAGTTAGAACCCTTTTTCCGGTCTATCTGTTACAGATCGAGACATTCGAATCCCCCTTAAGGGAAAATCTCAATCTGTAACAATAACTCGGCAAAATCGGTCCCAGATGTTACAGATCGAGACAAAGGGACGGCGCGGTTCGGAAGTATCTCAATCTGTAACATCTAACCCACTTTTGACAGTCCAGTTGTTACAGACTTAGACAAACCGGCAGACAACGAAAGCGGCAACGCCCGTGATGGACGTTGCCGCTTTTCTATTGAGAAAACTAATCGGTTTTCGTTACTAACCACCACAATGGGGACAGGCACCTTTGTGGTGGTTTTGGCCTTAGCCTGCCCCTGCTTGCTAGACCGTGATGACGTTATCCATCGACTGGTACTTGGCGGGCACCTCGCCCGCGGTGATGATCGTTGCGTCGCGGAAGTCCGCGAACTTGACGGGCGCCACCATGCCAAATTTGCTGGCGTCCGAGATTACGAAGCGTTTGGCGGTATGGCGCATCGAGACACGCTTGACCTGCGCTTCCTCAATATCCGGCGTGGTGAGACCTTGCTCGGCGGCGATGCCATTGGAACCCCAAAAGCCGCAGTTGAAGTTATAGCGATCCAGAGTTGCCAAGGCATCGGGACCGACGAGCGCCTCGGTCTCGGGCTTGAGCTCGCCGCCCAGCACCACGGTGCGCATGCCGCGCAAAGCGAGGTGCTGAGCGTGAAGAACGGAATCAGTCACATAGGTGACGCCCTCAAGGCGCGGAAGATGCTCGATGAGCTTGAGGGTCGTGGAGCCCGAATCGATATACACAAAGCTATCGGGCTCCACAAGCGCCGCCGCACGGGCGCAGATACGCTCCTTGTCGTCGTTATGGAGATCGCTGCGCTCGCCGATCGTCAGGTCGCGCGTCACGTGCGCGCGCTCCAGACTCGTCGCGCCTCCGTGCACCTTGGCGATACGGTGCGCGCGGTCGAGCGTTTGCAAGTCACGGCGAATGGTGGACGGCGTCACGCCCAGGGCTTCGGCAAGCTCCGGCACGGTAACCGAGCCGGCCTGCTGCACCATCGACACGATCGCGTTGAGCCTATCTTCCGCAAGCATCGCTTACTCCTCCTCGGGGTACACGACTCCCCAATCGGCTCGGAGCTTGGTCATCAGCTCCATAACATCGGAAGCATAGCCCAGAAGCTCGCGCTTCGAATCATCGCCGGCAACGGCCTTCTCCAGGTCGGCCATCTCGTAGCACAGAGCGTAAGCCTCGGTGCCGGCGTGGACCTCCTCGCGGTGGCCGTCCGCAGTCCACACGATGGTCGCGTGATCGGCACGCGGATATTCATTGACCTCGATGTAGCACTTGTCGAAGCTGATGACCGAGCGCTTGGGCTGCTTGGAGTGGAGCGTAAGGCTCACGACGCCCAGCTGCTGCTCGGCATTTCGGCAGACGATGCCACCCGCGACGTCAACGCCAGTCTCGCAGGTGTTGCCCAGCGAAACGACCTCAGCGGGCTGGCTTGCCATAAAGAGGCGCATGACGGACAGGGCATAGACGCCAATATCGAGCATGGCACCGCCAGCAAGGTTGCGATTGAAAAAGCGGTTGGTCAGGTCGCCGTACTCCTTGTAGCTGCCAAAGTTGAGCTGGGCGAGGTTCATGCGTCCAAAGTCGCCGGCATCCATGCGGCGGCGCAGCTCCTGATACAAGGGCATGTGGAGCACCGTGGTGGCATCCATAAGGACCACGTTGTGCTCGTCGGCGATGGCACGGGCCTCGTCGAGCTCGGCAGAGTTGAGGGTAATGGCCTTCTCGCAGAGTACGTGCTTACCAGCTGCCAGAGCGGCTCGCAGGTAGGTGATATGCGTGTTGTGCGGCGTGGTGATATAGACTGCGTCAATGTTAGGATCGGCGTAGAGGTCCTCGACCGTTTCATAGACCTTCTCGATGCCATATTGCTCAGCAAAAGCCTGAGCCTTGGACAGCGTGCGGTTGGCGACGCCCGCAAGCTTGCGACCGGCAAGAGCGAGAGACTGGGCCATCTGGTTGGCGATAACGCCGCACCCGATCACAGCCCAACGAAGCTCGGGAGCCGTAAAGATATCATCGGGGAATGGCTTGTCCTGGACCGAAGTGAACGCTGCTTTTGCGGCTGCTTCGGCGTCGAGCGGAGCCTGTTTGGAATCTGCCATTATGTGCCTCCTGAGTCATCGGAAGTCCTTCATTTCCAACAGCCTTATATTCGCACAAATGCGCGCGCATTTGCTTGTATTTGCGTGTTTATTTGTTTATCGGTCATTATTTAACCATAGTTAGCAGATATTTGCGCGGCCATGCGCATCATCGCGCAAGACTCTGCGCGTAAATGCGCATGCGACAAACCTTGTGAAACATATAGGGGCTGAGCACCATAGCCCTAAAGACAGAGCCAGCTGCATTACTTCACCCCTCTGGGGGCACCAGACATCAAAGGACTGTCCCTAGGTGCCGCTTTCGTTGAAGCCTATCCCAGATGGCAAGATATACAAATCTAAAGACTGTCCCCATCAACTAGCCGTTGTTAGCGCCGGGCGATTTTAGCCGCTAATAGTCAAACGATTTTGACCAATCCCG
>CABRFG010000037.1 GCA_902470095.1 uncultured Collinsella sp.
GGGGATTGCCATGACGTACGTTGGCTGATGAATTGGAAGGAAAGGTCAACGGAGGCTGAAGGCAATTGGTTCAGCGAAAAACCCTGACGAATCTAATTCGTCAGGGCCCCACCAACGCTCACTCGTCGTTCATCGTTAAAGCTAGATATTCTCTTCCGCCCATTTCTCGAAATCGAGTTCTCGTCTCTGAGCAGTTCGGTAGACTTCCATGTCTTCGCGAGCGCCTACCACTACGATGGCCATCTTTTCTTTAATTCTGATGAGGCGGTACACGATTCGAATGCCACTTCCCCTGAGCTTGATCTTCATAAAGCCAGTCAAATCCGTACCTGCCTTGTTTCCAAGAGGCTTGCCGAATCCACCTTCGTTCTGCGGCAATGGGTTCGTTCTGATTTTTTCTATAGCCTTAAGGACGATCTTTCGTTGGGAGCCGTCCAGACGCTTAATATCCTTGAGAGCATCCGGGTAGAAAGCGACTTCGTACCCACTCATTCAAACTCGACCTCATCCATCTGATCGAGTTCGTCCTGGCTCACACCCAGCTCTTCCATAACATCAGACAGGGAAACAAGCGCATCGTCACTTGCCACAGCCATTCTCTTAAGCGCCAACGTTAACAAGGTGAGGTCCTCCTCCGCTTGCTTCGCTTCCCTATATTCATCGGGTGTAACAATCACAAACGCTGGCTTGTTGTGTTTGAGAACCACAACAGGATTGTCGTCCCCAACCTTCGAAAATGCAGCCGAGCCCTTACCGTGGCTGAAATCGCTAATTGGAACAAGGTTGTCGAGCATCTGCAAAGCAGGCATACATACCTCCTAAAAATGAATTCTTTTTCGAATTCATTTTATCATTCTTTTTTGCTATATTGTACCGCGCAACCGAAACAACCTTTTTAGAATACGAATCCGAGCTTAGAATGACTGTTGGCCCTCGCATCGCTACAAAAAACAAACTGCTCCCCACCCACTCGGGCAAGGAGCAAGCCTCATTTTTAATCAGACTGAGAACCACGAATGCAGAAACACAGGCGACTTCAGTCCCTTATCGCCGAGAGACGTTATTGTGCAGCCATTTCTTTAAGCTTCTCAGCCATCAACAAACACACGTCTTCCGATTGCGGGTACACGCCAAAATGATCGAAGAAACCATGGTCACATCCGGCATATTCGATGACCTCGACATCGATTCCTGAAGACCGTAATTTTGTAGCCCATTTTTCATCGGGGATACGAAGCGGATCGTATTCGGATGTCACGATAGTCACCGGGGGGAAATCAGTGCAGTCCTCAAGCATTAGCGCAGAAATCAACGGGTCATGAGGAGACATTTTTCCGTGTGCACAAAGTTCGACCATCGGGCCGTCCGAATCGCGAAGATGGTCGATGCGAAAACGCGCAACGTCCTCTTGATCGGCTATCGCAGGAAAATCCTCATATCCCTCGCCCTGTTCGCCCGCAAGGTCGACTTCAGGATAGATTTCGAAGGCATGGGCTACAGCTCCAGCACCCCTGAGCTGAACACACGCATTAGTAAGGCTTCCTCCTGCGGAGTCGCCGGCGACCATTATTTTATGAGGATTGATTCCGAGATCCCCGGCATGCTCGCACACATAATCAAGAGCAAGAACGCAATCCTCGATCTGCCCGGGAAATGCCGTCTCCGGCGCCAAGCGGTATTCTGGATAAACCACCACTGCACCAGACTTTTCGGCGATGAACTCGAGCTGATGTTCAAATTGCAGAACATTCCCCGCCATAAACGCGCCGCCATGCAGGTAAACAAGCGCTGGACTTGCCTTCTTATGATTTGGTGGCGTCCAGACGAATAAATCTATATAGCGATCGGCCGCCTCCATGAGGATCTCATCGCGCTGAACCTCACCATCGAGTAGGCGGTATGTCGGCTTATCCGGGCGATGGCGCATTCCAATAAGGCTCGTCCAGCTCGGAGACATGCTAACATTCCGCATCTTCTTGCGAGATACCTCGAGAATTCGTGGGTCAAGCACATGCTCTCTTTCATCATCAGGAACCGGACGAATTTGAACCTCGAGCCCCCTCTTCTCGGTTATAAACGAGCGACCGGAGATGGCGCCAATCAACGCCTCGTCGTATTGTCTGCCCATCTTAAATCCCCTCTCGGCGATAACGCCAAATCGATATTTCCATAACTTTTGAGATAACGGCTTATGATGTCCTCAGTTGTCGTATATCTATGTACTAAAGAAACTGAAGACCAAGGGGTCCACCATGCCTGCAGCAAAAGACGAGCTCATTCAGCCAGAGCTTCTCTATCAGACCGTTGAAAACGATATCCTCAAGAAAATAGTTTCTGGCGAACTCCCCGGCGGCAGTCAGATTCCCACCGAAACCGAGCTTTGCAAGCAATACAAAGTAAGCAGGATCACCGTAAGACGCGCCGTACAGAATCTCATTGACCAAAACTTGCTCTACCGCCTGCGAGGCAAGGGAACATTCGTAAACCCATCGAAGCTCACCCTGAAACGAGGAACAAGCACCATTTTCAATTTGAGCTCCGACCCCCAATACGGCGATAAAACAACCAAGTCCATCTTGGAAACAGGCTTGATCAAGGCTGATGCCCACATTGCACGGGAGCTCAAAATTGACAACGGAACCGTAGTGCAACGAGTTGCGCGCTTGGTTTATATCGAAAATGCCCCCTGCGCCATCGACACCGTTTATGCAACGCAGGGCACTCTGCCCGGACTACTGGAGCTTCTCACAGACAATGCCAGTCTTTTCGACCTGATCGCCAACCATTACAGCATCGCAACCGGTATTGAGAAGCTCAAAATCACCGCAGGAATAGCGGGGCTCCAAGAAGCAAACCTTCTCGGTTATATCGTTGGAGCCCCCGTGAGCGTTGTCGAGCACGTCACATATGCCTGCGATGAAATGCCGCTCCACTATTCAAAAACCGTTTGGCGAGCAGACGCATCGTCCTTCGAGTTCAGCATCTCAAAAGATGGACGCCTTCTCTAGCCCAAAATCCCCAGGACGCCGAGCACAATACCCGCAGCGAGAATGCCCACAATCTTCCAAATAATTTTGACCTGTTTCTTATTGCAAAGACACATGATCCCGAACGCGCAGAGCGGCAAAAGAGCCGGGAATATCCCATCGAGCGTTTCCTGCAACTTAAACGCGGTGTCGCCGAAGTTAAGAGCGAGCGGAGTGGTAACTGCAACGGTGGTCGCCACCATTCCACCAACTACCATTAGTCCCACAATCGCCAGGCCGGACGTAACTTTGTGCATTACATCAGAATCGTTCAGCTTCGAAATCATGCCACTGCCAAGCGAATAACCATACTGAAGCCCAAACCAGCGGATCAGGATCGTTGGGACATTATAAAGAAGCAGGAACAGGATTGGGCCGAGCAGACTGCCCGAAAGGCAAAGTCCTGTCACAACGCCCGTCGCAATCATGCGAAGCGTACTGGCAATCAGTGAATCTCCAATACCGGAAAGCGGAGCCATAAGCGATGCTTTCATGGCGTTAATTGAGGCGGTGTCAAAGTCCTGATTGTTGGCGTTCTCCTCCTCCATGGAGGCCACAATGCCGGCGACCAGAGGATTAAACGTAACTTGAATATTGTAGAACTCAAGATGACGCTTATATGCCTCGATCCGGTCTTCAGGCTTATCGTATAACCGCTTGATTACCGGAATCATGTCGTAGCAGAAACCAACGTTCATTTGTCGGTCAAAGCTCCACATGATGTTGAGTGGAAAGCTACGCCAAAATAACGCCTTTAAGTCTTTCTTGGTTATTCTCTTATCGGTCGATTTATTTGACTCCGGCGAGAGCTCAAGAACATCATTAGAATTCGTTGTCATCGTCAACTTCCTTAGCGACCGCCGCACTGGCAGGCATAAAAATGTGAGCCATATTGAGAATCCCAATCAGGATCAGCGAAAACGCCACGATACCGATCGTCGGAATGTTTAGATAGGCACTCAGCAAGAAGCCTCCAAAGAATAGGAAGCTCAGCTCCTTGGTGGACAGGATTGACATAAGCTGCGCAAATCCAAGCGCGGGCAGAATACCCGTTGCGATCGTAAGCCCATTCGTAAGCCAATCAGGAATGGCGTCAATCAGTGCCTGAACAGCATCATTTCCAACGTAAAAAGCCACGCCGCAAATCAAGCCAAGCGCAATGATGTAGAGAATTCCATTGGTCCACATAGCGGCTGCAATCGTTTTGGGGTCGTCTTTTTCGGCGCCACGATCAGCCCAGACAGCCATAGGAGGCGTAACAACGCTATACATAAGGCTGTCAAACATGCCGGCAAGCACCGCAGTGGGCATAGCAATAGTCAGAGCGGTCTCGGGACCCGCACCCATAGTAATCGCAAAGGCTGTTCCCAAAACTGAACCAACAATTACGTTGGGCGGCACGGCAGCACCAACCTGCCAGACCCCCATGAACGCGAGTTCGAGCTGGAAACCAACAATAACGCCAGTCGGAATATCACCCAAAAAAATACCGACAATCGCTCCGAGGACAATCGGCCGCTCGACCATCGCAGTACCGAGTAAATAATCCGATTGACCTATCGCAGCGGCAAGACCAACCAGAAAAGCTTGAAGCAGCATATTTCTCCCTCTTCCTACAAATCAAAACTTGTTACGATGCGTTTTTTCTCGCTAGCAACCTGCCTTACCTCGAATTCGATTCCATCAGCCATGGCTTTCTTAATTTCATTAATATCGGATTGGGAAAGGCGCACAGCAGGGCCAAGCTCCTTTACGCTATCCCCCAACGGTCGAGCGCCGCCTAAATTCACAGACGTTATTTTTGGACACGCACGCGCAACTTCACAGGCGTCATGTACATTTCCCGCAACAACAATTAGCTCGTATTTATCCACCGCGCTTCCGTTAAGGGCCACGATGGAATCTTCTACACTTTTGACAACCAATTTGGCATCAGCGGGTTTTGCAATTCGCAGCGCTTGAATTCGCTCTTTGCTTGCGGCGTACTCATCTGAAACCACAAGAATAGCGTTTGCTTCAAGCGTTGGATACCAAGAGAACACGGTCTGCCCATGCACTAACCGGCTATCGACGCGACACAGTTTAATCATTTTGCCCCTTTCTCGACTTGAACACAGACAGTCATCCTTGACTGCTAATGGCATATTACGTCATATGACGTAATATGCCATTACATAATATCTTGAACGGTTGAATATCACCGCTAAATGGTATTTATCTCTAAAAACAGGAGGTGCAATCCGTCTAGACACAGTGCGTCGGGGCAAGAGGGGCTGAGTTTCCTCCTGAGCGACTCTGCTTGCAGCCGGAGCGAAAGGGGGGAAATCTCAGCCCCTCCCGCCCCGGCCGGACAGGTCACACTACACCGTGTGCTGCGGCAGGTCCTGCAGGGCGATGACGTCCATGCCCATGTCGTTGGCGCTGCCGTGACCCTGCTGGTCCTCGCGCACCGCCTCGATGGCACTCACGTACGTGTTGGCGGCAGACATCGCGGTCACGCAGGTCACGCCGCGGCGCACGGCCTCGGTGCGCAGCAGATAACCGTCGCCACGCGAGCCCGGGCCGTATGGCGTGTTGATGATCACCGCAATCTTGCCATCGGCGATGAGGTCGCCGATGTTGGGGCGCTCGCCGTCGTGCGGGCCGCTGATCTTTTCCACGACTTCGCACGTCACGTTGCCGCCGCGCAGCACGCGCGCCGTACCCTCGGTAGAACAGATGTCAAAGCCCAAGTAGCGCAGGATGCGGGCGACCGAAAGGATATGGCGCTTGTCGCGGTCGCACACGCTAATGAACACCTTGCCGGCACTGGGATCGGGCAGCTTGTAGTCGATTGCCAGCTGCGTCTTGGCATATGCCTCGGGATAACTCTTGGCGATGCCCATGACCTCGCCCGTCGACTTCATCTCGGGCCCCAGGATAACGTCGGCGCCCGGGAAACGACCCCAGGGCATGACGGCTTCCTTCATGCAGAACCAGTCCAGCTGACGCTCGTCGCTCGGCAGGCCCAGGCTCGCGATGGAATCGCCCGCCATGATACGCGCCGCGCACTTGGCCAGCGGCACGCCGGTGGCCTTGGAGATGAACGGCACGGTACGGCTGGCACGCGGGTTGGCCTCGATCACGTAGACGGTCTCGCCCTTGATGGCATACTGCACGTTGACCAGGCCGCGGACCCCCAGCGCCATCGCGATGCGGCGCGTGATCTCGCGGAGCTTCGCCTGCAGACTCTCGCTAAAGCTGAACGGCGGAATGCAGGTCGCGGAGTCACCGGAGTGGATACCGGCCTCCTCGATATGCTCCAGGATGCCGCCGATGTAGACCTCCTCGCCGTCGCACAGGGCGTCGACATCAGACTCGATCGCACCCTCCAGGAAGCGATCGAGATACACCGGGTAGTCGGGGCTAATGCGCGCAGCCTCGGCCATGTAATCGCGCAGATGCTCAGCATCGTAGGCGATCATCATGCCGCGGCCACCCAGCACATAGCTCGGACGTACCAGCAGCGGGTAGCCGATGTGCGCGGCAACGGCCTCGGCCTCCTCAAACGAGGTGGCCTGGCCCGCCGGCGGATACATAATGCCCAGCTTATCGAGCAAGGCGGCAAAACGCTCGCGGTCCTCGGCAAAATCGATGGCGTCGGGCTTGGTACCCATGATGTTCACGCCGCTTTCCTCGAGCATGCGCGCCAGCTTAAGCGGGGTCTGTCCGCCGAGCGTCACCACGACGCCGTCGGGACGCTCGACATCGATAACGTCCATGACGTCCTCGTAGGTGAGCGGCTCAAAGTACAGTCGGTCGGACGTGTCGTAGTCGGTCGAGACGGTCTCGGGGTTGCAGTTGACCATGATGGTCTCGAAGCCGCGGGCCGCCAGCGCATAGCTCGCGTGCACGCAGCAGTAGTCGAACTCGATGCCCTGGCCGATACGGTTGGGGCCGGCACCCAGAATCATCGCCTTGGGCTTGCTTGCCGGCGTGGTCTCGTCGGGGGCAACGCACTTCTTGGCGATCGGGCTCGTGCGGTAAATGTTCTCGTAGGTCTTATAGTGGTATTCCGTCGCACTCGAGAACTCGGCGGCGCAGGTATCGACCGTCTTCATGCTGGGAACCACGCCCAGACCCTTGCGGTAAGCGCGAACAAAACGCTCGTCCGAGCCGGTCAGCGCGGCAATCTCGGCATCGCTCGTGCCATACTGCTTGAGCAGGCGCATCGCATCGGCGTCAATGTCCTCCACGCGCAGGCCGCGGATGCTCTCCTGGACCTGCACCATGTCGTTGATACGGTTGAGGTACCACGGATCGATACCGCAGATGGCACGGATACGCGCGACATCCCAGCCGCGGCGCAGGGCCTCGACCACAAAGAAGATGCGATGCTCGGTCGGGGTTGCCACGGCCTGAGCGAGCTCGTCGTCGCCCAGCTTGTCGGCACCCTCCTTTCCACCGGCGCAAATGCCCTGGTGTCCGTCCTCCAGCGAGCGCATGGCCTTGCCAAAGGCCTCCTCAAAGGTGCGGCCGATCGCCATAATCTCGCCCACGGCCTTCATGCGCGTGGTGAGCGTGGGGTCGGTACCCTTGAACTTCTCGAAGGCAAAGCGCGGCACCTTGACCACACAGTAGTCGATCGTGGGCTCAAAGCAGGCGGGCGTAGCCTTGGTGATGTCGTTGACGATCTCGTCGAGCGTGTAGCCCACAGCCAGGCGCGCGGCGGCCTTGGCAATGGGGAAACCCGTGGCCTTGGAAGCGAGGGCGGACGAACGGCTCACGCGCGGGTTCATCTCGATGACGATCAGGCGGCCGGTCTGGGGGTTCACGGCAAACTGCACGTTGGAGCCACCGGTCTCGACGCCGATCTTCTCCAAGATGGCGAGCGAGGCGACACGCATGCGCTGATACTCCAGGTCGGAGAGGGTCTGCGCCGGCGCCACGGTGATGGAGTCGCCGGTATGCACGCCCATGGGGTCGAGGTTCTCGATGGAGCACACGATGATGCCGTTGCCGGCGTGGTCACGCATGACCTCCATCTCATACTCTTTCCAGCCCTCGATGGACTCCTCGACCAGCACCTCGTGGGCGGGCGAGAGCTCGAGGCCCTGGCTCACGATGGAGACGAGCTCCTCGTGAGTGTGAGCGATGCCGCCGCCGGCGCCGCCGAGGGTAAAGCTCGGACGCAGCACGCAGGGATATCCCACGCGCTCGGCGATGGCCTCGGCGTCGGCCACGCTGTAGGCATAGCCCGAGCGCGCGACCTCCAGGCCGATCTCGGCCATGGCCTCGTTAAAGAGCTTGCGGTCCTCGCCGCGCTCGATGGCGGCAAGGTCACAGCCGATCATCTCGACGCCGTACTTGTCGAGCGTACCGTCTTTCGCCAGCTCGACGGCGGCGTTCAGACCGGTCTGGCCGCCCAGCGTGGGCAGCAGCGCGTCCGGGCGCTCTTTCTTGATTACGCGCTCGATAAACTCGGCGGTGATAGGCTCAACATAGGTGCGGTCGGCCAAGCCCGGGTCGGTCATGATGGTCGCCGGGTTGGAATTGACCAGGATGACCTCAAAGCCATCCTCCTTGAGCACCTTGCAGGCCTGGGCGCCGGAGTAGTCGAACTCGCAGGCCTGGCCAATAACGATGGGGCCCGAACCAATAACGAGGATACGCTTGATGTCAGTACGTTTCGGCATGTTAGTTCTCCTCGGTCTCGGTCGCGGCGGTCTCGGCAAAGTTCCAGCCAGCCAGGCGGTCCTTCGCGGTGTCGATGTCCAGGTAGTTCTCCTCGCCGTCCATGAGTCGCGTAAAGGCGGTAAAGAGATAGTGGGCATCGGTGGGGCCAGGCGAGGCCTCGGGGTGATACTGGACCGAGAAGCACGGGGCGTCGAGCAGCTGGATGCCCTCGGCGGTGCCGTCGTTGAGGTTCACATGTGTTAGGCGAATGCGGCCAAAGCGCTCGTTCATCACGACCGGCGCGATTCCGCGGCGCACCCAGACGCGCAGATCTCCATCGGCCGCATGCTCGGTCTCGCCGCCGGAAAGCTCGGGGACAAGCTTGCCCAAGCTGGGGAACAGCAGACCAAAGCCATGGTTTTGCGCGGTGATCTCCACACGGCGGCTTACCAGGTTCATAACCGGCTGGTTGCCACCGCGGTGACCGAACTTAAGCTTTTCCATCTGGGCGCCGCAGGCCAGGCTGATCATCTGGTGACCAAGACAAATACCAAAGACCGGCACCTTGCCGATCAGCTGCTGCACCTGCTCGTAGGTCTCCACCACGGCGTCGGGGTCGCCGGGGCCATTGGACAAAAAGACGCCGTCGGGATTCATGTCGAGCACCTCACTCGCGGGCGTGTCCCACGGCACGACGGTAAGATCGCAGCCGGCGCGGACCAGCCCCTCCAGAATGCCGCGCTTCACACCGCAGTCGTAGGCGACCACTTTGTGACGGGCAGGAGCGGCAGCCGAAAGCGCAAAGTCATGCGTGGCAGGCAGGTCGGCAGCCACAAACTCATGAGGCGCGGGGCAACTTACGGTCTTGACCAGGTTCTCGCCTACCAGCGTGGGCGCTGCGGCCAGACGCTCGGCAAGCTCGTCGACGTCGAAGATCTCGGTCGAGATAATGCCCATCTTGGAACCATTGTCGCGCAGATGGCGCACCAGAGCGCGGGTGTCGACGCCCTCGATAGCGACGATGCCGTGGGCGCGCAGATACTCCGGCACGCTGACGGCCGAGCGCCAGTTAGAAGGCGTGGTGCACATGTCGCGAACGATCATGCCGCGCATAGCCGGAGCGCTCGCAGGGCGCACGGCGTCGCCGGGGAAGGCCGACTGGACGTCGGTCTCGTCGATACCGTAGTTGCCGATCTGCGGATAGGTCATGGTTACGATTTGGCCGGCATAACTCGGGTCGGTCATGACCTCAAAGTAGCCCTCGAGTGAGGTGTTGAAGCAGACTTCGCCGGTCGCGGTGCCCTCGGCGCCGCATGCACGTCCATAAAAAATGGTCCCATCCTCAAGATACAGGATGCAGGGACCGCAGGTGCCCTTGCTGGTTTTGGCCAGCATACGCTGGCAAAGCTCGCTGGGCGCGAAGGTGCGGGCGGCAGCGCCCGCGGTATGGTTGTTCGCCATAATTCTCCTTCCCGGTCTCACAGGACCGGCTTAAAGGTGTGTAGTTAGGCCTCGCGGTATTGTAACCGCAAGCATGCCTCATGGCGTTAATTTCATCGAAATGTTTACGAAATGATAATTATGACTTTCTATGCATAATGATTTCTCTGGGACGGGGATTAAAAAATCATCCCGCGGGGCTTGTGGCTCACGCGGGATGATGGCGTCTTACTTTTTCTTGTCCTGTTCCAGCAGTTCGGACGGTGTGCGATCGGGCTTGCCACCGCGGAAAATCTCGCGGCCATGCAGACGATGCTCCAGGTCACGTTCGGCCTTTTCCTCGTCAATCTTGGTCTGGCTAACCACCGGGTCCTCAATCAACGACGACACCGAGTTCACCTGCTTCTGAATGCGTTCGGCGATGGTGTCATCCATACTCACGATGCGCATCTTCCAGTCGATACTCGTGGCGTTGGATGAGCTCTTGGTCCACACGAACGTCAAAATGGCGCTCTGGTGGCCCCGCGCGGGGAACATGCCAAAGAAGGAATCGTGCTGAATGTTGCTATCCTCGTCGATATAGGCGTGAACGTTATACACCACGCGGTCGATCTTATCGTTGAGCAACGCGTTGGTCGCAAGCGCCGCGGCCTGAATCTGCCCGTTGGACAGCAGCTCGAGCTCGTTGGCGGACGATGTGTCCAACACCGTCACCTCGACCGTGCCCGTGCGTTCATCGGCTTCATCGACGGTGAAGTCGAGCGGGAACTGCGTAAAGCCGTTGCCCCATTCAAGTCCACCCTTGAGCGCGGTCGAAACGGTATCGACCGAAACGCTCTCGGACAGGTTGGCGGTGTTCAGACGACGCATCACGCCGTAGCCAATCTGCATGCCCACGATCAGCACCAAAATACCGATGACCACGGCCATCGCGGTCTTCGTAATGGTATGGCTCACCTGCGAGCCCGAAGGATCGTCCTCGGACAGCGGGTCGATATGTTTTGCCTGGCTCGCGCGGTCCTCGCTGCGCAGCTGCGCTAGCGCCGCTTTGTCACCGCGCTTGGCCGCAGCCTCCTTCTCACGCATGCGCTCGGTACGCTTTTTGGCGAGCGTGGGATCCAAGACGCCGGATGCATCGATTTCGGAGAATAACTCCGTCACTTCTTCCGGAGTCAAAGGGTTCTTGTCAGCCATAAACTTCCTGTCATATCAATCAGTCGAGCTCGTGCGCACGCGCACCTTCGAACTGCATTCGATAGTAACGGGCATAGGTGCCGCCACGGGCGAGAAGCTCCTCGTGCGTGCCACGCTCCACAACGCGACCATGCTCAACGGTCGCAATCTCATCGGCATGCTTAATGGTCGAAAGACGGTGGGCGATAATAATCGTGGTGCGGCCGCGTGCCAGCTCTTCGAGTGACTCCTGCACCGCCTCCTCGCTCTCGTTATCCAAAGCACTCGTCGCCTCGTCCAAAATCAGGATCTTGGGGTTCTTGAGAAACACGCGCGCGATGGCAACGCGCTGCTTCTGTCCGCCCGAAAGACGGCTGCCGCGCTCGCCCACCACGGTGTCGTAGCCCTGCGGAAGCGATTCGATAAAGGTATCGATATTGGCGCGGCGGGCCGCCTCGGCGATCTCTTCCGCCGTAGCGCCCGGCTTGCCGTAGGCGATGTTCTCGCCAATCGTACCGTCAAACAGATAGACATCCTGCTGCACCAGGCCGATGGCGCGGCGCAGGCTCTGCTGCGTCACATCGCGCACGTCCTGACCGTCGATGCTAATGGATCCGGTAGCCACGTCATAAAAGCGCGGCAGCAGCGAACAGGTCGTGGACTTGCCGCCGCCCGAAGGGCCAACCAAAGCGATGGTCTGCCCGGGCTTGATGGACAGGTCCATATGGTCGATAACGGGACGCTCGTCGGCATAGCCCTCGCCCAGCTCGACATCCTCGTAGTTAAAGCACACGTCGTGATACTCCACGGCGCCGGCAGTCACCTGCAGATCCGTAGCGCCCGGCTTGTCCTGGATATCCGGCGCGGTCGAGAGCACCTCGTCCATACGCTTAAAGCCGGCGATGGCCTTCTGATACGTTTCGGCCGAATTGACGAGCGTCTCGAGCGGCGTGCAGAACAGCGAAATATAGAGTGCAAAGGTCGCCATATCGACCGCCTGCAGCTGTCCCTGGGCGACCAGCCAGCCGCCCAGCAGCACCACGATCACATAGAGCACACCCGAGAGCAGGCCATACGTCGCGGTATAGACGCCCATGGCGTGATACATGTTCTCCTTGGACAAAAGGTAGCGGTCGTTAGAGGCACGGAACTTGGCACGCTCGGTCTCCTCGTTGGCAAAGCTCTTGACCACGCGCATGCCCGCCAGAGAATCCTGCAGCTGTGCATTAATGCCGCTGATCTTCTTGCGGTTGTCGCTAAAGACCTCGCGCATGCGCATGTTCTGCCAAAACATGACGACCGCAAACGCCGCCGTCACCACGGCCATGGCAAGCGCCAGCACCGGAGCGATGGTAAAGAGGATCACAAACGAGCCGATAATCTCGATACCGCAGATGATGATCCACTCGGGTACGTGATGCGCCGCCTCGCAGATATCGAACAGGTCGTTGACCACGCGGCTCATCATGTCACCCGAGCTGTTGCGGTCGAAGTACGCAAAGCTAAAGCGCTCATACTGGTCGAACAGGTCCTCGCGCATTTTGGACTCCATGCGCGCGCCCATCACGTGGCCCCAATAGCTCACAAAGTAGCGGCAGGCGCAGCGGACGGCATACATCAGCACCAAGCCCACCGCGATCATGCCGAGCGCCTGCATAATGGCAGCCTGACCCTGAGTAAATAGCCCACCGGTCAAATTACGCAGAATAATAGGAAAAGCAAGGTCAATGGCGGCAAGCACCAGAGCACAAACAGTATCAGCAACAAAAAGCCCCATCTGGGGCTCGTAATACGAAAGAAACCTCTTCAGCATGTGATCCTCAAAGAAATATCAGCAACGTAAGGCCCTGGGACAAAGCAATCAGTAGTACTTGTCCCAGGGCTATCCCCACTCGTTAAAGCTCCGTGCCCCCAAGGCGGTGTGCGATGCTGTCGCAGGCCAAGGCGCCCACGACGGTCTTGGCGTCTTCGATCTTGCCGTCGAGTACGGCGTCGATCAGCTCATGCAGCGGCACCAGGTCCACGTTGACAAACTCGTCATCATCGGGGTTGGGCGCATCAAACTCGAGCTTGGTAGCCAAGTAGATGTGGATAATCTCATCGCAAAAACCACAGGACGTGACAATCGACGTCAAAAAGCGAATGCGACCAGCCCTAAAGCCCGTCTCCTCATGCAGCTCGCGCTTGGCGCAATCGAGCGGGTCCTCGCCTGGATCGAGCTTGCCGGCGGGAATCTCGACCGTCACGCGGTCGATGGCGGTGCGGTACTGACGCACCAGTACGATCTTGCCGCTCTCGGTCAGTGCCACAACAGCCGCCGCACCCGGATGGCGAACGATATCGCGGGCGCTGCGGCGACCGTTGGGCAGCTCAACCTCAAGACGGTGGACGTCGAGAATCTTGCCCTTCCAGGCGCACTCCTCCGAAAGAATCTTCTCGTGCAGCTCGGCATCGTGCGGGTCGTCATCGCCCAGCACCAGCGCCGGCTCGTCAGCGACCTCGCCACCAGGCTCGCCCTCGGCGTGCCCATACACGCGGCTGTCCTCTTCGACGATCTGCGCGTCCACGAGCTCTTCGTTCTTCTCGTCCATCCGTCTCATTCCTCTCGGATTTTAGGCATCCCAGGCGTCGCGGCCGCGCAGCGCGCGCAGGCCGATGTCGTGACGCAGGGTCTTGCCCTCAAAATCAATCTTCTCGCAGGCCTCGTAGGCAAGGTTGCGGGCGTTCTCAAACGTATCGCCCAGCGCGGTCACGGCAAGCACGCGGCCACCATTGGTCACGAGCTGGCCGTCCACCACGGCAGTGCCCGCGTGGTACACGGTCACGTTCTCCATGGCCTCGGCATCGGCGATACCGGTAATGACCTTGCCTTTCTCGTAGCTGCCGGGATAACCCGCGCTCGTCAGGACAACGGCCACGGCCCACTCGTCGCGCCAGTCGAGTTCAATCTGATCGAGCTCGCAGTTGGCGCAGGCGAGCATGACCTCGACCAGGTCGTTCTTAAGGCGCGGCAGAACGACCTGCGTCTCGGGGTCGCCAAAGCGGGCATTGAACTCCAGCACCTTGGGGCCGGCAAGCGTGAGCATAAAGCCGCCGTACAGGCAGCCGCGGTAGTCGATACCCTCGGCAGCGAGCTCGGCCACGGTCTGCTCCATGACCTTCACCATGGTGGCGTGCTCCTCATCGGTCACGATGGGCACCGGGCTGTAGACGCCCATGCCACCGGTGTTGGGGCCCTTGTCGCCCTCGAGTGCACGCTTGTGGTCCTGCGAGGTGGCCATGGGGCGCACGGTCTTGCCGTCGGTAAAGGCCAGCAGCGAGCACTCGGGACCAACGAGCATCTCCTCGATGACCACGGTATTGCCGGCATCGCCAAAGGTGCCGCCAAAGCACTCGCGCACGGCCTCCTCGGCCTGCTCAAGTTCGGTCGCCACGATAACGCCCTTGCCCGCGGCAAGGCCGTCGGCCTTCACGACCAGCGGGGCGCCCTGCTCGCGCACGTAGGCGAGAGCCGAAGCCTCGTCGGTAAACGAACCATAGGCTGCCGTCGGAATGCCCGCACGCTCCATGAGCTGCTTGGAGAACAGCTTGGAGCCCTCCATCTGGGCGCCCTCGGCACCCGGGCCAAAGCAGGGAATACCCGCCGCGCGCACGGCGTCGGCCACGCCCGCCACGAGCGGAGCCTCGGGGCCAATTACCACGAGTCCGCATCCGTGGCTCTGCGCAAACGCCGCCACGGCCGCAGGATCGCAGTCGTCGAGAACAACGTTCTCGCCGCAGCTCGCGGTGCCGCCGTTACCCGGCGCGATGTAGAGCTTGCCGGCGCGCGGTGATGCTGCGAGCTTAGCTGCCAAAGCATGCTCACGGCCGCCGCTGCCCAACAACAGGATGTCGATGGTTTGAGTGTCCGCCTTCAAGGGTGCCTCCTCTATGGATGAACGGCCCGCTCCGCGCGAGCCCTTTGCAAGCAAATATACCCCTCGGCCGCCCGTCCGGGCTGCAAAGGGGTATATCGCAATAACCAAATAGTCCCGATTACTTCCAGAATCGGTTGATGATCTGCTCGCGACCAGCGCCAACGCCAATGAACGTCACGCGGGTGTGTGCCAGATCCTCGATAAACGCCACGTAGTCCTGAGCCTCCTGCGGCAGCTCGTCAAAGCTGCGGCAACCGGTGATATCGCACTTCCAGCCAGGGAGCTCCTCGTAGATGGGCTTGGCATGCTCAAAGCGCACCTGATGCTCGGGCACGCTGGTGTAGCGCTCGCCATCGACGTCGTAGGCCACGCACACCTTGATGGTGTCGAAGGCCGAAAGCACGTCGAGCTTGGTCACGGCGATGTCGGTGAGGCCGTTGACGCGCGAGGCATAGTTGGCGATAGGGCCGTCGAACCAGCCGCAACGACGACGGCGACCGGTGGTCACGCCGTACTCATAGCCCTCCTCGGTCAGCGTGTGACCGGCCTCGGACTCATAGGAAAGCTCGGTGGGCATGGGGCCCGAACCGACGCGGGTGATATAGGCCTTCATGACACCCAGCACGCGGTCGACGTTCTTCATGCCCACGCCGGAGCCGGTGATGGCGCCGCCGGCGGTGCAGTTGGAAGACGTCACGTACGGATAGGTACCGTGGTCGATGTCGAGCAGCGTCGCCTGGGCGCCCTCAAACAGCAGGTTCTTGCCCTCATCGATCATGTTGTTGAGCAGCAGGCTCGTCTCGGTGATGTAGGGACGCAGGCGCTCGGCCATCGGCAGGTACTCGTCGCAAATCTGGTCCACGGTGTAGGTGGGCAGGTTGTAGATGAGCTCGAGCTCGGGGTTCACACGGGCGAGAGCGGTCTCCAGCTTGTCGCGGAACAGCGCCTCGTCGAGCATGTCCTGCATGCGCAGGCCAATGCGCGCCATCTTGTCCTGATAGCACGGACCGATGCCGCGCTTGGTGGTACCGATGTTCTTCTTGCCGAGCTTCTGCTCAAAGGCGCCATCCAGATCGATGTGGTACGGCATGATGACATGCGCGTTGCCGCTAATCTTGAGGTTCTTGGTGGTGATGTCGTCGGCCTCGAACATATCGATCTCCTCAAGGACAACCTTGGGGTTGACGACGCAGCCGTTACCGATCACCGACACGTGGTCGGAATACATGATGCCGGAGGGCACCTGGTGCAGGCCGTACTTCTTGCCGTTGACGACGATGGTGTGACCTGCGTTGTTGCCGCCCGAGTAGCGCACGACGGCATCGAAGTCGCCGGCGACTAGGTCGCAAATCTTACCCTTGCCCTCATCGCCCCACTGGGCACCGACCAAAACGGTTGACGGCATGTTTACTCCTTACATTCATGGACTGTCTACGCGCCACGCCGGCACGCAGAAGCACAAAACATTCCCAGTATACCCGTGCAACGGGCGCCTGTCCTACTCCTCGGCATGTGCCCCATCAAGCTCATAGAACTTGGTGGATGCCGGCAGGAACATCAGGTCGACGTCGCCGATCGGGCCCGAACGGTTCTTGGCCACGACGATACGCGTGACGCCCTCGTCGGGTCGATCGTCGCGCGAGGCCTCGGCCTCGTCGGCGGAGCGGTCCAAGAACATAACGATATCGGCGTCCTGCTCGATGGAGCCCGATTCACGAAGGTCGGAAAGCTGCGGGCGCTTGCCGGTGCGGGATTCGACCTGACGCGAGAGCTGCGACAGCGCGATGAGCGGGATCTTGAGCTCCTTGGCCATGATCTTCAAACCACGCGACATCTCCGAGACCTCGACGGTACGGCTCTCGGAGCGGCGTCCCGGCGGAGGACTCACTAGCTGCAGGTAGTCCAGGATGATGATTGCCTTCTCCTTGTTATGGAGCATACGGCGACTCTTGGCGCGAATCTCGGTCACTGTGGTGCCGGGCGTATCGTCAATCAGAATATCGAGCTTGGACAAGGTCTGCGTGGCCTCGTTGATATTGGCCCACTGCTCGGGGCTAATGCGGCCCATGCGGAAGTCACTGATCGAGATCATGGCGTAGGCGCAAATCAGACGCTGGGCAATTTCCTTGCCCGACATCTCCAGCGAGAAGAAGCCGACGGTATAACCGGCGGCGGCAGCGTTGAGCGCCAGATTCAGGGCGAACGATGTCTTACCTACAGCAGGGCGGGCGCCGATAATGATGAGCTGGCCCTCGCGGAAGCCCATGAGCATGCGGTCGAGCGACGGGAAGCCCGTGGGCACGCCCGCAGCCTGGCCACCGGCCTGGCACACTTCCTCGGCCTCGTTATAGGCCTCGACCATAAACTCGGTCAGCGTCTTGTAGCTCGACTTGACCTCGCGTGCCGTGACCTTGAGCAGCTTGCTCTCGGCCAGCTCGACAACCTCTTTGGTGTCGGTGGGGGCGTTATATGCCAGCGCGTTGATCTCGTTGGTGGCGCCGATCAGCTCACGCAGCATCGAATCGCGGCGAACGATGGCGGCATGGTGCTGCCAGTTGACGAGCGACAAGGTCTGACCCATCAACTCCAAAATGTACGCTTCGCCGCCCACGGCATCGAGCTTGTTGATGCTTCTCAGGTAATCGATCAGCGAGATGGAGTCGATGGGAATGCGGCTGTTGTACATATCGACCATCGCGGTATAGATGGTCTTATGAATGGGCCGGTAGAAGTCATCAGGCTGCAGCTCGACCTGGGCCTCTTCGACCACCTCGGGCGATAGCAGCATAGCGGCCAGTACATTGGCCTCTGCATCTTGGTTTTGGGGAAGACCCAACTTTGAGCCGCGGTCCTCGACCGTCAGCCCGGTCTCCCTATCGTCATATGCCATGAGCATCCTCATTCATATCGCTTGCGAGCATCCATAGTATCAGCCACGGTCCCAAAACGCGCCGCGCGCCGCCAATCATCACCGAACCAAACGGATGAACGGTCCCACGAATAGACCTCACCGCAACGCCCCCTATGGCGCTCGCATCGCGCTAAAAAGCAAAAAGGGCGCCCTGGCTTCCCAGAGCGCCCTTCTTAGAACAAGATTGTTGCGTTGCAGCAAATGCTACTCGGCAGCAGCCTCAGTCTCGACCTCGGCGGTCTCGGCCTCGGCGACCTCAGCGGCCTCCTCGACCTCAGCCTCGGCAGCGAGCTCCTCGGCGGTAACGCCGACGAGAACGACAACCTCGGCCTTGATCTCGCGGTACAGCGAGATGGCAACGGTGTGGGCACCGGCAACCTTGATGGGCTTACCGAGCTCGACGCGCTTGCGGTCGATGTCCATACCGAGCTGAGCCTTGATGGCGTCAGCGATCATAGCGGCGGTAACGGAGCCAAAGAGGATGCCCTCGTCGCCGACCTTGACGTCAACGGTGACCGTCTTGCCCTCGAAGGCAGCCTTGGTCTCGTTGGCGGTAGCCAGACGGACGGCCTCGCGCTTGGCGATGTTGTTGCGACGCTCGTCAAGCTGCTTGAGGTTGCCCTTGGTGGCGGCAACAGCGAGCTTCTTGGGGAACAGGAAGTTCTCAGCGTAACCCTGAGCGACCTCTACGACGTCACCCTCGCCGCCCTTGCCCTTGATCTCATCGAGAAGAATAACCTTCATGATGCGTCTCCCTTCTTAGCCGCGGTCGCGGTTGCCACGAGAGGAAACCACGGGGACGGTGTACGGCAGGAGAGCCATCTCGCGGGCGCGCTTGATGGCGTTGGCGATGTCATGCTGATGCTGCGTGCAAGCGCCAGTGACGCGACGGGGCTTGATCTTGCCACGGTCGGTCATGTACTTACGGAGAAGCTGAGTGTCCTTATAGTCGATGAACTCAGTGTTCTCCTTGCAGAACTGGCAGTACTTACGACGCGGCTGACGTGCAGAAAAATCATTAGCCATGTCAAAATACCTTTCATTTGGCAACTTCGGCGAACCGAAGCCGCCTCTCACTCAAAAATAGGTGAACACCCTTAGAACGGGATGTCCTCATCGTAGACGTCGACCGCGGGCGGCGTGGCCACCGGTGCGGCAGGACGTGCTGCGGGCGCGGGAGCTGCGGGGGCGTAACCGCCCTGATCGTAGCCACCCTGGCCACCACGGGAGCTCATAAACTCGATCTCATCGACGATGACCTCAAGCTTGCTCCGGCGCTGGCCGTCGCGCTCCCAAGAGCTGTAGCGCAGCTTGCCCTCGATCGCGACCTTGTTTCCCTTTGCCAGGAAACGGCTCACGGCCTCGGCGCGGGTGCCGAACATGGTGCAGTCGACAAAGTTGGGATAGTCCTCCCACTCGCCAGTCTGCGCGTTGCGGCGACGATCGTTCACGGCGACGCCAAAGGACAGAACCTGGGTTCCGCCGGCGGTGGCGCGCAGCTCGGGATCGCGGGTGAGGTTACCGGTGATGTTCACTCGATTGATGCTCATAACTCACTACTTCCTCTTGGGGCACAAGCCCAGTCCAAAACGACAGTCTTACTCCTGGTCGTCGCGACGGACGATCATGTGGCGGACCACAGCGTCGGTGATGCGCAGGACGCGATCAAGCTCAGCGATCTGGGTAGGATCTGCGTGGAAGTTGATGAGGGTGTAGTCACCATCGATGAGGTCGTTGATCTCGTAGGCGAGCTTGCGCTTGCCCCACTCGTCAACGGAGTCGACCTTGCCAGCGCCCTCAGCGATCGTGGTATCGATACGCTTCATAACAGCGAGACGAGTCTCGGGGTCGAGCGACGGGTCAACAAAGAACAGCAGTTCATAAGCCTTCATATTGTCACCTCCTCTGGGCAAATGTGGCTTCAGGTCGTGAAGGTGCGCCTGAAGCAGGAAAAGACTTGGTAATAATATCTTTCAACCTCCCAAGCCGCAAGAATATGCAGCTACAACCTCATGACCTCCACATATGCCCATACTCGCACCACGTTTCATGCGCATTCCAACCAAATGCCGACCAAAAGCTTGACAGATCTGTGGACAAGATACGGTGCCGTGGGGACAAGCTGAGCCAAGCCGCAGGTCAACGGGCACAAGGCTGTGGTCGCAAAATGCATACCAGTGGTCCACAGCACCACCCAAAGATTTTTAAATTCATTGCCAAGTCGCTTATGAATACTCCTTTTGAACAATTGAGTTGATCAACCACGCTGGTCGGAAGCCGTTTTTTGGCACCTCAAACCCCACTGCAACGCCAAGCGCGGCCAAGCGTTTTAAAAAATGCCAACTTTTCTGTTTGCACTTTGCGATTCCTCGTGTATACTGACTTTCGCATTTAACGGAGAGTTGTCCGAGTGGCCGAAGGAGCACGATTGGAAATCGTGTAGGCGTCAAAAGCGTCTCCAGGGTTCAAATCCCTGACTCTCCGCCAGTTAATTCCAAAGCAGGCCTTCGAGCCTGCTTTGTTTTTACCCCACGCGGAGGGGTGGCAGAGTGGTTGAATGCGGCGGTCTCGAAAACCGTTTGGCCTGTATAAGGTCACGAGGGTTCGAATCCCTCCTCCTCCGCCATTTAGATTGAGAAAGCTCCCGGGAATGGGAGTTTTTTTGTTTTGAGTCCCTAACAAGCAAATACGGCGGAGGAGGGATTCGAACCCGCCAGGGCGCGGAGCGTAAAGAAAACGCGCCAGCGGCGCGTTTTTAGCGCAGCGCGGTCGGCGTAAGCCGACCGGATAAATTTTGAGCAAAGCTCAAAATTTGGACATCCCTCCTATTCGACCACACCCCCATCGTGGTCGATCCCAGCCCATATCTCAAACATGTACACCACCCTCCAAAGATGTCAAAAAATGTCGTTTTTGGAGTGTGATGTACATGTTTGCGTATGACGCGCACCAAGCATGAGTCGATTTGTTCGCATCCGGTATATTTCCCCACCTCAACGGACATAAGAGTTTGGTGTCAGCTCGAAGCGAGAGGTCCCCAAATGGATACTCCTGTTCTCATTTCGCATAAAACGGCGTGGCTCGTCCATCATGCACCGCGAAACCTGGTTCAAGCCGTCGCACAACGCGACTACCAGATAGGCGTGCGGGGCCTCTCTACCCAGCAACGCATCGCGCGCATTCGGCAGGCACTTACCGACTGCGGCATTCCGTCCACCATGCTCAAGACTATCGACATCTCCGTAGTATTTGCTTTCGAGCGAATTCGCACCAACGGTGTCACTTGCCACGTTCTCAGCCAAAACCTACCCTACGACCATATTGACGAGCTTACGCCCGGCATCTTTATCACCGACGAAGCCTTCACCGTCGTGCTCGCTGCCGAGTGGATGGATAGGATCGAATACCTCGAGTATGGTTACGAAGTTTGCGGCGACTATCGCATGGGGCTCAATCCCTCTGACCCTTACACTGAGCAACCAACCACCACCTCCAAGGACGAAATTGTCGAGCTACTCGATCGGCACCCTGGCAAACCCGGCGCCACACGCGCCAGACTCGCGCTCAGACACATCTACGACCACTCAGCCTCGCCCATGGAGACCGCATCTTCCATCGCCCTCTCGCTCCCAACAAGCGAAGGCGGCGTTGGTATCCGAGGTATCGAACTCAACAAACCGCTCGAAATCCCTCAGCGTCTCTGGCATTGCGCAAACGCCCGAACGCTCAAAATCGACGCTCTTGTTACTTATCAGCGCAGAGAACTCGGCATCGAATATAAGGGCGGCTTTCACGATGAGACCGAGCGCAAGGGAGCGGACGCGGAGCGAGAGGCCGTGCTCGCCCAAATGGGATATCGAATCGTTGCGCTCACCTCGGCACAGTTCGCAAGTCAACTTGCCTTTCATCGCGCCATTAACAGCATTCGCGAAGCACTCGGTATGCCCCGCTGCACGGACGCCGAGTACCAGCGAAAGCAGAACGAACTGCGCAAGGCACTTATCCGCAACTGGAAGAGCGCGCAGGGCGAAGACGCGCCTTCCGAGTAGCGTCATCCCAGCACGCCCCAACCAAAACATGTACATCACCCTCCAAAACCGACATTTTTTGACATCTTTGGAGGCTGATGTACACGTTTGATGCCTACGCCCGCATCCAGTCCCGACGGTTGATTTCCGATCTCAGCCGAACACATTGAGCTGACGGCACGCTCCCGCAGTT
>CABRFG010000038.1 GCA_902470095.1 uncultured Collinsella sp.
CTGAGCTCGGTTACAGCAGCAAGAAGGAATCTATCCGTCAGCCCAAGCGCCGTCGCAAGGAATCTGAGTACGGCATGCAGCTGCGCGAGAAGCAGAAGGTCAAGTTCATCTATGGCGTTCTGGAGAAGCAGTTCCACGGCTACTTCAACAAGGCCCGTAAGATGAACGGCGTCACCGGTGAGAACCTCATGATCATTCTTGAGTCTCGCCTCGACAACGTCGTCTTCCGTCTTGGCTTCGCCCGCACCCGCAAAGAGGCTCGTCAGTCCGTCCGTCACGGTCACTTCACCGTGAACGGCAAGCGCGTGGACATCCCGTCCTACCGCGTCAAGGCCGGCGACGTCGTCGCTGTCGGCGAGAAGTTCCGTGACCTCCTCCCCATCAAGGAGGCCCTGATTTCCTCCGAGCGCTTTGAGGTCCCTGGCTGGCTCGAGGTCGATATCGAGAAGCTGTCTGGTAACGTGCTCGCTCTGCCGACGCGTGAGCAGATCAGCGGTGATATCAACGAGCAGCTCATCGTCGAGCTCTACTCTAAGTAGTCCATCCGGGCTGCTGAGGCTGGAGGTAATACATGTCAGAATTCATTAGGCCTCAGGTTCAGGTCGAAGAGATCAACGAGACGTCTGCTCGTGTCTCCGTCGAGCCGCTCGAGCGTGGTTACGGCGATACGCTGGGTAACTCCCTTCGTCGCGTTCTTCTGTCCTCGCTCGAGGGTGCCGCCGTCGAGGCTATTCAGATCGATGGTGCGCAGCACGAGTTCATGACCATCCCTAACATGGTCGAGGATGTCACCGACATCGTCCTGAATGTCAAGGGTCTTGTCTTCAGGGCTCTCGGCACGACCGACGAGGCGACCGCAACCATCTCGGTTGACGGCCCCTGCGAGGTCACCGGTGCGGACTTCTTTATTCCGTCCGAGTTTGAGCTGGTCAACCCCGAGCAGCACATTGCTACGCTCACCGAGGGTGGCCATCTCACCATGAGCATGCGCATCGGCTATGGCCGCGGCTATGTTTCTGGCGAGGCTAACAAGCGTGACAACGATCCCATCGGTGTGATCCACGTCGACTCGCTGTACTCGCCGGTGTCCCGTTGCGCCAAGCTCGTTGAGGCTTGCCGTGTCGGCCAGCATACCGACTACGACCGCCTTGTCCTCGAGATCGAGACCAACGGTTCCATCGCCCCGCGCGACGCCGTGGTCCAGGCTGCCAATATCATCAACCAGCATATGGCCGCCTTTATGAACCTTGCCGAGACCCCCGAGGTCGAGGAGGAGGCTTCGATCTTCGCTCCCGAGGTCACCAACGACAACGCCGAGCTGGACAAGCAGATCGAGGATCTGGACCTTTCCGTCCGTTCCTACAACTGCCTTAAGCGCGCCAGCATTCACTCGGTCCGTCAGCTCGTTGAGTTCTCGGAGAATGATCTGCTCAACATCCGTAACTTCGGTGTTAAGTCGATCGAGGAAGTGAAGGACAAGCTTGAGTCCATGGGCCTGAGCCTGAAGGCTTAATGCTTCGCATATTTGAGGAGAAACTAGACCATGCGTCACAACGTTAAGAAGGGCCTGAAGCTCGGCACCGATGCGAGCCACACCAAGGCCATGAAGAAGAGCCTTGCTAAGGCCCTCTTCGAGAACGACCGCATCAAGACCACCGAGACCCGCGCTAAGGCGCTGCGTTCGGTCGTCGATCCGATCATCACCTGGGCCAAGAAGGGCGACCTGCACTCTCGTCGTTTGGCTATCGCCAAGCTCGGCGATAAGCAGCTCGTTGCCGAGATCTTCGACAAGGCTGCTCAGGGCATGTGGCAGGACCGCAACGGCGGTTATACCCGCATCATGAAGCTCGGCAACCGCAAGGGCGACAACGCTCCCATCGTTATCATGGAGCTCGTCACCGAGCCTTGCACGCCTAAGGCCAAGAAGGCTGCTCCGGCCCCCAAGAAGGCCGCTGCTCCCAAGAAGGTCGAGGCTGTCGAGGAGGCTCCTGCTGAGGAGACCGCTGAGTAGACATTCCGTCTGCATAGGCTATATTCGAGGGGTACGTTCGCGTACCCCTCTTTTTTTGTCGAGATACCGTTACTTGTTTGTTGGGAGCGCCCATGACTGCGCCGTCTGATTTCAATTCGTCCCCCGAGCTTGACGCCACGCTCGTATTTCGCGTGGCCTATGATGGCTCGTCGTATAGCGGATTTGCCGAGCAGCCGGGACAGACGACGGTTGCGGGTGAGCTGCGCCGCGCTATCGAGACTCTGCTTCGCCGTCCGATCGATCTGACGTGCGCGGGGCGTACCGATGCCGGCGTGCATGCCGTGGCTCAGTACATCAGCGTGCCCGTAACGGACGCTGAGCTCGCTTGTACGCGCCGTAGGTGGCTGCGGGCCATGGATGCCCTGCTGCCCAAAGATATCGCCATAAACGAGGTCTACAAGGCCCGTAAAGGCTTTTCTGCACGTTTTGACGCGCGTTCCCGTACGTATACGTACCGTATTGCCGATCGAGATGCGCGCCCCGTGCTGTCCCGCGGTGCCGTGTGGTGGCATCGCTATCCCCTCGACGTCGATGCGATGGCGGCCGCCTGCCCTGCGCTTTTGGGCGAGCAGGACTTTAAAAGCTTTTGCAAGGTTGCCTCTGCCGTGGGCAAACCTACGCACCGCTGCGTAATGCGCGCCGAGTTTGGCCATGAGATTGCGTTTGGCGAGGACATCCTGACGTTTACCATCGAGGGCAATGCGTTTCTGCATTCGATGGTCCGTACGATCGTGGGCACGCTTGTCGAGATTGGCATGCATCGCCGTGAACCCGAGTGGATGCGCGAGGTCATCGATGCTTGCGACCGTACCGCTGCGGGCCCCACGGCTCCTGCCTGCGGCCTTACGTTTATGGGCGTGGATTACGATCCCGCCGAGCTTGTCGTGCTCGACTAGGGGAGGGCTCGACGCGTCGTGCGTCGACACCCGTCATCTGTGGGCTGCGCGTGTTCAACATCTGTTCTTGGCGTGCAATACAACCGGTGTCTCATTGCTTTTATTGCTGGGGTGTACCATGAACCACGGTTTGATTCATTGCTGTCGAGAGGACGGATAACTTGGTTCGACGTGGCTCGCATCCGCGACTTTCGGTGATCCTTGTGGTAGAAGGTTCGCCCAGCTATGCGATGCGTGCGCTCGAGAGTATCCAGAACCAAGACCTCTATGATTTGCAGATTGTTGTTGTCTGCCGCGATGCTGCGCCCGGTGTGCGCCATTCGCTTCAAGTTGCTGCCGACAGGGACATCCATATTGATTTGATTGACGTCGAGGACTCGAAGCGCGGTGCTTGTCTTCGTGCCGGTTTTGCTGCCTCGCGTGGCTCTCAAATCATCGCTATGAACGCCGATGAGTGGTTAGCTCCGCAGTCCCTTTCCAAGATGGTCGATATCGCGTGCGATACTGCGGCAGACATAGTGTTCCCCACGGTGTCGCTCGACCGCTATGATGCACATCGAGAGCGCCATTCGCGCGTCTTGGATGTTGCCCCTATTGTCATTGAAGACAAGTCTTCGATGGTGACCGGGCTGTCCCAGTTGATTTTAGGCGGCCTAGTCGCTCAGACCTCTGGCGTGATGTACAGCCGCTCGCTGTTTGAGGCATGCCTTTTGTGCGACAAGGTGTTTCGCACAGTTGGGTTTATGGCGTGCGCGCTCTCGCGGGCGCAGTGCGTCTCCGGCTGCGGCGACGCTTGTTTCCACGCCGCGGCACCTAAGCTTACAGATGCCTTTGATCCCACCATGTATGCCAAGGTATCCGATGACATCCGAGCACTCGACGAGCTTGCGGACTCACTCTCGGAAGCAGATAGCGGTGGTCGGCTCAAGCTGGCAAGCCAAAAGTTCTACTTTGCCGGACTGGTCGCCTGCATCGAGAATTTGTGCCTGAGCCCGCATGGGTTGTCGTCAATCGAGCGTTCCGCCCGCATGCGTGATATGCTCGATGCGCCTCGAACCCGTCAGATGGTCGCCGCGCTCAAGGACAACCATCGGGGACTCGGTCTGTTGTTTGGGCCGATTGCCAGCGCCAAGCCCGCGCGCTGCGTGATGTGTACGCATCTGGCAGCTTTTCTTAACCGGACGGGCGCAAAAACCGCCTAAACGGCTCATTACGAAACAAACTTGCATAGAATTGTTTCGAAATGCGTTCTTATACACAAAAGCCTTCAAATAGCGTTAAACTATTCAATCACTGATTGATTGTCTCCGCCATCTTTTGGAGAGAGGGTTTGTATGGCTAAAAAACGCAATGGGCGCCAGGATGCCATTAGAGATATTGTGCGCAATAAGGACGTCCGCACGCAGCGCGTGCTGGTCGATGAGCTCCGCGCTATGGGCTTTGATTGCACGCAGGCGACTGTCTCTCGCGATATTGCCGACATGGGGCTGCGTAAGCTCCCTGAGGGCATCTATGTTCTGGCAGAGGACCTGCACCTGCAGCGTATGGTTTCCGAGCTTGTAACGGGCGTTCTGCGTACCGATAATCTGGTTATGATCAAGGCTCAGCCTGGCACGGCTTCCGGCATCGCCGCCGCCGTTGATGCGGCAGAGTTGCCCGATGTGCTTGGCTCGCTTGCCGGCAACGATACGATTTTGGTTATTGCCCAGACGGCCGAGGACGGCGAGCGTCTTGAGGCGCTGATCAATAAGCTGAGCAATTCTCGCAAGTAGGCGTGCGGGTCGTGCGCTCGGCACTGTGCGCGTGACATGGTGGCTTGTAAGGGGTATCGACGTTGGTCGGTACCCCCCTTTTTTGTTTGCCGGTATAAAGACCGCCCACCAGGTCACTTTAAATTAAAAGGCCCCCGAGCACTTTAATAAGCTGCTCGGGGGCCTTGTTGCTAATGGCCGGATGAATTTCTAGCCGACCGTATCGTCAGGCGTGGGCGAGGGGTCGGGAGTGGGCGTAGGCGTGGGCGTAGGTGTGCCGCCATCGCCGCCGGTCGAACCACCAGTGGAGCCGCCCGTCGAGCCACCGGTCGTTCCGGTGCCGCCGGTGGTGTCGCCGCCCGTGGTCTCGGTCGTCGTGGTCGTCGTGGTAGTCGTTGTGGTGGTTTCCTCTTCGTCCTCGTTCTCGTCCTTGTCGTCGTTCTCCGTCTTCTTGGTGTTGTTGGTGCCGTAGAACTTCCAGACGCTGTTGTTCTTGTAGGTGGGCGCCGTTCCGGTCGCAAACTCCTCGCGCTCGGTACCGGTCAGAACGGTGTTCATAAACCGCTTAAAGACAGGCAGGTTGGTGCTGTCGCCCAGCAGGTCCGTGCCGTATTTTTGGATGGGGATCTCACCTGCGGAATAGCCGGTCCACAGGGCGCACGCCAGCTGCGGGGTATAGCCGCAGAACCACAGGTTGGTGGTGTTGTCGGTGGTGCCCGTTTTGCCGGCATAGGGCTGGTTGACGCTCAGGGCGCCAGCAGCACCTGTACCGCTGCCCTGCATGACGCCGGACAGAACATCGGTGACCGCGGCGGCCTCGCCCTCGGTAAGCACCTGTGAGGGATTGTCGGTGTGCTGGTACAGCACCGAACCGGTACGAGAGTCAATCTCGGTGATGGCGATCGGCTGGCGATAGTAGCCGCCGTTGGCAAACGTCGCGTAGGCGGCGGCCATCTCGAGCGGCGAGATCGAGCCGGTGCCGAGCGTCATGACGGGAACGTCCTCGATGTTGTCCTTGGCGGGATCGATGCCGAGCTTTTTGACGAGCGAGATGATCTTGCTGTTGCCGACGGCTTCCGCCACCTGGATGTAGCCGGTGTTGGAGGAGTATGCCGTTGCCTGCTTAAGCGTGATGTTGCCATAGCTATGGTTGGCGTAGTTTTGGACCTCGGTCGTGGTGCCCTTAGCCTTGAGCGGCGAGTTGCAGTTGAGGGTGACGTTGGGGTTCATGCCGTTTTGGATGGCAGTTGCCAGCGTAAAGGCCTTAAAGGTGGAGCCGACGGGACGCTTGGCCGTGGCATGGTTTACGTGGTTCTCGTCGGCGTTGTAGTCGTAGCCGCCCACCATGCACTTGATGTAGCCGGTCTTGGGGTCGACGACGACCATGCCCATATCCAGGCCGTCGAGTGAGAGCGTGTCGAGCTGCTGGCGGACGGCATTCTCTGCCACCTGCTGCATCGTGGGGTCGATGGTGGTCTTGACGGTCAGACCGCCCTTAAAGAGCACGTCGGTCGAGAACTCCTGCTCCAGCAGCTGCTTAACATAGGCGACAAAGTAGGGCTGCGAGTATACGTCGACGCCGCTGCCCGAAATTTCGGTCACGTTGAGGGTGATGGGCTCGGCCTGTGCGGCATCGTGCTCCTCCTGCGTAATGTGGCCCAGACGCAACATGTTGTCGAGGACCTTGTTGCGACGGGACAGCGCCAGGTCGGGGTTGACCGTGGGGTCGTACTGCGAGGGCGAGTTGGGAAGGCCGATGAGCAGCGCGGCCTCGCTCAGGGTGAGGTCGGCGGCGCTCTTGGACAGATAGGTCTCGGCTGCGGCCTCGATGCCGTAGGCGCCGTGGCCGTAATAGATGGTGTTGAGGTACATCATGAGGATCTCGTCTTTGGAGTACATGTCCTCCATCTTGACGGCGATGTAGGCCTCGCGCACCTTACGCTCGATGGTCGAGTCGAACTGCTCCTCCTGCAGGATGGTGTTGCGCACCAGCTGCTGGGTGATAGTCGAGGCGCCTTCGTGCCCGCCGCCGAGGGTTGCCACCGCAGCACGCGCGATACCCCACAGGTCGATACCGCCGTGCTCGTAGAAGCGCTCGTCCTCGACGTCAACGGTGCCCTGCAGCACGTAGGGGGAGACCTCGTCCTTGGTGATGGACTTGCGGTTTTGCGTGTAGAAGCTTGCGATCTTGTTGCCGTTGCAGTCGACGATCTTGGTGGGCTCGCTCACCAGATACGCGTTGGCGTCGGTGTAGTCGGGCAGATCGGACAGCCAGCGGTTGACGTTGCCGACCATGCCGATGCCAAACGCCACGCCCGCGATAAGCAAAAAGCCCAAAAACGAGAGCAGGATTATGGGCAGAGCATGCGTCTTTGAACGGCTGCGTCCCTGTCGTTGGCGAGGACCCATATATTGACCTCCAGGTATGTCGTGCCGGACGGTGGATGTGCCGTCGAGGCAGGATGGACATAAGTTATTACACGATAAACCAAACGGGGCGCGCGAGGCCTCGTGTATGCTGGAAGACGGCATTTTTCAGAGTGAATGCATACCTTGGTAAGGAGTTTGCCGATGGCGATTCGGGCGATGGGGCCGAGCGGACAATACGAGACTGGATTGGATGCTGCCGGTGCGGCGCTGCCCGAGCTGCTGGCGCCGGCGGGCGGGCTCGACCAGATGCTTGCGGCCATCGCCGCGGGTGCCGACGCCATCTATGCGGGGTTGGGCGGCTTTAACGCCCGCGTGAGCGCGCATGGCTTTACGGATGACGAGTTTGCGCGCGGCTGCGCCGTGGCGCATGCCCATGGCGTGCGCGTGTACGTGACGCTCAACGTGTTCGTGTTTGACGATGAGTTATCCGACGCGGTGGCGCTGGGAGCTCATGCACTGGAGTTGGGCGCCGATGCTCTGATTGTCGCCGATGCCGGGCTGGCCTGCGCGCTGCGCGCGGCGATTCCCGGGGTCGAGATTCACCTGTCCACGCAGGCGGGCGCTCATAGCGAGGGTGCCGTGCAGTTGGCTGCCAAGGAGTTGGGAGTTGAGCGCGTGACGACGGCACGCGAGCTGGCGGTCGACGAGATTGCGGCGCTATGTGCCACGGGCGTGCCCATCGAGGTATTCTGCCACGGTGCGATTTGCATCGGCTATTCGGGGGCGTGCGAGTTCTCGGCCCTGCGGCGTGGGCGCTCGGCGATGCGCGGCGACTGCACGCAGCCGTGCCGTCTGGCGTACGACCTGGTGGACGAGGCGGGGCAGAGCGTTGCCGCCGTCGAAGGGGATCGCCTGTTGTGCCCGCGCGACTATCTGGGTATTGCGCATCTGCCCGAGCTTGTAGATGCCGGCGTGGCGTCGCTCAAGATCGAGGGGCGCATGAAGAACCCCGATTACGTATTCAATGTGGTGCGGGTGTGGCGCCGGGCGCTCGATATGCTGCGCGACGGCGCGTGGGACCCCGGTGTCGTGGAAGAGCTTGAACGCGAGCTGGGAAGGTCGTTTAACCGTGGGTTTACCGATGCGTACCTGCGAGGGCGTTCGGGTGCCGAGCTGATGAGCTTTGAGCGCGCAATTAACCAGGGCGTGCGCGTGGGGCGTTTGGTCGCTGTGGGCCACGAAGAGGTGACCGTTGAGCTCGACGCCGCCGTGGCGGCGGGTGACACGCTCGAGATTCGGTTCTATCCGGGTGTCGACGCGCGTCCCGATGTGCCCAAGCGCTGGCCGCAGGTGCCCTGCCCGGTGGATGCCGCAGCGGGGAAGCGCGTCGTCGTGCATTGCAAGCGTAAGATGGACGCGGGCTGCGAGGTGTACCTGATTCGCAGCGCCGGCGTATTGGATCAGACGGCGGCGGTGTTGGAGCGTATGCGGGCCGAGGCGGATTCGATTGCGCCCGTTTCGCATGCCGTTGAGGTGCTGCCCTTTGAGGGCGTTGCGGTGGATGGCGGTGCGTCGACGGAGTTGGTGGAGTGCGCGGTTCCCACTCGCATGGTTTTTGCTTGGCAGCTGATGGATGCCGACCCGCGCGGAGAACTCGATTTGTCCGACGCCGTTGTGGTGCTTGACGAGGTGTGCCGCGCGAGTGACGCTGACTGGACCCGCTCACTGATGCAGCGTGCCGGGCGCGTCGTCTGCCGCAACCTGGGACAGGTGGTGATCGCTCGCGAGCTGGGCGTGACTTTTGACGTGGCGGCGCCGGTGTTCTGCGCGAATCGGGCCACGCTTACCTGGCTGCGCGGACTCGGTGCGGGGCGGGTGTACTTGCCGGCCGAGTTGCTCGGCAATGATGCGGAGCGTATTGCCGAACTGGCTGCTGAACCCGGCGTCTTGGGTCCGGTCGACGCCGACCGTCCCGAGCTTATGGTGTGCGAGCACTGCCTGCTGACCGCCGAGGGCGTCTGCGCCACCGATGCGACGGGACAGGTCCGTTGCCGCGACTGCTTGCGTCGTCGGCCGACACGCTATCTGGTCGAGCGTGACGGTACACGTCTGCCAGTTGCCATTGACGCATGCGGCAGGACGAGGATTTTCCTGTCGTAGGTGCCGCGTCGCGTCAGTTTGTTATCATAAGAGAGTTTTGGACTTCCAGCACCGCCGTTTTCGGCGAGGGTGCTATAGCAAAAGGAGGATACCCAATGCTGTCTGTTGACGAGCAAATGCGTATCATCACCTCGGGCGCCGCGCAGATCGTTCCCGAGGCCGACCTTCGCAAGAAGCTTGAGAAGGGCGAGCCCCTCAACATCAAGCTCGGCGTCGACCCCACCAGCCCCGACCTGCACCTGGGCCACGCCGTGCCGCTGCGTAAGATGCGTCAGTTCCAGGACCTGGGCCACAACGTCACCCTCATCATCGGCAACGGTACCGCGTTGATTGGCGACCCTTCGGGCAAGAATTCCACCCGTCCGCAGCTTTCGCAGGAGCAGATCGAGGCCAATGCCGAGACCTACGTGAGCCAGGCCATGAAGATCCTTGATCCCGAGAAGACCACCATCGTGCACAACGGTGACTGGATCCTTTCGATGGATCTGGCCGGTCTGCTGCAGGTGTGCTCCAAGTTCACCGTCGCCCGCATCCTCGAGCGCGACGACTTTACCAAGCGCTACCAGTCTCAGACGCCGATCGCCCTGCATGAGTTCCTGTATCCCGTGATGCAGGCTTTCGACTCCGTGCAGATCAAGGCCGACGTCGAGATGGGCGGCACCGATCAGCTCTTCAACCTGCTCGCTGGCCGTGAGCTCATGGAGAAGATGGGCATGGAGCCGCAGATCGCGCTCACCATGCCGCTGCTCGAGGGTACCGACGGCGTGCGCAAGATGTCCAAGTCATACGGCAACTACATCGGCCTGACCGACGCGCCCAAGGACATGTTCGGCAAGACCATGTCCATCCCCGACGAGATGATCGGCAAGTACTATCGTCTGGCCAGCTCGCTCACCCCGGCCGAGGTCGACAAGATCGACGCCGCCCTGGCCGACGGCTCTGCCGATCCCTATGAGCTCAAGCGCGCTCTGGGTCGCGACCTGTGCGACACCTACCACGGCGCCGGTGCCGGCGACGAGGCTCAGGCCGAGTTCGACCGCGTGTTCAAGGAGGGCCAGCTCGCCGACTTCCCCGAGAAGCACGTTGAGCTGACTGTTAACGACGAGGGCCAGATCTACCTCGCCGGCCTGCTCAAGGACTTGGGTCTTTCGGCGAGCGCCGGCCAGGCTCGGCGCGATATCGACGGCGGCGGCGTCAAAATCAACGGCAAGGCCGTGGCTCCCAAGAGCTATAACATCGATCCCAGCGCCCTCAAGCTGGGCGACACCCTTTCTGTGGGTAAGCGCAAGGGCTTCAAGTTGATTTAGTTCCGCCGTTCTACCGAACGGCGGACCGGCCGACGCTGCGCGGGCCGCATTTGGACAATCTGACGTTCAACTTCAAGGGCGCGACCAGAAGGTCAGCGCCCTTTCGTTTCACGTCACCTTGTCTCAAATGCGGCCCGTTCGCTGGCGATGCCAAAACATCGGCGTTTTTGTTGTCGGGACGGCAGTTAGTAGTCGTCGAGTAGTCATTGGTGCTCAGCGGCAGTCCCCATTGCACCAAGTGGCGTGTGCCGTTAAGCGGAGGGGCGTATTGTTGGCCCATCGTTTGGGCATACAATGGCTATGAGCATGCTGCGGTGAAGGCTTGTCCGCTCCGCAGCTTTTTTCTACGGTTAAAGGAGTATGTATGTCCGTTGAGGTCATGAGGACTGTGATCGAGGCCGCCGAGGGCCGCGTGCCCGTCGACACGCTGTTTACCAATGCACAGATCGTCGACGTGTATGGCCAGCGCGTGGCGCCCGGTAGCGTTGCCGTCAAGGACGGTGTGATCGTCGGCGTGCTCTACGATGGTCGCGACGATGCCGCTGGCACCTATGAGGCAACTGAGGTCATCGACTGCCAGGGTCGCTATCTCGCTCCCGGTTTTATTGACGGGCATCTGCATATCGAGTCTTCGAACATCCGTCCCGCCGAGTATGCTCGCATGGCCGCGACGCGCGGTACTACCACCGCCATTGCCGACAGCCACGAGATTGCTAATGTGGCGGGCCTGGACGGCCTGCGCTTTATGATTGAGGACGGCCGCCGCGCACCCATCTCCATCAAATACATGATGCCTTCGTGCGTGCCCGCGCTGCCCGACGAGCAGGCCGGTGCCGTTATTTCTGCTGCCGATATGCAGGCGTTTTTTGCCGAGCATCCAGGCGATGTCTTTGGTCTGGGCGAAATGATGAACCTGCCGGGCGTCTTTATGGCCGACCCCGAGACTTGCGCTCGCATCGATGCTGCCAACCAGACGCCGTCCAAGCAGGTTGACGGCCACGCGCCGCTCGTTGCCGGCAAGGACCTCAACGCCTATGCCGCGGCGGGTATTATCGCCGACCACGAGTCGACGATTCCCGAGGAGGCGCTCGATAAACTGTCCCGCGGCATGTATGTGATGCTGCGTGAGGGCACGTGCAGCCACGATCTGGCCAATTTGTCCCCGATGCTGCTGGAAAACCCCGCCCGCGCCCGCCGCTGCTGCTTTGCGACCGACGACCGCGCTCCCTCCGACGCGCTTTCGACCGGCATGATCGACAATGCCTGCCGCGTGGCCATCGAGGCTGGCGTCGACCCGGTGGTCGCCATCTCCATGGCGTCCCTTTCCACGGCTGAGGCATTTGGCCTGGACCACGGCTGTCGCGACCCGCATGAGCTCCGCGGCGCGATCGCCCCAGGCAAGCGTGCCGACCTGCTGGTGCTCAACGACCTGACGTTTGCCACAGCTCCGCATCGCGTGTATGCCGCCGGTGCCCTGGTGGCGCAGGACGGCACCTTTGTAGGCGAGATTGCACCCGAGACTGCCGAGGTCGCCTCTCTTGCCGATGAGCTGCGTGCTTCCGTTAAGCTGCCGAAGCTTTCGCTCGACGTGTTTGACTATGCCTTTAAGCCGGGCGAGGCCGTTATCGATGTCATCCCGGGTATGGCTATCACGGGTATGGCCCGCCCCGAGAGCGCCGAGGACTTGCGCCGCATTATGCTGATCGAGCGCCATGGCCGTGGCGTGTCGCTGCAGGCCGAGGGCGCCGATGGCGACGGCCCCGCTGGCCTGGGCCTGGTCGGCAAGCATATCGGTCGCGGCTGGGTGCGCGGTTTCACCATCACCGGTGGTGCCATTGCCTCCACAATCGGCCACGACTCGCACAACGTGTGCGTGGTGGGCGATAACGCTGCCGATATGATGGCTGCCGTTGAGGCCGTGGGCCAGGGTGGTCACGTGCTGGTGCGTAACGGCGAGGTCGTGGCGCGCATTCCGCTGGCGCTCGGTGGCCTGATGAGCGAAGGCACGGCCGAGGACGTTGCCGCGCAGCACGATGACTTTATGGTCAAGGCGCGCGCCATGGGTATTGAGCCGCCGCTCGACCCCATCATGGGCATCATCTTCCTGCCCCTGCCGGTCATCCCGACGCTCCGCATCCGCCCCGAGGGCATGTTCGACGTCACCACCTTCACCTACGCCGACTAGTCATCGGGGACGTTCTTAAACGACTAGCCGTCGGGGTGACGTGTCGCCTGGCGCCGCGACCGTAGGACCTCTGGCATGTGTGAGCTATTTGCCAGGTCCTTGTAACGTTTACGCCCGCGGAGTCTTATTTGAGCTCCCTTTGGGTACGTTGGAATCGGATGCGCGTTCGATTCCAACAAGCCCGAAGGGAGCTTTTCTATGTTTAAACTGATTGCATCCGATATGGACGGCACACTGCTTGACGAAAACGGCCAGGTGCCTCCTGAGACCTACGAACTGATTCTGGCGCTACACGAGCATGGCGTGCATTTCGCCGCATCGTCGGGTCGTCGCTACGATCGCCTGTGCGAGTTCTTTGCGCCCGTTCGCGACAAGATGGACTTTGTCGCCGCTAATGGCGCCCAGGTCTACGCCGACGGCAAGATGGTGGACCGTGAGGTGTATTCCCACCTGGCGATTCGAAGGCTCGCCCAGGCCGTCAGGACGTTTCCCAATCTGCATCTTGCGCTCTTTGACCGAACCAAGTCCTTCCTGCTCGATGACGAGTGCAAGTTCGTGCGTGAGGTCGATAAGGACCTTCCCAATGCCGAGCGCATTTGGGAGCTGCCCGACCCCAGCGTAAATATCATCAAAGCGAGTATCTTTTGCGACGACAGTGCGGTTATGGACAGTGCGTACGTGCTACAGCGCGAACTCGGTCAGCTCTTTACTTTTGCGCCTTCGGGCAACGCGTGGATCGATGCCATGCAGCCTGGTGTGTCGAAGGCCTCGGGTATCGCGCAGCTCGCGGAGCATTACGGCATTGGACGCGACGAGGTCATGGCGTTTGGCGACTCGATGAACGACTACGAGATCATTCGCTTTGTCGGCACGGGCTGCGCGATGGAAAACGCGCGCCCCGCGCTTAAGGCGGTGGCCGATCGCGTGGTGGGTTGTAACCGCGACCACGCCGTCCAGCAGGAGCTCCGTCGTGTTCTGGAGAGCCTCGCCTAATCCGGCAGTTAGGGACGTTCCTTTTCTGCCGGCAACCGGGGACAGTCCTTGCAGCTTTTTCGCGAAGAGTGTCCCCAACGACTAGTCATTTAAGAACGTCCCCAATGACTAGGCGAGGGCGGCCATGATGGTGCGGGCGACGCCGTCGTGGTCGTTGTCGTATTCGGTGATGGCGTCGGCGGCCTCGCGGTCTTCGGGCTCGGCGTTGATCATGGCCATGCCGTGGCCCGCTGCCTGCAGCATGGGGATGTCGTTGATGTTGTCGCCGAACGCCCAGGCGTCGGCGAGACGCTCGCCCAGGTGCTCACATAGCCACGTGAGGGCCGTCCCCTTGGTGGCGCCCTCACCCATGACCTCGATATTCATGGCGTACGAACGCGTGACCTCAATGCCTCCGAGCGTGTCGAGCGCCGTCGCGATGGCGTCGCGATCGGCCGGGTCGTGCCAGTACATGGCGATACGTTCGAGCGTCTCGACCTCGTCGATCTTGCTGTCGATATCCATGTCGATCGGTGTTCGTGTGCGCTTGAGCGAAGCCGCGATGTGGGGGTCGCCGCCGCAGAATTCGTCCAGGCGCGTGTAGAGCGAGCGGGGGAGGAAGCACTGCCCGTCCGCGAAGATATCGAAGGTCACATCGTGGCCGGCGGCAATGCGATGGATGCGGTGGGCAATGTCGCAATCGAGCGGACGGCTCAAGATGCACGTGGCGCACGAGGCGTCGGTGGGCACATCGTCGTCGAGCTGCCAGACGCTGGCGCCGTTGGCACAGACCGCGTAGTGCACGGAGGGATGGGCGAGAATGGGCTCAAAGATGCCCGACAGCGGACGCCCCGTGCAGGGAACAAACTCGATGCCACGACGTGCGAGCTCGTCGAGCATTGCCCAGGTGGCGTCGCTCATCTGCTTATCACTCGTCAGCAGCGTTCCATCCATATCGGAAAACACAATCATTCGCTGCAATCCTTTCTACTGGCATAAAAAGCGTGGCCGAGGGCGGTGATGCCCTGGCCACGCTCGGGTTCTATAACGGTCTGCGTCCTAACGATCGGCGAGCGGCTTGTACTCCAGCGGCTCGATAACCGGGCGATACGCGGGACGGATGATACGGTGCGCGCAGAAGAGCTCTTCCATGCGGTGCGCAGACCAGCCGGCCATGCGGGCGACGGCGAACAGCGGCGTAAAGAGCGTCTCGGGCACGCCGAGCATCTTGTAGATAAAGCCCGTGTACAGGTCGATGTTGGCGCAGATGGGCTTGGTCATGCCGTGATCGCGCATCACTTGCGGGGCCAGGCGCTCGATGCGCTCGATGAGCGCGAACTCCTCGCCCAGGTCCTTCTTGGCGGCAAGCGTGCGCGCGTAACGGCGGCACACCTCGGCACGCGGGTCGCTCAGCGTATAGACGGCGTGGCCCATGCCGTAGATGAGACCCGTGCCGTCGAAGGCCTGCTTGTCGAGGATCTTGCCCAGGTAGGCTGCGACCTCGTCCTCGTCCTCCCAATTGGAGACATGCGCACGGATGTCCTCGTGCATAGACACGACCTTGGCATTGGCGCCGCCGTGGCGCGGGCCCTTGAGCGAGCCGATAGCCGCGGCGTAGGCGGAATACGGGTCGGTGGCCGAAGACGACAGCACGCGGCAAGCGAAGGTGGAGTTGTTGCCGCCGCCGTGCTCGGCATGCAGCATAAGCATCACGTCGAGCAGCATGGCCTCGTCGCGGGTGAATGCCATGCCGCCGCGTAGGACCTGCAGGATGGTCTCAGCGGTGGAGAGGCCGGGTGTGGGGTGCGGCACATGAACCTCGGAGCCGCGGCGCTTGGCGACCGAGGCCATATGTGCGAAGGCGGCGATGCGGGGGAGACGGGCGAGCATGGAGATAGCGACGTCGATTTCGTGCTCGGGTGTAATGGCATCGGGCTCGGCGTCGAAGGCGTAGAGCAGCAGCACGGCGCGCTGAAGCACATTCATGATGCTCGACGACACCGTGGTCATGGGGAACTCGCGGACGTACTCGTCGCTCAGGTGCCTAAAAGCGCCCAGACGTTCGCAAAAACCGTCGAGCTCCTCTTTGGTGGGCAGCGAGCCCGTGATGAGCAGGTAGGCGACCTCTTCGTAGCCATAGCGATCCTCGGCCTGGGCGTTGTTGACCAGATCCTCGATGCTGTAGCCACGCAGCGTGAGTTTGCCCTGATCGGGCACGACTTTGCCGTCGACCTTGTTGTAGCCGTGCACGTCCGAGATGCGGGTAAGGCCCGCGACCACGCCCGAGCCGTCGGCATTGCGCAGGCCGCGCTTGACGTTGTGCTCTACGAACAGGTCCTCGTCGTACGGGGCGGTCGGCAGGCCGTGGTAAAGGTTTTCGCTTTCGGGCGAAATCTGACGGCTCGCCTCGTAATCCAGAACCAGGCGGCTCAGGTGGTCATCGAAGCGGTAATAGATTTTCTTGGCGTCGTAGGCCATGCGCGCTCCTCTCCGGGCCGCATCGGGGTGACTTGCATGGGCATGCGCGCGTCAGGCTATCCCCAGCGGCTTGCTCGCTACAGGCGGTACATAAAGTTAAAGACATCCTCGCGCTGGATGGACACGTTGACGCCCGAAAGCTCGCCGGCCTCGGCCAGCGCCTTCTGCAGCTCGGCGAAGTCGAGCTTGGACTCGGCGGTATCGGCCAGCATGGTCATGGTGAAGATGTCCTCGATAATGGACTGCGTGATGTCGCGGATGTCGACGTTGGCCTCGCCCAGGACGCGGGTGACGCCGGCGACGATGCCGGGGCGGTTCTTGCCAAGGACGGTGATGACGATACGGGAGGACGAGATCTCGGCCATGGGAAACCCTTTCGCGTGATTGCGGCGCGCGCGGGGCGCTCCGCTACGGTACAGTGTTCATCATTGTACCTGTCTGGCGCAAAAAAGGCGCGCTCGCTGCGGCGTTACATGCCTGCAACATGAGCGTAAGGGGGAAGGCCGCACGGGGAAGAGCCGTCTGGCGCGTGTCCGGCTCGTGTTGGGTTGATTTCCGATCTCAGCCGAACACATTGAGCGGACAGGCCGTTCCCGCAGTCAGCCGAACGCCTCCGACGGCTGATTCCGAACTGGAAGCGGAGGGCATCCCCGCCCTTCGGTAGGGGATACCGCTCCGCGGCGCATGCCGCGGGCGGCGCCCCTATCGGACCACCGTGACCTCAGTTGGGATGGGCCCAGCACTGCCGCGTACTCGGTGAGCTAGAGCCAACTGTTCGTCTTCACGTCGCGTATGGCGATATTTCGGTCGTCCGGCTCGGTGATGCCGTAGCCGAACGCCTGGAGCGTCTCGATGGACTCCTGGATCCTCTGTTGGAACATGGGACCCGGATCGACCCTCGGCCCGAGGTGCCCGCGCCAAAGGCACGGCGTGGCGCGCAGCATGTTATGGATTTTGGAGATGGGCTCGATGTCGGCGTAGACGTTGAGCGTCGCCATGGCGTCCTTGTGGCCGAGGATCGATTGGAGCGCCTTGATATCGCCGCCTTGGCGGATCCACTGCGTTGCGAACGTGTGGCGAAGGCCGTGGAACGTGATCAGCTCGTCGTTGGTGCTCATGAGGCCGTTGGTCTCCGAGAACGTCTTGAACGCCCTGCGGATATAGCTTGTCGTCGCGAAGGTCGCGCCCGGCTCCGACAGGATGTAGCAGTCCCCGATCTCGACCGCCCCGGTAAGGCCGCGCAAGCGCAGCTTTCCGCAGTCGATCTCGTGGGTCTCCTTCAGGAAGGGGAGTAGGCCGACCGGGTCGATGGGGATACCCCTGGCGTCATGGGTCTTGGTGTCTTTGATGAACGAACCCATTCCCTTCGCGTACGCCACCGAGTGTCTGATCGAGATCAGGCCCGTCTCGAAATCCACATCGCACCACCGAAGGCCGCAGACCTCGCCGATTCGCATCCCCGTGTGCAGGGCGAGTACGACCGCCCTCTAATCCTCGGCGGACCAATCGAGTCCGAACTCCTTTCGGGCATCCTCTTCGCTCATGACTTCGAGAAGGTCTCCGGGTTGGCAACGAAGGGCGAGGCATAGCTGCTCGAGTGTGTTGAAGCGAATGCCGCGAATATGCCCTTTTTTAATACGGGACAGGTTCACGGGCGTGGTTCCAATCCTTTCGGCAAGTTCGTTCGAGGAAATCTTTCGCTCGGCCATGATCTTGTCGAGGCGAACAATTACGGGCATGGCGTTTCCTTACGCAATCTCGTCGGAGTCGAGGTACAGCTCTCGGGCGTACAAGAAGAGCTGGGAAAGCATGAACAGGACGATGCCGAGAACCAGAGAGGTCCAATCGAATGATGAAGCGATCTCTTGGGCGCCGACGGCCCCCTCGCCGCCAAACATCGAAACGGAGGTTTTGAGTGAGCCGGCGTAGAGGCTGGTGGCAGCTTGAACAACGAAGAGAATGCCGAGCACCTTCAAGCATGTCGCAGACCCTTTCTTGAAGGGGTCTCCGCTCTTGATCGTCCACACGAGAACGGCGCTGAGGATGGTCGTAGCGATACCGATGACGGCAGGGACCAATGTCGAGATCGCAAGGGCTGGATACGCGGGGGAGTCTGCAATTACAGGGTTGTCGAGCACTTCGATTGCTGGCTTTAAGGAGAACGCCACTTGTGCGATGGCGGTGGCGCAAAGGGTCGCAGAGGCTATCGCACATGCGATGCGGAAGGAATGAAGCCGGGGAGTGCGATTGTCGGAACTCATAATAACCTCCGAAGAATTTAAAAAACTCAGGTTACTTTTTAACAGTTTATGTTAAATTGACTTTGCCGACAAGTAATCACAGCATGCTGCAACCGAAACCCCTCTAGATTGGAGAGGATTATGTTCAGTACTGTTAAGTCGTGTAAGCTCTTGGTTTTCCTCGGCCTCGCTCTTTGTCTGTTGCTGCCGGGAGCCCCCGCTTTTGCGGATACCCCGATGCCTCCTTCCCAGGAGAGCAGCCAGTGTGCCCTCGTTGAGCCCCTCGGGTATACGGACGACGTCGTCGATACCTACTGGAGCTACAGCTGTCCTCGCGGCGTAAGCGGGCACAGCATCTCGATGTTCAACATCTCTTACAAGACGATCTCCTACCGAAATGGCTATCGCCGATCCGCGCATCATAGGGAATCCCGCCTCGCTGCAATGTGCTCCTGTGGTGTTCTTGGCACAACTGATAAATGGCAATTTGTCTATAGCACCTACTAGATGCGAGGAAGGGCCGAGCATTTTGTTCGGCCCCTCTGTTCCGACTGGATGAGGTTAAGGTTGGCGATGAATATGCTCAAAATCTCGAAGGCGATCTTTAGGTCGCTTCTCTCCTCCAGGTCGCTCTGTGTTGTCGTTGTTGCGTTGATGGTTCTTTGTGCTCTGCCCGTCCTCAGGAGCGCGGCTGGCATCGACGGACGGGTCGAATACCTCGAGTCGGGAATAACCCGTGTTGAGCAGGAATTGTCAGCATCCTATGCGGATGCGCTTGTGAATGCGGGGGAGGACGGTGTCTATACCTCTTCATCAAGCATGCCCGCGCTTCTGTACCCTCTTGCCGCGGGACGTCTTATCTTGGCACCGCTCTCTCCCCTACTTCCGTTTCTGCAGATATCGGATGGAGAGTACACCTATTATGACGGATCGAAGGAGTACTTGCTATGGGTCGCAACGGCCGTTGCCGTCTCGTTCCTTGCCGCGCGTCTTAACAAACGTGAAAAGCTCATCATCCAGGCACCGATGGGCGAGCTGGGTAGACTTGTTGCATCGAGCGTATGGGCGAGTGTTTTTGCAATGCTTGCCGTCCTCGCCATCAATCTTCCAGGGATAATCGCCGCGCTTGTGAAGAATGGCCCGGGCTCGCCGTTCTATCCGATAGGCTACATTCAATATGCGACTCCGGTTATCAAACCGGCTTGGCTGGTGTTCGCGCAGACGGCCATCTTGCAATTCTTGGTGGCAGCGTTCATCTCGCTTGTCGTTCACCTTGCCGTGAAGATTGCCAATAACCCTACGCTTGGAATCGTGTTCGTATGTGCCCTGATGGGGGTGACGATGGTTCCCGGGTATTACGGAAGATCCATCGCTTTACGTGAGTTCGCCCTGTTGAATCCCCTTACGTATGCGAACACTGAGTTGACCGTCGGCGCCTATAGCCCGTACCCGACAACGCAGATAGTGAATCTGCCTGGACTTTGCTTCGAGCGTGGCGCGATTGCCCTCGTATGCGCAATCGGGATCGAGGTGCTGGCAATTAGCCTGCTTTGCGTTGCTGGAAAGAGCGGCTGCGCGTGCTCGATATCCCCGATTTGTCTTGAGAGAGGTTCCTTCACTGCATCGAGAACGGCAACTCGTTCGAGCGCTTGTGCCTCCGCCGTTGCATACGTAAGAACGATGGGGAAACTGCTCCTGCGTTCTCCTACCCTCGCCGTATGCGCGATTGCAATGTCGACGACGATGCTGGCCCCGGCTCTGGTCGAGATGTTTCCTGACGCTGATAACGTTTCCGCTGTTCGGTATAGGGATGGGGAGCTCCGTTCAATAGATCGGTATCTAGAGCAGAACGCTGCGAATATGGACGTCGAGGGCAAAGCGGCCCTGGAAGACATGCGGGATGCTCTTTCGGGTTTCGTGTACGCGCCTATGCCTGCGGAGGGGTTTCGAAGCCTTGCGACGTACGAGCGCGCTCGAGGTGAGCTGGGCGCGGCAGATGCGACTCTCCTGCAATCGATCGGAATCGAGCCGGAGACTCCTTCTCGTGCGGAGGCGCGCGCCCTTCTGCTTGAGTCGATCGCGAGCTTGCCGGACCCCAAGGTTTACGAGTTAAGTACGAAGATGCCCCCATTAATCCTCCTTTCGTATCTCCAGGCAGCGCTTCCCTCCTTATTTTTGCTGTTGTCCGTGGTTGTCACATCGCTCGCGTGCACCCACCTGCAGTGTCGTTCCCTTCTGGTTCTCCAGATCCCCGCAACAGCGCATGTGCGTTTTCTGACGGCTGTTGCGCTGGCTCTCCTGCTTGGCTTGGTGCTGCTTTTGGTGTCGATGGTTCCCGCTGTCGTTGTGTCCGTGATTAAGAACGGTGCGGGTGGATCGGAGTATCCCGTCGCTCTCATTCGGGCGGGAGCTTCGACAACGTCCATGGTGGGGGAGGCGGTGTTGTGCAGTATTCCGTTGCTGGTCATGGCATACGGCGTGATTTCCGTCGTCGCTGCGTTGACAGCAGCGATTAGCCGCAACCCCGTTGTCACCGGAATGGTTTGCGCGGTTCTCTTGGTGTTGGGTTCGTTGAGCGCTCATGTTGAAAGCGTGGGCATGGGCGTCGCGCTGCTGGCTCCATTCGCCTCGTTTGATCCCGCTTCCCAGGTGGGGACGATTGGGTTCCTTGGGCGAGGGACGAACGCGATGCCTTTTGGAGAGGTCGTCGGCGCATCGGGCGCTCTGCTGGTGGTCTTGGGTGCCGTATCTCCGTTGATGGTGCGCCTGAGTGTTCCAAAGATCGAAAGGGGATGATCTCGATGATTGACCTTCAAACGCTGACGATCTCTTATGGAAAGAAGGTGCTCGTAGATTCGGTGAACGCTGAGTTTGCCCCGGGTACGGTCTACGGTCTCGTCGCTCCGAACGGGCATGGAAAGACGACGTTGCTGCGTGCGATGGCAGGTTTGCCGGGTCCTCGCGTGGACGGGAGCATCGTTCTGGATGAGGTGCAGGGTACGGGTGCGAGAGAGGTCCGTTCTATGATCTTCTATGCACCTGGTGAGGGGACGCTGCTGTATCCCGGATTGCGTGCGGAAGATCACCTCAAGATGGTTTGCGATATGTGGCCGCATGCTCGCGATATCGAAGAGATAGTGGAACAAACGCAGATAGGCGAGTTCGCGAAGATGAGGATCCGCACTCTGAGCCAGGGCATGAAGCAGCAGCTTACCCTGGCGATTGCGTATGCGACGGGCGCGCGGTACCTTCTATTAGATGAGCCCATGAACGCGCTCGACCCCAGCAGGGTGGACTTGCATTCCGAGATTCTCAGGAAGCTGGCCGATTCTGGTACGTGCATCATCATGTCATCCCACATCTTGGATTCGGTCGATAGGCTGTGCGATGAGATTCTGTTTTTGAAGGATGGGAGGCTCATTAGAAGCATTCCGCAAGATGATGCTGCGCCGAAGTCTCCTGGATCCCATTTCGCAAAGCCTGCCGGACGCGCCGAGGGTGCGCTAAGCACGTATCGGCGACTCTACGAAAAGGGCGGGTAGAAATGCAAGTTAAAAATCTATGTGGTCAATATAATACCGTTGAACCAGCGTATCGATACCGCTCAGCCATTCGCCTCGCCCCCGTCGCACGCATCTTCATTCGGGCTGTCATTATTAATCTAACGATGCTTTGAGAAATG
>CABRFG010000039.1 GCA_902470095.1 uncultured Collinsella sp.
AGAGGGGCGATGCCCCGCTGGCCTAGCCTGGAAGAAAAACGGAATAGACGGACCGGCCGTCCGGCTGAGTCTGGGAAGAGGTGCCGGGCGGCGGGCGGAGCATGGCCACCGGACCTATCGAAACACATCTCCACCGTTCCTTCAACTGGGAAAACGGCGCCCCCGGACCCCAGGAGGGGCCGCGGGGGCGTTCAGCTAAGTGCGGGAACGGCCTATTTGCTCAATGTGTTCGGCTGAGATCGGAAATCAACCACGACTAGTCAAAAGGGACAATCTTTGGTTTAACACCCACAAATCTGACTGCCTCCGCCAAAACTGTGGCGGTTTACTACGATGAATCGCTCAACCGCGATCACTCCGAAACTTGTTGAACTAAAACCGCAGGTAGATGCCTTGCACTTTTTTGCGAAAAGCCGGCGTAGTTGGAATTTCTCATTTCATCGTAGTAAACCGGCATAGTTTCGTATTTCCAGCAGTTCCAAATTCGTCAATACGTCGGCGTTTGCAAAAAGCCCGACCTCCGTGGGAGATCGGGCTTTCAAGGCTTAGTTAAACCAAGTCTGTACGGTCAAATGACCCGTAGCTTACATCTGCTCGGGCGCGGAAACGCCAACGAGGGTGAGCACCAGGGCGAGCGTCACACGGACGGCATCGCAAGCGGCCAGACGGGCACGCGAAAGCTCGGGGTCGACGGGACGGCCCTCGCTCGGCAGCACCTGACAGGCAGCGTAGAAGCTGTGGAAGTCGCCGGCGAGTTCCTCAGCAAAGTGCGTCAGACGGAACGGGGCGCGGTCGCGAGCGCAGCTGGCGATGAGGTCGGTGAGCTCGTTGAGCTTGCGCGAAAGGGCGAGCTCGGTCGGGTCGGTCAGCAGCGAGTAATCGACGTTCTCACCGATGGCCTTGGCGGCGACGGCCCTCATGCCCATCTCGTCAGCCTGCTCGGGCGTAACGTCAGCGGCACGGCGCAGGATGGAGCACACGCGGGCGTGAGCGTACTGCACGTAGTACACCGGGTTGGAGTTGTCGCGCTTCTTGACGGCCTCAATATCGAAGTCGACCATCTGGTTGGAGCTCTTGGAGATGAGGGTGTAACGGGCAGCGTCGGAGCCGACCTCGTCGACGAGCTCCTGCAGGGTCACCATGGTGCCCTTACGCTTGGACATACGGACGGGCTTGCCGTTGCGCAGCAGGTTGACGAGCTGGCCCAGCAGAACCTCAAACTTGCCGGGGTAACCCAAGGCATCGCAGACGCAGCGGACGCGCTCGATGTAGCCGTGGTGGTCGGCGCCCCAGATGTCGATGACGTGGTCGACGCGCTGGAACTTATCCCAGTGATAGGCAACGTCGGAGGCGAAGTAGGTGTACTCGCCGTCGGACTTGATCAGAACGCGGTCCTTGTCATCGCCCAGGTCGGTGGAGCGGAACCACAGGGCGCCGTCCTTGGTGTAGAGATAGCCCATCTTGTCGAGCTTCTCAAAAGCGCGGTCGACGGCGGAGGTGCCGGCGGTCTCGCCCTCGGTGTCCTTCACATACAGCGAGCGCTCGGAGAACCAACGATCGAAGTCGCAGTTGACGGCATGGCAAAGGTCGCGCATGTTGTCGACCATCTTTACATAGCCACGCTCGCGGAAGCTCTCCATGCGCTCCTGCGGATCGGCGTTGACCCACTTATCGCCGTCGGTGCGCCAGAACTCGGCGGCCTCGTCGATGATGTAGTCGCCGCCGTAGGAGTCCTTGCCTAGGGTCTCGGCAAAGTTGTCCTGATACGGATGGGTCTCGGGATGCTCGTCGCTCTCGTCGGCAACAAAGGCGTCGCGGTCGGCGATCAGCAGCTTGTGAGCCTCGTCGATATCCACGCCCTGCTTGGCGATGATGTCGGCAAGCTGCATATAGCGCGTGCTGATGGAGTTGCCGAAGGTGTTCATCTGAGAGCCGTGGTCGTTGATGTAGAACTCACGCTGGATGTCGTAACCGGCGTGATCCATAACGCGGCAGAGCGAGTCGCCCAGCGCGGCCCAGCGGCCGTGGCCGATGTGCATGGGGCCGACGGGGTTGGCGGAAACGAACTCGACCTGGGTCTTCAGGCCACCACCGACGTTGGACTTAGCGAAGTCCATACCCTTCTCGCGAGCCTCGCCAAAGATGGCATTCTTGACGGCAACGGAGAGGTAGAAGTTGATGAAGCCGGGGCCTGCGATCTCGACCTTCTCGATCGCGGGGTCCTCGGGCATATGGGCAACGATGGCCTCGGCGATCTTGCGCGGGGCGCAGTGGGCCAGCTTGGCGGACTTCAGGGCCATGGTAGAGGTCCACTCGCCATGAGAAGTGTCAGCCGGTCGCTCGATAGCGCAATCGTCAAGTTCAAATGCGGAAAGGTCGCCGGCCTCCTGGGCCGCAGCAAGCGCAGCGCGTACCAGCTCTTCAATCTTCTCGGGCATAGATCCTCCTTGTGTTAAAGCCCCCGAGCTCTTGGTCACTCGTAGGGCAAAAGCCAGAGTTTGTAGCACTCTATCACAAGCGACGGGCACTGTCGCAGGGTAAAGCTAATAGATATTGCATATGCACAAAAATGACTACAGCTTGTATGGAGTCACTCAAAGATGCCGGTCTGCCTGCAGATTATGCAGGCGTTGAAAATGCATAAAGGCGTGAATGAGCTGCGTCTGTTATCGAATACTCTTACCTATCAGAGTTGTGTGCTTTTCCTGCATAAAGTACGGGTTTGCGCACGTCAGCGTGTTAATCTAGACATACGTAAATTCGTATAAGTTGGAGGTAGCATGTTCTCAATCGGTCAACACGTCATTCATCCGGGCCAGGGAGTCTGCACCGTCGTCGGTTTTAGGGACGACACACCGCAGCCCATGCTGCTGCTCGAGACCAAGCAGGGACATGCGCAGACGATCCTCATGTACCCCGTGGCGCAGGCCGACCGTCTGCACGCCGCCATCTCTCAGCAAGATGCCGAGCACCTGCTGAGCCACTATGACGAGCTGGAGTGCGACACCTTTACCGAGCGCAACAGCTCGCTTGAGGAGACACACTTTAAGCAGCAGCTCAAGCTGGGCGCGCCGGAGACGGTCCGCGTGGCAAAGACCATGATGCACCGCATTCGCCAGGCCGAGGAAGCTGATAAAAAACCCAGCTCCTACTACATGCGCGTACTCAAGGAGGCCAAACGCCGCTCCATCGAGGAGTTCGCCGTGGCCCTTGGCGTCACCGAGGAGGCCGCCGAAGCCCGCCTAGCCCAAGCCGCCCTCAACTAACCCATCCGCGCCAAAAACCACCACAAAGGGAACAGGCACCTTTGTGGTGGTTTTCTTGTTCTAGTAGTATTCATTCTTATCGATACCCACGAGCACAAGGAGTCTCTTATGGCAGAGCCGCTTACCGCCGGAATCACCCGCGACCGCGCGTTCGAACTGCTCAATGAGCACAACAAGGACCCGTTCCATATCACCCATGGCGAGACGGTCGAGGGCACTATGCGCTACTTTGCGCGCGAGTTCGACCCCGAGAACGAGGAGTTTTGGGGCATCGTCGGTCTGCTGCACGACCTGGATTGGGAGGAGCATGAGGACGACCCCATGAACCACACCATCTATGCTGCCGAGATTCTTAAGGGCGAAGGTGCGTCTCCCGAGCTCATTCGCGCCATCCAGACGCACACGTCGGACTTCAATACCTCGCTGCCCAAACCCGAGCTGCAGATGGAAAAGATCCTGTTTGCCTGCGATGAGCTCACCGGCCTGATCGGCGCTGCAGTCATCATGCGCCCGAGCAAGAGCGTTATGGACTTTACGACCAAGTCGCTCAAGAAGAAGTTCAAGGACAAGCGCTTTGCCGCCGGCTGCTCGCGCGACGTGATTTCGCAGGGTGCCGAGATGTTGGGCTGGGAGCTCCCCGAGCTCTTTGACCGCACCATCGCGGCCATGCAGTCCTTCGCCCCCGACCGCGATACCTTCCAGGCCTAACCGCCCACGCCACCTAAAATCACCACAAAGGGGAAAGGCACCTTTGTGGTGGTTTTTCTTTACGCGGGCGTTAGGGGCGGACCTGGCCGGTGCCGCGGAGCTTGTATTTGTAGGTGGTGAGGGCCTCGGCGGCAAAGGGGCCGCGGGCGTGGAGTTTTTGGGTCGAGATGCCGATCTCGGCACCCAGGCCAAACTCGCCGCCGTCAGTGAAGCGAGTGCTGGCGTTGGAGTACACGGCCGAGGCATCGACAGCATCGAGGAAGCGCTCGCAAGCATCCGTATCCTCGGCAACGATGGCCTCGGAGTGCATCGTGCCGTAGCGGTTGATGTGTGCGATGGCCTCGTCCTCGTTTGCCACGACCTTCACGCTCATCTCGAGCGCCAGGTACTCGCGACCCCAGTCCTCCTCAGTCGCGGCGACGTAGTCATCGCCCTCCACAAGCCCGGCATCGGCGCATGCGGCGCAGGTTGCCTCGTCGCCGTGAATGAGCACGCCGTGGTCATGCAGCACGGTCACGACCGCGGGCAAAAACGCATCGGCCACAGCACGGTCGACCAGCAGCGACTCGGCGGCATTGCACACGCCTACGCGCTGGGTCTTGGCATTAACGATAATGTTGAGCGCCTTATCAAAGTCGGCGGATTCATGCACGTAGATGTGGCAGTTGCCCGTGCCCGTCTCGATCACCGGCACAAGCGACTCGCGCACGCAGCGCTGGATCAGGCCTGCACCTCCGCGCGGAATGAGTACGTCGACAATACCGCGGAGCTTCATGAGCTCGCCGGTGGCCTCGCGGTCGGTGGACTCGATCATCGACACGGCCTCGCGCGGGAAGCCCTTGGCCTCGAGCGCATCGGCCAGCAGCTCGGCGATCATGGCACACGAGTGATAGGCCAGCGAGCCGCCGCGTAGAATGCAGGCGTTGCCGGTACGGATGCAGATGCCTGCGGCGTCGGCCGTCACGTTGGGGCGCGCCTCGTAGACCATGGCGACCAGGCCCAACGGCACGCTCACGCGGGTCAGGTCCACACCGCTCGCAAGCACGCGGTGGTCGAGCACGCGGCCGACGGGATCGGGCAGCTCGGCGAGCTTCTCCAAACCGGCGGCCATGCCCTCGACGCGCTCAGGCGTCAGCAGCAGACGGTCGAGCAGACCGGCCGAAGTGCCCGCATCGCGCGCGGCGGACATATCGAGCTCGTTGGCGGCGACGATGGAGTCGACACCGTTGCGCAGTGCTGCGGCCATGGCGCGCACGGCCTCCTGACGCTGCTCATCGCTCGCCGTGGCAAGCGAGGCCGACGCTGCCTTGGCGGCAACGGCAAGATCGTGGACATACGTGGCTATATCGACCGACATGGGCGGCCCTTTCTCCTAGAAGTTTGCAACCATGGTAGCCGATTTGCGCATGGCCTCGCCCGCGGCGGTAGAATTGGTCAACCCGAAACACCGCAACGAACGGAAGACTCACATGGCCCTCATCACTTCGTACCACGTCCCCAGCCTTTATGTCGAGGACCACAGCATCGACGTCCCCCTTGACTGGCGCGGCCTGGAGCCGATGCTCCTGGCCGTCGGCAGCACCATGCGCCGCGGCGCTATGCCGGCACCCATCGCCGGCGCGCCCGAGAGCATCAAGCTCTTCTACCGCGTGGTTTGCGCGCCCGACCGCATCAACGACGATCTGCCACTGCTCCTGTTTTTGCAGGGCGGCCCCGGCGGCGAGAGCCCGCGTCCGTTGTCGCCCACAAGCGACGGCTGGATCGAGGAGGCTGTCAAGCACTTCCGCGTGGTCCTTCCCGACCAGCGCGGCACCGGGCGCAGCAGCTGTGTAGACGGGCGCACGATTGCCGCACTGGGCGAGCGCGCGACGGCGGCCGGCTCCGATGCCGCACGCTCGCAGGCTGATTTCCTCAAGCGCCACCTCGCCAGCTCCATCGTGCGCGATTTTGAGTACCTGCGCCTAGTGGGCTTTGGCGGCAAGCCGTGGGTCACGCTCGGCCAAAGCTACGGCGGCTTTTTGACGTTGAGCTATCTGTCGCTCTTCCCCGAAGGCGTGGCGGCAAGCTTTACCTGCGGCGGCATCCCCCACGTGCCGGCGAGCGCCAGCGAGGTCTACGAGCACACCTTCCCGCGCATGGCCGCCAAGACGCAGCAGTATTATGACCGCTATCCCGCTGACGTCGAGCGCGTGGCAGCCCTGGCCGATGCGCTCGAGGCTCAGAAGCCCGTGCTGCCTGACGGCTCGCCGATGACGGTCGAGCGCCTACAGCTCATGGGCAGCGACTTTGGCATGAAGCCGAGCTTTGAGCGCATGCATTGGATTATCGATCACGCGTTTGTTACTGGCGACGGTACGCTTAGCTGCGGCTCCTCGGTATCCGACAGCTTTTTGATGCGCGCCTTCGAGCGCACCAACACGCGTACAAACCCGCTGTACTGGACGCTGCAGGAGTTTATCTACGCCGACGGCGACACCATGCCCATTCGCTGGGCCGCAGCAGAGGAGAAGGCCCATCGTGCCGAGTTCGACACACTCGCGCGCCCGCTCATGTTTACCGGCGAGGCCATGTTCCCGTGGATGTTTGAGCAGATGCCCGAGCTTATGCCGTTTAAGCCCGCCATGGACCTGCTGATGGAAGACACCAGCTGGGACAAGATCTACGACCCGCAGCGCCTAGCCTGCAACGAGGTGCCACTACAGGCCGCGGTGTATTTCGACGATATGTACGTCGATTCGGGCATGCAGCTCGATACGCTCAGCCGCGTGGGCAACTCGCATGCCTGGGTGACCAACGAGTTCGAGCACGACGGCCTGCACGGCAGCGTGGTGTTCAAGCACCTCTTCGACGAAGCGTTCAACCGCGGAGACCTGCGCCGGATCTTCTAACAAAGGAGTGTCCCCACCTGCCGTCACAAAAGGAACGTCCCCAAGTACCAGGTTAATGAAGTCATTGCAAAAAGAGGACGGAAAGCGAAAACGCCCCTAAGCGAGCAAGGTGACGTGAAAGAGGAGGGCATTGACCTTTTGGTCATGCCCGACGATTGAACGTCAGATTGCCGCTTAGGGGCGTTTGCAGCGTCAATTGGTTAAGCGAAGACGATTAGGTTATCCCTGTGTATCGCCGGCTTCTCGGCCAGGTTAGCGAGCAGGCGGTTGCTGGCGATCTGGTCCTGGCGACGGCCGGCTGCAAGCTCCAGCACGTCCGAATCGGCCTCGGCGATACCGCGGGCGACGACCATACCGCTCGGATCGCACACATCGAGCACATCGCCCTCGGCAAACTGGCCATCGACCTCGCGAATACCCACCGCAAGCAGGGAAGAGCCACGGCTGACCAGCGCCTTCGCAGCACCGTCATCAACCGTCACCGAGCCGTGGGCCTTGTCGCCCAGCGCGATCCACAGTTTGCGGGGTGCGATGTCCAGGCGCTCCGCCGGCGGATCGAACAGGGTTCCCACGCTCTCGCCGCGGGCGAGACGCACGAGGGCATCGGGCTCCTCGCCCGAGCAAATCACGCTCTGAATGCCCGCCGTCATCAGGATGCGGCTCGCGCGAATCTTGGTGATCATGCCGCCCGTACCCACCGAGGTCGAAGAATCACCCGCCGAGGCAATGATCTTGGCATCGATCTTATGCACGACCGGGACAAACTCGGCCGTCGGATCCTCGTGCGGATTGGCGGTGTAGAGGCCGTCGATATCGGACAGCGTCACGCACAGGTCGGCGGAAACCAGGCAGCTCACGAGCGCCGCCAGCGTGTCGTTGTCGCCAAACTTGATCTCGTCGACGGTAACGGTGTCGTTCTCGTTGACGACCGGCACCACGCCCAGCTCCACCAGACGCAGCAGGGCGTCGCGCGCGTGCAGGTAGGACGTGCGACGCGCCGTGTCGTGACGCGTGAGCAGCACGAGCGAGGTGAGCAGGTCGCGCGCATGGAACTCCTCGTCGTAGGCCGACGAGATGATGCACTGACCAGCCGAGGCGCAGGCCTGCAGGCTCGGAAGGTCGCCGACCGGCTTGCGGTCGAAGCCCAACACGGGATAGCCACAGGCGATAGCGCCCGAGCTCACCACGACCAGACGCCAGCCGAGCTTGCGCAGCGCTGCGGCTTGATCGGCAAGTCCGCCGATAAAGGCGCGGTTGACCTTGCCATCGGCGCCCACCACCGTGGACGAACCGATCTTTACCACCATCGTTTTATAAGAAGTCGTCATACGTCAAACCAATCAACTGTTCAGCGAACGGGCGAACGGGCAAGCGAGAAAATGATCCGTTATCTTCCGTCGCATGCTGATCATTTTGCCCAGGGGAAAGCCGAGGCCGCGGCCATGTTCTTGCGCACGAGCTCGTCGCGCACCTGAGCCAGGCCCTGCTCCATGCCCACCACATAGGTCTGCGGGTACAGGAAGCGCTTGAAAGCTGCGTCCAGATGATCGAGCGCCCAAACACAGCGCTCGCGCGCGTCCTGGATGCTCTCACGCGGAGCCACTGCGCTGCCATCGCGCACGATCGGCACCAGCAGCTCGCGATACTCAAGCTCCGACACGTCGGTCACCAGGGCGGCATCATTCACGGCCACGAGGGTATTGCCGCGCGCGGCGCCCTCCCCCACCAGATGGTCCTCGTCGTAGATCATGTCGCAGACCGGGCCGCCAAAGCCGTCGTAATAACGGCGCACGCGCTGCACGCCCGGGATCGTGCGCTTGTAGGGCTGCTCGGAGAGCTTGACCACCGGCGTCCACGGGTCGGCCTCGCTCGCACGGCGGGCGGAAAGCTTGTACACGCCGCCCAGCGCCGGCTGGTCGTAGCAGGTCGCGAGCTTGGTGCCCACGCCAAAGCTATCGATGGGCGCGCCCTGGTCGAGCAGCGACTGAATCGTGTACTCATCCAGATCGTTAGAAACCGAGATCCTCACATAGGGCAGGCCCTCGGCATCGAAACGACCGCGGACATACTTGGAGAGCTTGGCGAGGTCGCCCGAGTCAATGCGAATAGCCGACAGACGCTCGCCCGCCGCCTCCATCTCCTTGGCAACCGTAATGGCATGCTCGCAGCCCTCGCGCACATCGTAGGTGTCGATGAGCAGCGTGCAGTTCTTGGGGCTCGACTTGGCAAAGGCGCGGAAGGCCTCGAGCTCGGAATCGAAGCTCATCACCCAGCTGTGCGCATGCGTGCCAAAGACGGGAATACCGTAGCGGCGGCCGGCGAGCACATTGGACGTAGAGGAGCAGCCGGCGACGTAGCTCGCGCGCGCAACGGCCAGGCCGCCATCGGGACCCTGGGCTCGGCGCAGGCCAAACTCGGCCACGGGACGGCCGTCCGCCGCCAGCACCACGCGCGCCGTCTTGGTGGCGACAAGTGTCTGGAACCCGACGATGTTGAGCAGCGCCGTCTCGAGCAGCTGGCACTCGAGCGCAGGACCGGTGACGCGCACCATGGGCTCGCGTGGAAAGACGAGCTCGCCCTCGGGGACGGCGTCGATATTTACATGTGCACGAAAATCGCGCAGGTAGTCGAGGAATGCGGACTTGAACATCGCGCCGCCGGCCGGGGCCTCAAGCGATGCGAGGTAGTCGATATCCTCGGGCGTAAAGCGCAGATTCTCGACTAGCTCGGGCAGCTCGGCGGTGCCGCACATGACGGCATAGGCGCTGCCAAAGGGATGGTCGCGGTAAAACGCGGTAAAACAACCCTGCTCATTGGCCTTGCCGCTCTCCCACAGGCCCTGGGCCATAGTGAGTTCGTACAGATCGGTGAGCATTGCGATGTCGGTGGGATGAGAGATATCGGTCAAAGCCATGGGGCGACCTTTCGGATGTGTTGTGCAGAGGTTGAGGGTTGGGCGAGGCGGACGTGCGGGCATGGAGCCCGATGCAAATCGGTTAGAGCAGGCCCATGCTGGTCAGGATCGTGTAGCCCATAAAGATGACAAACGCGATGAGGGCAAGGACAATGATGATTTTTTGAGCCGGCGCCATGCCAGGAATCTCGTTCTCGCCCGTAGGTTCCTTGGAGGTAACCATGCGCTGGGCAAAGGTCATCTCGTCACGGCTCGGCTTGGGCTCGACGGACTTGGGACGAGCGGCCTTTTTAGGCTGAGGTTTGGGCGCGGCAGGTGCAGGCTTCGCAGCAGCGGGCTTGGGTGCGGGCGCGGGCTTGCGCTCGGATGCGGCGTTCAAGGCGACCTCCTCGGCCTTCGCACGCTCGGCGCGCAGGGCAGCCAGCTCCTCACGCTCGCGACGGGCCTCTTCCCGAGCCTCGCGGCGGGCCTTCTCAGCGCGGAGCTCTTCCAACTCAGCGCGCTCCTCGTCGGACAATGGTTGGGACTCAAGCTCGGCCATGGTATAGCCCTTTCTTTTAAAAAAAGCCGCCGACACAATGTCAGCGGCTTATCAAATCCAAGGGTGGAGACGAAGGGAGTCGAACCCTCGGCCTCTGCCATGCGACGGCAGCGCTCTCCCAACTGAGCTACGTCCCCAGGACAAGTCGATATTTTACCTACGGCTCGCCAACTGTCAACGCCCAATAACCAGTCTTTTTGGGGCGCGGCTATTTTGGCAACTTTTCGAACAGGCGATCCTCTCGATGATTTTTTATCCCCGTCCCAGAAAAATCATCGACGAACGCACTACTTTGCGCTGGTAAGAACACCGGTGGTGTCGAAGGCCGGGGTGAAGCTCTCGTCTACCGCGCCGCCCTCTTGCCAGAACATCGTCGTAAAACCCAGGTCGTCGGCATGGTCGAGCACCTGCTCGTACTCCTCACGCGTCACAGCGCGCGCCAACTCGCCGCCCTGCTCGCGCATGAGCGCATTGGGCGTGTACTGGTTCATAACTGAGATCGGCACGTCGCCCACCGTCTGCCACACCAGGTCCAGCACGCGACACGAATCGTCTGAATGCCCCGGAAGCACCAGGTGACGCACGATCATGCCACGCTTCATAAGCCCGTCCTCGTCCACCAACTCTCCCCCGCGGCGCTCGATCTCGCGCGCCATCTGGGCCAGACCCGACACGGCCACACGCGGGTAATCCTTTATATGGGAGAGCGACTGCGCAAGCCCGGCATCGGCATATTTAAAGTCGGTGAGCCACACATCGACCAGGTCGCCCAGCGCCGCCACGGCACTCGCGCGCTCGTAACCACTCGTGTTGTAGACGATTGGGATAACCAGTCCGCGCGCCCGTGCCGCGGCAATCGCAGCCGGCAACAGGTGCGCATAGTGCGTCGCCGTCACCAAATTGATGTTGTTGGCACCCTGGTCCTGCAGTTCCAGCATAATCTCGACCAGGCGCTCAGGCGAAATCTCAAGGCCAAAATTGCCGGTCGAGATCTCGTGGTTCTGGCAGTAGATACATTTGAGCGAGCAGCCGCTAAAGAAGATCGTGCCCGAACCGGCCTCGCCCGAGATAGGCGGCTCCTCCCACATATGAAGCGCGGCGCGGGCCACCTTGAGCGTGTCGTTAGCACCGCAGACGCCGTGCGCGCCCTCATCGCGCGCCGCACCGCAACGGCGCGGACACAAATGGCAGGCGGGCGAAAAAAGTTCGGTCAACGACGTCGGCATAAAACCATGCTCCAAAACAACGATTCAGCAGCTCAAACGTAAAGGGATCAACCCCACAGACGGCTCGAGCCCAAGGCGCCGTAATCGTCCGACACGATTTTTGTAATGTCAAGACTGGAATCGATAAAGTGCCGCTTTATGATGTAGGTATTCCGCCCCCCGCGGAGCAACTGGGTGAACCGTCGCGTTTATTTAGGGAGCCCACACAGTCGTACCTAGTACAGGTATCCTTCGTTGTTAAGGACGCTGGAACAGTCGATGAGGGCACCCACCTGTTTTAGGTGGGTTCATTTTCGTAACGTGGGGGGTGGTTTTCTTTTGCCGAAAATCACCATTACAGTCCATATGGATCACCGCCGGCATCCCGACAAGCCATCGACAACATCCCAATATCTGGTAAGCGCGTGATTATCGCTGCGTGCAATTCCATGCACCCCCCTTGGTCGAGTATTATGGTTCGGCTATGCCCTTTGCGCATGGCGTTCTTCTGACCTTTTCCTTCGACGCTTGGCGGTTTTTAGATTCATGGCTTCATCCCCGAGCTACATACCGTACCTATGCGTGGCAGCGGCGGCCTTTATCACGACCTTCCTCGCGGTGCCCCTGGTCAAGCGCTTGGCAATCAAGCTCGACGCCGTCGACTATCCTTCTAAGCGCCGCATCAACACCAAGCCCATCCCGCGTTTGGGCGGAACGGCGGTGTTTTTGGGCCTGGTCGTCGCCTGCACTGTGCAAATCCTAGGCACCTGGTACCTGGGTTGGCCGCCCGTTTTGGTGCCCCACCCCCGTCTGCACATCAGCTACCCCATACTTGCGCTTTCTTTTACCGTTATCTTTGCGACCGGCGCTATCGACGACGTCTTCCAGCTCACGCCCAAGCAAAAGCTGGCCGGACAGGTCCTCGCCGCGCTTATCGCCTGCATGGGCGGCCTGCGGATCGGCGTCATCGTCAACCCGTTTGCTCCCGGCGAGATCATGCTCGGATGGCTCGCCTACCCCATTACCGTGATCTATCTGGTGGCATTCACCAACATCATTAACCTCATCGACGGCCTCGACGGCTTGGCCACGGGCATCTGCGGCATCGCGTCGTTCACCATGTTTTCGATGGCCGTTCTCTCGGGCCGCATCGACGCCGCCGCGCTCTCCATTGCGCTCTTTGGCGCCTGTCTGGCCTTTTTGCGCTACAACTTCAACCCCGCAAGCATCTTCTTGGGCGACTCGGGGTCGCTGCTTCTGGGCTTTGCGCTGGGCTCCATCTCGCTGCTCAACGTGAGCCGCACCGCCGCACTCACCTCGCTTATCATCCCGCTCATCGTTGCCGGCGTGCCCATCATCGACACGTTTAGCGCCATTGTGCGCCGCAAGCGCGCCCACATTAGCATCGGGCAGGCCGACAAGGGCCACATCCACCACCGCCTGATCCAAGAAGGCTACAACCAAAAACAGGCCGTGCTGCTCATCTATGCCTGGTGCATCATGCTTTCGGCCGGCGCCGCCGCGATTAACCAGGTCGAGATGCCCATGCGTGTGCTCATCTTTACCGTGCTCGCCATTGGCTCGGCTGCCTTCGCCAAGCACCTGCACCTGTTTGAACCCGTGCTGCGCCACCATTACAACAAGCACACGCACGAGGACGAGCTGGTCACCCCCGACGACCCCGCTTTTAAGCAGGAGGAGCAGGCAGCCGAGGAGCGCAAAGAAGAGCGCCACCACAAGCTCTAGGGCAAGCTGCCGAGGATGCACCAAGGCGTTGGCAGCCGTTCGCGCGAACGCCGCGGCGGACTTGAAAGCCGGCCCCTGGCAGTCCCTCACCCACTCACGCCCACCCCTCTCAATAAACACGCTATCATCAAAACCTGCGAACGAACGTTAGGAGCAATCATGCCAAACGAGAACAGCTACGAAGTCGCGCTGCAAAAGAGCAACGCCATTCGCGAGGGCCTGGCCAATACGCCCGAGAAGTTCACCATGCTCACCGGTGATCGCCCCACCGGCCGTCTGCACCTGGGCCACTACTTCGGTACCCTCAAGGGCCGTGTTGAGCTGCAGGACATGGGTGCCAAGACCAACGTGCTCATCGCCGACTACCAGGTCATCACTGACCGCGACACCACCGAGCATATCCAGGACAACGTGTACAACATGGTCATGGACTACCTTGCCTGCGGCATCGACCCCGACAAGACCATGATCTACGCGCACTCCGCCGTGCCCGCCGCCAACCAGCTCATGCTGCCGTTCCTGTCGCTGGTGTCCGAGGCCGAGCTGGCGCGCAACCCCACGGTCAAGGCCGAGATGGAGGCCTCGGGCCACGAGCTTACCGGCCTCCTGCTCACCTACCCGGTGCACCAGGCCTGCGACATCCTGTTCTGCAAGGGCAACGTGGTGCCGGTCGGTCGCGACCAGCTGCCGCACATCGAGCTCACCCGCACCATCGCCCGCCGCTTTAACAACCGCTACGGCAAGGTGTTCCCCGAGGTCGAGGCGCTGCTGTCCGAGACCCCGCTGCTGCCCGGCCTGGACGGCCGCAAGATGAGCAAGAGCTACGGCAACGCCATCAATATTTCGATGACCGCCGAGGAGACGGCCAAACGCATCAAGAAGAGCCAGACCGACTCCGAGCGCATGATCACGTTCGATCCCGAGAACCGCCCCGGCGTGTCCGGCCTGCTTTCGACCGCCGCCATCTGCACCGGTCGCTCCGAGGTCGAGATTGCCGAGGAGATCGGCATGGGCGGCTCCGGCCAGCTCAAGAAGTACGTGACCGAGGCCGTCAACGAGTACTTCGCGCCGATCCGCGAGCGCCGTCAGCGCTACGAGAACGATCTGGACTATGTAAAGGACGTCCTGCACGAGGGCAACCGTCGCGCCAACGAGATCGCCGATCAGACCCTGGCAGAGGTTCAGGACGCCATGGGCATGGTGTACTAGACCGATCTGCTGGCTTGAGCTTTCGATTGCTTTAGGGCGGGCGCTACGGCGTCCGCCTTTTTTGATGCCCGACCTGTTCGGCTCCGCCCATCGCACTCCCCCGACAAACAGGAACAGGCCCGCCGGCAGTTAGTTGCCAGCGGGCCTGTTCCCGAAGTACACCGTTGAATCGCACAGAGGGGAGGAATGCGAATCAAACTCAACAGGGCAGGCTTTTTCATCGCCTATTGCCTGCTCCGTTGCTGAATACAATATAGTTTACCGTGGTTTACTTTCTAGCGTCAATATGCTCCGCCACACCTTCTCCATAAGTTAGCCCAGGTAAACCTGCAACGGAAAACCACCACAAAGGGGACAGGCACCTTTGTGGTGGTTTTGACCACGGCAGAGCTGTTAGAGTCCGGCAGGCCAACGACAGACGGCCAGGTCGACGTGCATGTCGTCCTTAAACGCCACACCCTCCCCTAGCAAAAGCTCACGTTGAGCATCGGGACCGCCAAAAGCAAAACCCTCGCATATGCGCCCGTCGGCAAACACCACGCGGTGACAGGGAATCTCGCCGGGGCGCGGATTGCTATGCAGGGCATACCCCACATACCGCGCACTTCGTGGTCGACCGGCAAGCAGCGCCACCTGACCATACGTGGCGACCATCCCCTCGGGGATCTGCTCGACCACCTCGTACACCCGTTCAAAAAAGCCCTCAGACGCCATTGCGTGCTCCTTTCAACCGAACCCAGCATAAACCACCACAAAGGTACCTGTCCCCTTTGTGGTGGTTTTGACCGGAAAGCTAGTTGGCGGGGCGGAAGAAGGCTACGGCTACAGCGCCGGGGCCCACGTGGGTGCCGATGGTGGCGCCGATAGTGTGGATGGGCAGCTCACCCTCGGCATGGCCGGCCCACAACGCGGCACTGTCCTCGATATACTTCTTGAGCACCGCATCCGAAAGACCCGTATAGCCGAGCGCCAGCGGCATGGAAAAGTCGATGCCGCCCGCCTTTTCGACCTTTTGGTTCAGCAGGTTGCGGCCGTTCTTGGAACCGCGCGCCTTGCCCAGCTGCACGATCAGACCGTCCTCGACAGCCACCACAGGCTTTACGTTGAGCAGCGTGCCCACGGCGCCCGCAGCAGCAGACAGGCGACCGCCGCGCACCAAGTACTCCAGCGTCTCGAGCAGACCGATAACCACCACACGGTCGCGCACGGCCTCGACGGCAGCCGCGATCTGAGCCGCGCTACGGCCCTCGTCCACCAAGCGCAGCGCATACTCGACCAGGACACGCTCGCCCAGGGTGACGTTATTGCTGTCCACCACGAACACGTCGCCGCCCGGCGCCTCGGCAAGTGCGATACGGGCACTCTGATTGGTGCCCGAAAGCTTGGCGCCCACGGTAATAATCACTGCCTCGTCGCCGGCCTCACGCGCCTCGGCAATCGCCTGCGAAAACGCGTACGGGTTGACCTGGCCGGTCTTGGGCAGCTCATCGCGCTCCACGAGCATCTCGTAAAAGCGCTGGTGATCGATGTCGACGCCATCCATGTACACATCGGTGCCAAAGGTGACGGACAGCGGCAGAACACGCAGAGCGGGGTGCTCAGCCGGCGTCATATCGCTCGCGGAATCGGTAATAATACGAATGGACATAGCGAATCCTTTCTTGCGCAGGTCCCGCGCAGGGAATTTTGACAGCAATGCCCCGGCACGGTATACGCGCTCAAACGGGACTATGCAGTTGTTAATGGGAAGCAAATACCTTGGCGGCCTTAGATCTCGCGCAGGGTGTTGAGAATCGTACGCAGCGACGCATACATCTGCTCGCGCTGCTCCACGCCCATGGCCTTACCGGTGGTGTCGAGCACTTCGTGGATGATGCGGTCGGCCTCGTTCATGCTCTCGCCACCCAGCGTGGTCAGGCGAACCGGAGCGCGGTACTTGACGGCAGCATCGCCCGAGTCATCAACCTCGACAAAGCCGCCCTCCTCCAGGTGCGCCAGCGTGCGCGAAACAGCAGCGCGCGTCACGCCGGCCACGCGAGCCAGGTCGGCGCCGGTCATACCATCCTTGCTGCGCTCCAGGTAGTACAGGCACATGACGTCGGAGCCCTTGAGGCCCAGCCTTGCGCCCTCGGACGTCTTGATACGCTGAATCTCCTTGTAGAGCCCGCTAATCAGTCCGACAAAATCCTCAAAACGTGTCTCGTCGTTCTGCTGCATGGGAGACGACCGCCTTTCGCTTGCATCATGCTAACGGGTAAACATCTTAGCCGCATGTCCGAACCCCCGTAGCCAAATATCCCAATTGTTAACCCATCAACATAAAAACCACCACAAAGGGGACAGGCACCTTTGTGGTGGTTTTGACCGGCGAACATGATCCGCAGGCGTCGCTACAGCTCCACGCAGGGATTGTCGCGGGTCACAAGCGTCTTAACGACAACCGTCGCTCCCAGATAGCGCTCGAGCAGCTCGGCTAAGCGATCGATCGCGGCCTGGCAATCCCCCATCCGCTCGGGCTCCACGCACTCAATCGCCAGGAACGCATCGGCCGAATCATCGGACAGCGCCGTGCGAACGCCGTCGCGCCAGTTCCAGCAGCGGCACACAGCGCCCGCATCGTCGATGTAGGCGAGCTCGCCGGGCAGCGTCGGATCGTCCGCCTCCTCGCCAAGCGGCAAGAACGCATCGCCACCGTCGGTCACCTTCAAGCGAAGGTCTCCCTCGATCGCATGCAGATCCTCGCCTCCCACGGGCAGCGCGTAGGTCAGCGACACCGTGTTGTAAATATCCACCGCGGGCGTAATGTGGCCCACCGGCTTGCCTTTGAGCACGCGTTTGAGCAAGTTCTCGATCGAGCAGCGCGCGCCTTTCTTGGTCTTGAACAGACGATAGGCCTCGCGCCATGCCTTGACCGGTGCGTTCTCGCTGATAGTGTCGCTGGTCAGATGACGCTCCGCATCGATATTGGCGCGGTCGAGCAACGCCGCAATCGCATCCACGTCCTCTTGAGGAATCTGAGCCGTGGGCTTCATGCCCTCCACGATCACAACACCGACCGCTGCCTGCGGAAACAGCTCCCAGAATGAATCCTCGGTAATAAAGCTCTTCATACGCTCTCCCTTCATTGTGCGCGCCCGAGTGAGGGCGCCTAAACAAAAAGCGCCCTCACGACGGCCACCTTCAAAGTCCTACGGTGCCGTCACAAGAACGCTTGCGCTGTCCCCATCCGGAGAAGGGGACGATATGTCAGGCGTATTGTAACCCGAGTCATCCACGCGAGCAAAACCACCATAAAGGTGCCTGTCCCCTTTGTGGTGGATATGGACTCACGGCGAAGCTAGTGGCGAAGTCCCAGCAGCCCGCGGCCGCGATGACGGGCGTCGGCGTGTACTTGAGCGTGCGGGCCGGCGGCTTTGACGGACTCGGGCAGGTGCGAGTACTTCTTCTCGAAGTTCTCCTCGAACATCACTGCCAGGTTGTGCGCGGCCTCGTCATAGCGCGCGGTGCTCTGCCAGTATTGGCGCGGCACCAGGATGCCATCGGGCACGCCGTGGCACGTCGTGGGAATGTCGACGTTAAAGATGTCGTCGTGCAAGAACTCGCTGTCCTCGATGGTACCGTCGAGGGCGCGGGCCACCAGGACGCGCGTGTAGGCAAGCTCGATGCGATGGCCCACACCATAACCGCCGCCAATCCAGCCGGTGTTGACCAGGTACACGCGCGTACGACCGTCGGCGATACGCTCGCCGAGCATCTTGGCATAGACCATGGGGTCGAGCGGCATAAACGGCTCGCCAAACAGCGAGGAGAACGTGGGCGTGGGCTCGGTGACGCCGACCTCGGTGCCGGGAATCTTAGCCGTAAAGCCCGTCACAAAGTGGTACATGGCGGCATCGGCCGTCAGACGTGAGATGGGTGGCAGCACGCCAAAAGCGTCGCAAGTCAGGAACAGCACGACACTCGGAGTGGTGCCCATGCCCTTAGTCCACGCGTTAGGAATGTGCTCCACGGGATAGGCCACGCGCGTGTTGTGCGTGATCGAGATGTCGTCGTAGTTGGGCTTGCGGTTCTCGTCGAGCACCACGTTTTCGCAAATGGCGCCAAAACGGACGGCGTTGAAGATCTCGGGCTCGTGGAAGGCGTCCAGGCCCTCGCATTTTGCGTAGCAGCCACCCTCGATGTTGAAGATACCCATGTCGGACCAACCGTGCTCGTCGTCGCCGATCAGCAGGCGCGTGGGATTGGCCGAAAGCGTGGTCTTGCCGGTGCCGGACAGGCCAAAGAACACGGCGGTCTCGTGCGTGACGGGATCCATGCTGGCCGAGCAGTGCATGGGCAGCACGTCGTCCTCGACGGGCAGCAGATAGTTCATGACGCTAAAGATCGACTTTTTAATCTCGCCGGAGTAGCCGGTGCCGGCGACCAGAATCACGCGTTCCTGGAAGTTGATGACCACCGCGGCGCTGGAGTTGAGGCCCTTGATGGCGGGGTCGCACTGGTAACCGGGCGCTGCGAGCACGCAGAAGTCGGGCTCGCCGGTGCGCGCGATTTCGCGGGCGAGCGGGCGGGCGAGCATCTGCTTAATAAAAAGTGCCTGGCTGGCACGCTCGCAGGCAACGAGCAGTCGACGCGTGTGGTTGCGGTCGGCACCTGCCATGCCGCGGGTGACGAACACGTCACGCTCGTTGAGATAGTCGACGATGCCGGCCTTGATGGCCTCATAGCTCTCGACGGACAGCGGGCGGTTGACGGCGCCCCAGGCAATCTTGTCGTGAACATCGGGGGTGTCAACGATAAAGCAGTCATTGGGGGAACGGCCGGTACGCTCCCCCGTCTCGATCACCAGCGCGCCGTTGGATGCCATGCGGCCTTCTTCGCGGCGGATAGCGTGCTCGACGAGCTCCGCGGCGGGCAGATCGACCAGCAGACGGGGTTGATTCTCGGCGGGATCTTCAACGAGCGTAATACCAAAGTTGGACAAAACTTCTGCAGGGGTAACACCAGGCATGGGGCCTCCTTTAAAAACGCGACACGTGGACGCGGCGCGCACTTTACTCACGTAAAGCCCGTTGTACCCGATATGCAAAAACGTTTTTGCGGCAAGGGCGGCAAGCCCGCCCAACGGTCAAAAATCGCAGGCAAGCGGCCCAGTCATTGGGGACGTTCTTAAACGACTAGTCATTGGGGACACTCTTGAACAGGCAACATTCAAGGAGCGTCCCCGGATGCCGGCACTTAGGGACGTTCCCAAAGTGCCGGCACATAAGGAACGTCCCTAAGTGCCGACTACCGAATGGCGCCGCCGAAATTATCGAACAACCTGTTCAAAAACACGAATGGATACCACCGCGACTATACTAGAGCGCAGCAATAGAAAGGACCCCGCTTTGAGCATCACGCCCCTCGATAGCATCCGTCGCGCCATCGCCCGCCGCAATGGCGTCGCCGACCCCGCCGTAGCGGGCAGCGGCACCGCAAGGGCCCAGGGCGGACGCATCGAGAACGGCCTGTTCCCCGCCTCGCACACCGCCGAGGAGCTCGCACGCATCCAGGAGCTGAGTCAGCGCAACGCCGGCGGACCCGATAGCTACCAAGCCACACGTCGCCGGCGCGAACGCGATCGAGAGCCCGGCCCCGTCCGCCGCATGGTCAACGCTTGGTGGAACCGCCTGCTCGGCGCCGTCTACGGCGGCGGCTTCTCCATGCAGGAAGCGGAATACGAAGAGCACGCCACCCGCCGCGACTATCTCTGGAATACCCTGGGCACCGCCGTGTGGGGCATGGCGTTTCCTCTGCTCACCATCGTGTCGACACAGCTCGCGGGTGCCGAGGAGGCCGGTAAGTTCTCCATCGCCTTCGTCACCGGCACGCTCATCATGATCGCGTGCAACTACGGCGTGCGCAATTTCCAGGTCTCAGACATCGACGAAAAGACGTCCTTTGCCTCCTACCAGCTCAACCGCTGGCTTTGTGGAGCGCTCGCCCTAGGCTGCGGCCTCATGTACAGCAGCGCCCGCGGCTATGATGCGCAGATGGCGACGATCGGCCTGGGCGTCTACCTGTATAAGGTCATCGACGGCGTCGCCGACGTGTACGAAGGCCGCCTGCAGCAGGCCGACAAACTCTACTTGGCTGGAATGAGCCAAACGCTACGCTCCGTCGGCGTCATCGCGGTCTTCAGCGTGGCGCTGTTCCTCACGCGCAGTATGCCCATCGCGGCCATGGCCATGGGTGTCGCCGCGATCGCCTCGCTCGTGCTGGTCACCGCGCCGCTCGCCCTGCTCGAGACCGAAAAATCGCGCCGTGTGAGCCTGCGCGAGGTCGGCCACCTGTTTGTCCAGTGCGCCCCGCTCTTTGGTGCACTGTTCCTGTTCAACCTTATTGAGAGCACGCCCAAGTTTGTGATGGAAGGCACGCTGGCATACAAATATCAGCTGTACTTTAATGCCCTGTTCTTTCCGGCGCAGGCTATTTTGCTGAGCATTGGATTTATCTATAAACCGCAGCTCCTGCGCTTGTCGAGCATTTGGGCTAATCCTCGCAAGCGTCGTCGCTTTGACCTGATTATTGTTGCCGTTATGGCGCTGATCGTGGTCATCACCGGCGCGTGCGCCGCATTTATGGCAGGTCCCGGTATTCCCCTCATGAGCTTTATGTACGGCCTCAGCTTTGAGCGCTACCGTACGCTGGCGCTGCTGATGGTCGTCGCCGGCGGCGTCACCGCGGCCATCGACTTTATCTACGCCATCATCACGGTGCTGCGCCACGCTGGAGGCGTCACCAAGATCTACCTGATCTGCTTCGCCGTAAGCGTGGTGCTGCCGGTGATCCTGATTAAGCTGCTGGGTCTGATGGGCGCTGTGGTGAGCTACCTAGCCATCATGGCCCTACTCCTGGTGCTACTGATTATCGAGTACCGCCGCATCCGCCAACGCATAGAGAGAGACCGGAATCCGTACGGCGCCTAATTGCAGCGGTGGGGGTAGCTAATTTGGGACATCATTCGCCCGGGTTGATGTTCGCGTAGAACTCGGCCCCGTCGTCCAGGCGCAGGATGCCCACGCGGCCGAACTCGGAGCCGGTGGCGGCGGCGCAGTCGATGTCGATGCGATCGGGCACACCAGCAGTGTCCTCGCCGCCCAAGCGCACGATCTGCCCGCGTCCCGATTCCTCATCGAGCCCCGCCAGACCACCGACCTCGCAATAGCGCCCAAGCGATACCGTGGGCGTGTGACCGCTCACCACGACCGGGCCCTTGCCCTCGGCAGAAAGCAGCCCGGTCGACGCATCCCAATAGCCATGACGAATCCACAGCAGGTCATCGGACGACTGCACCGCGAGCATCTGCTGCAGCAGCTCGCGATCGGCACCCACCGCTCCGACGCCATCGGCACAATCGACACCATGCTCAAGCAAAAACGCGCGCGCCGCCTTCATCTCGATTCCAGCATGTACCAGCAGATACGGGCGCTCCTCGGTCTCGACCACCGCGTAGAGCGGCAGCGCGGCCATCCATCGCACGAGCTCCTCGTATGCCTCAAATTCCATGTCGTTGAGCTGCTCGCGCGTCGTCCAGCCACCGTTG
>CABRFG010000040.1 GCA_902470095.1 uncultured Collinsella sp.
CGAGCGCTTGGCCGAGGCCACGGCCGCGGGCGAGGCCTACGAGCAGGGCGATGCCGCGCCGGTGGCGCCTTCCACGGATGCCCCCGCGTTCGCGAGCCGTAAGTACACGTTCGAGGCGCAGCGCGAGAGTGCTTCGACCGCATGGCCCAAGGTGCCCTTTACCGAGCAGATGCGCGACGAGGGCTACACCATCCTGTGCCCGCAGATGGCACCGATTCACTTCGACCTGGTCAAAGAGGTGTTCCGCGGTGCCGGCTACAACCTGGAGCTGCTGCCCTCGACCGACCACGACGCCGTCGAGGCCGGCCTGCGCTATGTGAACAACGACATTTGCTATCCGTCGATCCTGGTGACGGGCCAGATCATGGAGGCCATCGAGAGCGGTCGGTACGACCTGTCCAAGACGGCCGTGGTCATCAGCCAGACCGGCGGCGGCTGCCGTGCCACTAACTACATCGCGCTCATCCGCAAGGCGCTGCGCGAGAGCGGCCACCCCGAGATTCCGGTAATCTCGCTTTCGGCCGTGGCGCTCGGCGAGGACAACCCCGGCTTTAAGATTACGCCGGCGCTGCTTAAGCAGGCCGTGTACGCGGTGCTCTTTGGCGACGTGATGATGCAGATGCTCTACCGCTGCCGTCCGTACGAGGCCACGCCCGGTGCTGCCAACGCGCTCTACGAGGAGTATATGGCGCGCGCCCGCAAGTTGGCGCCCAAGTTCAACCGCCACAACTACACCAAGCTGTGCCGCGAGGCCATCCGCGCGTTCGACACCATGCCGCTCGTGGGCGAGGGCACCAAGCCGCGCGTGGGCGTGGTCGGCGAGATCCTGGTCAAGTTCCACCCTACGGCCAACAACCACGTGGTCGATGTCATCGAGCGTGAGGGCTGCGAGGCCGTAGTACCGGGCCTGCTCGACTTCTTCCTGTACTCCATGAGCAACGCTGAGCTGCAGAAGGACGAGTTGGGAAGCTCTGCCACTACGCGCGCTGGTATGCAGGCGCTCATTAAGCTGGTGGACTGGATGCGCACGCCGGTGGAAGAGATGCTCGAAAAGTCCCGCCGCTTTGAGGCGCCCGAGCGCATCGGCACCATGGCCGACAAGGCCCGCACGGTGCTTTCGGTGTGCAACAACATGGGCGAGGGCTGGCTGCTCACGGCCGAGATGCTCGACCTAATCGACCATGGCGCGCCCAACATCATCTGCACGCAGCCCTTCGCGTGCCTGCCCAATCACGTGGTGGGCAAGGCCGTGATCAAGGAGCTGCGTCGTCAGCATCCCGAGAGCAACATCGTTGCGGTGGACTACGACCCCGGTGCATCCGAGGTCAACCAGCTCAACCGCATTAAGCTTATGATCAGCGTGGCGAAGGAGAACCTGCGTGCCGGCAAGGGCTTTAAGCTCGAGAAGGTGGCGCCGCTCGCGATGGACGAGGTCACCGGCCAGATGCGTGCCCATGACGGCTGCGTGAGCTGCGGACCGGCCAGCGAGGACGCCGTGGCGTCGGTCGCCAAGCGTCTGGGACGCGGCATTAAGAAGTAGACGGTCTGCTATGGGCTGGATATGAGACAAACGGGTGGTGGCCGTACCGGCTATCACCCGTTTTTGCTGGACATATGTTGCGTAAACGCCCCGACTATCACCCTTTGCGAACTTAGATTTCGGAAGTATGCGGCAAAATCTGAATAGGCCGAGCACGCCGGATATGTCCAAGCTCTGTACCTGCGGTTTTATTGGCGAAAAACTGGGGTGCGCTCGAGAGTTCTAGAATTTGCCGCATACTTCCGAAAACGACGTTTCTGCGGCACCAAAAATCGCCCTCGGAGCCTTGAAATAATGAACAGGTGTAGCCGTTCGCGGCAAAATACCGTCCGTTTATAGAACCCACCCCCATCGCGCGTCATCCTTACGGTTGAATAAATACACATCTATGGAATTACGTAAGAGAGGACCGTTCCATGAGCTACAAGACCGTTTGTGTTGCCGGTGGCGGCGTGTTGGGAAGCCAGATTGCCTTTCAGGCTGCCTACTGCGGCTTTGATGTGACGATCTGGCTGCGCAGCGAGGGCAGCATCGGTCGCACTCAGCCCAAGATCGATCATGTGCGCGAGGAGTACATCGCGGCAATCGAGGGCATGGCGGATGGCACAGGCGAGTGGTGCGCCGGTATCGCCGATAGCGGCCAGCCCTTCGACAAGGAGGCGGCACTCGCCGCCGTCGAGCGTGCTTACTCCACGCTCAAGCTGGAGCTCGATCTTGCCAAGGCAGTGGCCGACGCCGATTTGGTCATCGAGTCTATGGCCGAGGACACCCAGGCAAAGATCGACTTCTACAAAAAGCTCGCCCCGGTTCTCCCGCAAAAGACCGTCGTCGTGACGAACTCCTCTACGCTGCTGCCGAGCACCTTTGCCAAGTACACTGGTCGCCCCGAGAAGTACCTGTCGCTGCACTTTGCCAACTCCATCTGGAAGAACAACATGACCGAGGTCATGGCGCAGGACCAAACCGACAAGTGCTACTTCGACGAGCTCGTCGACTTCGCCAACGACATTCGCATGCTGGCGCTTCCCGTCAACAAGGAAAAGAACGGCTACCTGCTCAATTCCATGCTGGTGCCATGGCTGCTTTCGGGCCTCGACCTGTATGTCTCGGGCGTGAGCGATCCCAAGAGCATCGACCTCGCATGGACGCGTGGCACCGGCGCCCCCAAGGGTCCGTTCCGCGTATTCGACACCGTGGGCATCCAGACGGCGTACAACATCGTCATGCAGTACCAAAAGGTTCCGGGTCTGGTGAGCCCGTTGCTCAAAAAGATGATGATGCCCTACAACTTTAAGGCCATGGCATCCGTCCTCAAGCAGATGCTCGACGAAGGCAAGCTGGGCGAAAGCTCGGGCGAGGGCTTCTTCAAGTACTAAAAAATGATCTCTCGGGGACGGAGGAAAACGGATCATCGCATTCCTGCGTCCCCTGTGCATCTTGCGGCTAACAGCTCCGGCTGCCTCGAGCCTAAGCTAGCCTTAAGAGGCGTTTGTTAAGCTTCGAGTCATAATTGGACAGAGCTTGGCAAGTGCCCTGGAATATGAAGGAAACGGCAGCGATGGAATTCTTCGATGGTGACGACATGGGATCGAGTAGCGAAGACGGCTGCGACGAAACTGCCCCGTTTGTCAAAGTCGACCCCTTTGGCACCGATACCCTGAGCTGCTATGTGCGCTTTGCAACATCCCGCGCCGGCATCACTCCACGTCAAACTCCACGCGATCGAGTTCGGGCACGTTGAGGTCGATGAGCTTGCGGGCAACGCGGCGGTCGTGCGCCCCGAGTGCCTCGCTTGTCGTCACGTGAGCGACAACCTCGCGCTCGACAAGGCCCTCCTTGTCGCCTTCGGTAGCCGAAGTCTCGACGGCGACGGTGTAATCCTTAAAGCCCGGCAGCACCGCGGCAAGTTCGCGCGTAGTTTCGGTGACGCCGTAGCCGTCCTGCACGCCGGCTTGCGCCGAGCCAATGGACCCCGCGGTCATAACGATGCAGGGGATGGCAAAGATCACCGTACCCACGATGATGCGGCGGCGCACCTTGTGCGACAGCTCATCGACCTCGGCATTTTCCTCAGCGGTCACAATGCCGTCGCCGTTGAGGTCGCGCTTGAGCGGTACACGTAAAAGAAGCAATACGGCTTCGGCCGCCAGTGCGATAAAGACGACGTTGATGCCAAACTCGTAGAGGGCCGAGAGGAACAGCGACCCGCTTGCGATGGCAATGCCGTAACCTGCCGCGCACAGGGGCGGCATGAGTGCGGTCGCCACGGCTACGCCGGCAATGAGCGTCGAAGGCTCCTGGTCGCGCGAGTTACCCAGCCCGCCCGCAAAGCCGCCCGCGAGCGCGACGGCAAGGTCCCATACGGTGGGTGTCGAGTTATCGATGATGGCGGCCGTGGTGGTGCCAAGGGGCGAGAGCTTAAAATACAGCGTGGAAGTGATCAGGCAAAGGACCATCTGCAGCGCGAGGCCGGCAATTGCCTCGAGGGTAATCTCACGGTCGAGCGTGGCGATGCCGTATGCCATGGCAAGGACCGAGCCCATGAGCGGGCAGATGAGCATGGCGCCCACAATGGCGATGTCCGAATCGATATCGAGGCCGACACTCGCGATCAGCATGGCGATAATGAGGATGCACAGGTGCGAGCCGGTTAGGCGCGCCCCGTTTACAAAGCGCTTACGAATTACGTGATAGGGCGCGCGTCCCTCGCGAATGTTGAATGCGCGCCTCAGGAAGCGGCCGGCGTTCTCCATGACCTCGCTATAGGCAGGGCGGATGCCGTGGCGCCGGTGATGGCGCTCGCGCAGTCGCTTGAGCTGCTGGTTATCGAGTTTCATGTTCACCTCGCTTCGCCGCGGGCTATGCATCGCGCCCGCTGCCTCTACTCTACACCGCGGCAGGCGGGGTGGTCATCTTGACGTGAAACTTAGACGAGTAGGTAAAGGGGGCGCGTCAAATGAGGTTGAAGCCGAGGGTTTCGGCAGATACAAAAAAGCGCGGGGCCGGATGGTCTCCGACCCCGCGCTCTGCACGGGTACGTTGTTGTTGGGTTTAGCCCAGCAGACTCAATCCCACGGAGACAAACGCCAGGATAACGCCGACGATGGACTCGCCGCCCAGCAGGCCGCTGGCAACGACCAGGCCCTGCTCCTGGAAGGCGGCATCCTTGGCAGCCTTCTCCTCGTCCGAAAGGCCTGCCTCGGCGTCGCGGTGTGCGGCCCACTTGTCGTAGGCGAGCTTGACGCAGGAGCCCAAGAAGGCCGTGAGCGACATGTAGAACGGCAGGTACACGCCCAGACCGATCATCATGGCCGGAATGCCGAGCCAGTACATGACGATGCCGGCGATAAAGCCGCCCGCAAACCACGGCACGCTCGGGATGCCCGAGACCATGGTGGCGACCACGCTTGCCTGCGCGGCCACAAAGCTCTTGTCGGGGCCGAAGGCGTCCGGACCATAGGCGGTGACGAGTGCGACCATGACGGCGGCAGCGACCATGGCGCCCACGATGCCGCCAATGGCCTGGCCGACCCACTGTGCACGCGGGTTGGTACCCAGTACGGCTCCGGCCTTAAAGTCGTTCATGACGTCGCCCGCAAGGCCGCACGCCACGGCCACGATGCCGGCGATAAAGAACAGCTTGACCTGTGCGAGCTGCGCGAAGGCTGCCACGATGAGCATGACGATGAGGCCAAAGATCTCCATAGGGTCGATACCCGTCTGGCCGCAGCTCTGCGCACTCATGATGGTGGTGACAAAGGTGAACAGCGTGACGATGACGGCCGGGACGGGACCGAGGTCGAGCGCGATGGCAACGATCACGGCGATGGCGGCGGTGCCCAGGCCGATGATGCCGGCGTCGAGCTTAAGCGAGCCCGAGATGAGCGATTGCTCGTCGGTGTCGGTGGAGCTGTCGGCGGCGAGGCCGCGGACGATACCGGCGACCTGCGGCAGGATGTCCTTAAGGACGACGGCGACGCCAAAGCCCATCATAAGGCCCATACCGAGGGACTTGACGATACCCTGCGCGGTCATAACATCGAACAGGCCGGCAGCGGTGCCGCCGACGATGATGCCAAAATTGCCCAGCAGCGCGCCAGCAAACCAGAACGCGACGGGGGCGAAGCCCACCAAAAAGCCGATGGACAGCAACATGGGCGAGTTATAGATGGCAAAGGTCACGCCGGGGATATTGAGCGTGCACAGCATGCTGGGCACCACGCCCAGGGCGTCGCGCAGCACGCTGTAGATGCCTGCGATGGCCATGGAGCCAAAGAGCTGCTTGCCGGTCTTGCCGCCGGCCTCGGTCGCGCGTAGGGTCTGAGCTGCGGCGTTGCCGGTGGGGAACTCCAGCGCGGCGTCCACGATAAAGTGACGGTGGATGAGTGCCGTGGCCAGTAGGCCCAGGATAGTGCCGGCGAGTGCCACGATAAACATGTCAAGCCAGCTGATCTGGTCGGCATAGCCCAGCATCCAGGCGCCCGGGATGGTAAACGCCAGGCCGCCGGCGACCATGGCGCCCGCAGACATGATGGTGTGGGTGACGTTGGCCTCGTTGAGGCTGGCGTTGCCCATGAGCTTCAGGAAGAACAGCGAAATGACGGCAGCGAAAATGATCGGCCAGGGGAGGGCGCCCATCTTGAGGGCAGTATAGGCCGAGCTTGCCGTGATAATCACGCAGCCAAGGACGCCGATGACGACGCCGCGCAGCGTGAGTTGACCGCGCATCGAGGTGCGGTTCGAGGGATTGCTCATATAGAACTCCTTTGCGTATATCCGCTTCCCCCGCAAGCGCCGCTACGGATACGGCGCGGGAAGTCGGGTTACCAAGGGCCGACGCGTGAGCTCACGTACGACCGCGCATCAGTATAGCCGCAAGGTAGTCAATTTGGGACGGGGCTTTTTAGCTGGTTTGGGTAGGCGATATACTGCTGGGCAGACGAAAGGAGCGCCGACGATGCTTAATGGGTGCGCATATATATTGACGGTCGATGTGGGCAACACATTCATTCGCTTTGGCCTGTTTGCCGAGGATTCGGCCGCGGCGCAGGAATGCCCGCTTGCGACGTGCGAGATCACGACGCCGTCGAGCATCACGGCCGACGAGGCGCGCATGAGGCTCGTGCAGGTCATGGGCGCGCTGGCAATCGATGCGGGCATGCCGGGTGTACTCGTTCCCGCGGCGGCCGTGCTGAGTTGTGTGGTGCCGGCGCTCGAGCGCCCGTGGAAGGCGGCGCTTTCCCGCACCTGCACGGGGCGCGTGCTCACCGTGGGGCCGGGACTTAAGACCGGCATGCCCGTGCACTACGACGATCCGGCCGAGATCGGCCCCGACCGCATCGCCGACGCCGTGGCTGCCCGCGCCGTCTACGGCTCGCCGTGCATCGTGATCGACCTGGGCACTACGACCAATATCGAGGTCATCGATGCGCGCGGAACCTTTGTCGGCGGCGTCATCGCGCCGGGTCTGGCACTTGGCGCCCGCTCGCTTTCGGCCGCTGCGGCGCGCCTGCCGCAGGTCGAGCCCTCGGCACCCACACATGTGATCGGTCGCAACACGCGCGAGGCCATGCGCTCGGGCGTGGTCTTGGGCGAGGTGGCCCGTATCGACGGCATGCTCGACATGGTGCTTGCCGAGATGCGCTCGACCAAGGAGGCGGGGGAGGGTATCGTGCCCATCGTCATTACCGGCGACGATGCCGAGGCGCTCGCTGCGTTGGTCGGCCACAGCCTGACGGTAGACGACGCACTGACGCTGCGGGGTCTCGCCGAGCTGTACCGCATCAACCAAAAGCCTCGTCGCGCATAAAGCCGAGGACGTCGGCGGGAGAGGAAACAACCCCACCTTTCACCTGCTACAATGGGTCAAACTATTGCGATTTCGGAGGTGTCTGCCATGTCGGACGATCTTCATCAAACCACGTCGGGCAAGCGCCGCGACGTTATTAGCTGGGACGAGTTCTTTATGAGCGTAGCCATCGCCGCGCAGCGCCGCAGCAAGGATCCCAATACGCAGGTAGGCGCGTGCATCGCCAGCACCAACCACCGCATCCTTTCGGTGGGCTACAACGGTACGCCCTCGGCACTCAACGACGACTTTTTCCCGTGGGGCACGAGCGATGACCCGCTACAGGACAAGCACAACTACGTAGTCCATGCCGAGGCCAACGCCGTGCTCAACTACCGCGGCTCGCTCAAAGACCTTGAGGGTTCCACGGTCTACGTCACGCTGTTCCCGTGCCATGACTGCGCCAAGATCCTGGCGCAGGTGGGCGTGGGCGAGGTTGTCTACCTGGACAATAAGTACGCCGACACCGACGACGGCCGCATCAGTCGCCGCATTCTCGACTCCTGCGGCATCAGCTACCGCCAGGTCATCGTCGATGTCCACATCGGCACCGGGGAACAAACTCAGCAGTAGCGGCAGCGTGTGCTAGCGCCGGGCGTCGGCAAAAGCAGCTAAAAAGCCCCGTCCTAAATTGACTGCTCGTGAAAGTCGTGTCCGCGCGCATGGACGGCTCGTGAGCGGGTACATGGCTGTAGTAACATAGCTCTGTCCGCGGGCGCGCCCGCGTTATTGTGAGAAAGGAGCCCCTGTGGCTGTTAACGAAGAGCTGCTTAAGAAGGTTCTTGAGGAGATCCGCCCCAACCTGCAGGCTGACGGCGGCGATATGGAGTATGTGGGCGTCGACGACGAGGGCGTCGTCCAGCTTGAGCTTCAGGGTGCCTGCGCCGGCTGCCCTATGAGCGCACTGACCCTGTCCATGGGTATCGAGCGTATCCTCAAGGAGCATGTGCCCGGCGTTACGCGTGTCGAGCAGGTCAACGCCTCCGGCGAGGCCGAGGATCTGTACGACGAGTATGCGCCGTTCTAAGATGCGAAAGCTGCGGGCGATGTGCTCCGCATAGACGTCACGCCCAAATGTGCGGCTGCGAGCGAAAGGCCCGCGGCCGCATTTGTATGTAGGGAGCAGGGGGACCGATATGCTCAACGACCTCTACCATATGCTTGATCCCGTCGCCATTTCGGCGGGGCCCATCACCATCTACTGGTACGGCTTGGCCTATGTGGTCGGAGCTCTGCTCACGGCGGTCGTCATGTATCGCACGCAGCGTCGCTGGGGTTTCGACATTACGGTTGACGACCTGACGAGTGTCGTGGTCGGTGTGGTCTTTGGCCTTATCATCGGCGCCCGCCTGTTCTACGTCATCTTTTACGGCGACGGCTACTACTGGGCACATCCGCTCGAGATCTTTGCCACCAACGAGGGCGGCATGAGTTTCCATGGCGGCCTGGTGGGCGGCATCATCGGTGGCGTGCTCGTGTGCCGTATGTACAAGCTCGATGCCTGGACCATCGCCGACCTTGCCGTTATCGGTGCTCCGCTGGCCCTGTGCCTGGGGCGCTGCGCCAACTTTGTCAACGGCGAGCTGTGGGGCAAGCCGACCGATCTGCCCTGGGGCGTGATCTTTGGCGGTACCGCGGGCGATATGCCGCGCCATCCCTCCCAGCTCTACGAGGCGTTTCTCGAGGGCATTGTGCTCTTCTGCATCTTGCAGGTGCTCAGCCGCAAAAAACCACTGCTACCCCAGGGCACGTTTATGGGCGTCTTCGTGATGGGTTACGGCATCGTTCGCTTCCTCATTGAGTTTGTGCGCGTGCCCGATGCCCAGCTGGGCTATCTGCTGGGCGGCGTCATCACCATGGGTCAGCTGTTGAGCCTGCCACTCGTGATTGCAGGCCTGGCGCTCATCATCTTTGCCCTCCGCCGCAACCGTCCCCAGCGCGTCTACCTCGACGCCTAGCCGCCACATACCACCACAAAGGGGACAGGCACCTTTGTGGTGGTTTTGCCGGGCAACGATGACAGAACCGTAACGTTTCCCCAGATAAAACCTGCCAAAATAAACCTGTCCTTTTTTGGCAGGTTTCTAGAAAGGCTATTCGGACTGTGAAGGATTCCGACCTCTCCGCAACGGCTGCGCGCGACGCCGCCCGCATCGTTTGGTTTAAGCGCTATCCCGCCAAGCAGACGCTCGTCGCATTTTTGCTCGCCCTGCTGGCGACTACGGCGTTTTCCATCGATCCCGCCCCGGTGTCGAGCAACGCGGTCCTGGCGATCGACCCCAAGGCGACGGGCACGCTCTACGTGTGCTACGAGGTACTTCTCTCGTTTGCCGGCCATACCGACGCAGTGATGCTGCTCGCGCTTGCCTGCTTGCTCACGCTGCCGTTTCGCTATGTGTTCTTTGGCCGCGGTGACGCTTGGCGCCCGTCGGTCGTGCTGCCATCGCTGTTCTTTGCCGTTTGCATGGTGTTCGGCCGTAGCTACGACCTTACCGATTCGGCAGAGATTGTGCTGGGCGACAAGGCACGCGTTATCTGCGCCTGGATTGGCGGCGCGGGCTGGATGCTTCTGGCGATTGTGGCCTTCTATCTGGCTTTTGAGTTTTTGGATTGGTTGAGCTCCCGCCGCATTCCGTTTTCGGAGACCCACTTTGGCCGCGTGTGGCGTGTTGCCCACGCCGTGCTCTCGGTCCATCCCTTTGTCGGGCCGTTTCTTGTGCTCATGATTGCCTGGGCGCCCACGCTTATCGCCTCGCTGCCCGGCCTCTTTATGGGAGATACGGGCGCGCAGATCCGCCAATGGTTCAACTACCCCAACGGCACGAGCGATTACCTGCGCCTGCTTAACCCCAACGTGCTGCTCAACGGCCATCATCCGGTGGTGCACACGGCCATCATCGGCTCGTGCGTGCAACTGGGGCTTTCGCTGTTCAATAGCGCCAATGCGGGCCTTGCCATCTACACCTGTGCCCAATTTGTCATCACGGCCGCCTGCATGGCCTATTCCATATCGTCGCTGCGCAAGCTAGGCGTGAGCCTGCCGGTCCGCGGCGTGATCTTGCTGTTCTTTGTGTTTATGCCCATGTTCTCCAACTACGCGGCCCTGCTTACCAAAGATGTGCTGTTTGCCGACGCGTTTTTGGTGCTGTTGGTGCAGACCGTGAAGCTTGTGGCATGCGGCCTGCCCCGTCGCGATGCCAATGCCGAGCGTGCGGGCGAACAGAGGCCCGTGCTCTTTGTGCGCCATGACTGGCTGCTGCTCGCTATGGGCGCCATGGGTTCCACGTTTCTGCGCAACGGCGGCCTGGTGTTTCCCCTGGCGGCATGCGTAATCGCGGCGGCGTTTTGCGCATGGGACGCGCACGTGGCTCGTCGTGCAGCCAAGCAGGCTGGTGCTGCGCCTTCGGGCACCACCCCGCGTTTCCGCTGGGTGGGAGTTCTTGCGGTGCTTGCACTCTGCCTTGCCTCTAATATGTACTTCACCAAGGTCTTTATGCCGGCACATGACATCACGCCTGGTTCCAAGCGCGAAATCCTCTCGATTCCGTTCCAGCAGACGGCTCGTTTTGTCCAAAAGCACGACGGCCTCAACTCGGGCGTCAACCCCACGGTTAAGGAGGACGGCACCATCGTGGAGGCTCCTTGCGACGGCTTGGTGACCGACGAAGAGCGTGCCGTGATCGACCGTGTGCTCAAGTACGAGAATCTGGGCCGCCGTTACAACCCGGATAAGTCGGACGCCGTCAAAAATTGCTTTAACGAGTACGCCTCGCAGGAGGACATCAAGACCTATTTTGAGGTGTGGGCCCAGATGTTCAAAAAGGATCCCGAGTGCTATATCTCGGCGCTCATCAATAACTACTACGGCTACTTTTATCCGAGTGCCCGCGATGCGTGGGTCTACAGCACGGCGCGCAGTGCCGAGATTATGGCGAAGCCCGATAACCTCAAGTACTTTGACTTCCATCCGGTCGATAGCAAAGCCGTGCGCCGGTGCGACCACCTGATTAACCTGTACCGCGTGGCGGTGCAGCGCATTCCGTTTATCTCGCTCACCATGAGCTCGGCCACCTACGTGTGGATCATGATCGTCGTGGTGGTCTACCTGTTGCGCCGCCATTCGTGGCGCGCGCTGGCCATCTGGATACCGCTGCTGGGTGTGCTCGCTGTGTGCCTGATTGGTCCATGTAACGGGTCGACCTACATGCGCTACCTGTACCCGGTCATTGCATGCATGCCTTTCGCCATCGGCGCCACGATCACCCGCAGCGACCGCCTGTGGACCTAACCAAAGATTGGCGCATTGGGGTCAGGTTGCTTTGTGCCAAGGGGCTGCATCATCACGACGCCTTCATTTTTTTGTTTATCTCACAGGCCAGTAGGTATATCATTTATAGCGTTTGTTTATATTGCCCGAGCATCTGCGCTGGGCTTTAGGTCGAAACCGATAGGAGACACGTATGTCCGGACACTCTAAGTGGGCCACAACCAAGCATCGTAAGGGCGCGCAGGACGCCAAGCGTTCCGCCCTCTTCTCCAAGCTCAGCCGCAACATTACCGTTGCTGCCCGTCTCGGCGGCGACCCGCTGCCCGAGAACAACGCCAGCCTCGCCGCTGCCGTTGCCAAGGCCAAGGCTCAGTCCATGCCTAAGGACAAGATCAAGTCCGCTATCGACAAGGCTTTTGGTTCGGGTGCTGACGCCGCCGTCTACGAGAACATCGTGTACGAGGGCTACGGTCCCGCCGGTGTCGCCGTCTACGTCGACTGCCTGACCGACAACCGCAACCGTACCGCTGCTGATGTCCGTTCCGCCTTCTCCCACGCTGGTGGCAACCTGGGCACCTCCGGCTCCGTCGCCTTCCAGTTTGAGCGCAAGGGCCAGATCGTCGTCGCCAAGGAGATCCTGGACGAGAACGCCAAGAAGGAGACCATGATCGCCAACGGTGCTGCCGGTGACGAGGATGAGTTCATGATGGCCATCGCCGAGGCCGGCGGCGAGGACTACGAGGACGCCGGCGAGGAGTGGATCGTCTGGACTACTGCCAACGAGGTCATGGCTGTCTCCAAGGCGCTCGAGGAGCAGGGCGTCCAGGTCAAGGGCTCCGAGACCACCATGGTCCCGACCACCCCGACCGAGGTCTCCGGCGCCGACGCCAAGAAGGTTCAGCGCCTCATCGACCGTCTTGAGGAGCTCGACGACGTCCAGGATGTTTACAGCACCATGGACATGACCGACGAGGTCATCGCTGCCCTCGAGGAGGAGTAGCGCCTACACGGGTTAAGCCGTGCATATCTGGGCATAATGAAGCGAGCATGCAAGCCTCGTGGAATAGATGAGCCGGATCCGCGTGCGTAGAGCACCGGACCCGGCTCTTTTATAATGATGCGAACCGTTTTGCATTTCGAGAGCCGAGATTTGAAGGGAGCGCCACGTGCGCGTACTCAAACGAGCCCTAGCGATCGTGTATCTTGCCGCCGCCATCGTGGCGCTGGGTACGCTTGTCTGCCAGTTTTGGGGGCCGTATACGTATCGCTTTATGCTGCTGATGCGCGACCCCATGCCGCGCATTGTCGTGACGGCATGCGGCGGAGTTGTGGCGATTGGCGTGCTGGTAAGCTTCTTCCGCCTGATGTTTGCTCGTCGCGAGCCGTCCTGCGTGCATCCGGCGGGGGAGCGCAATATCGAGGTCACGCTCGCGGCGCTTTCTTCGTGCGCCAGGGCTGCTGCAGAGCGCGACGATCGCGTGATGATCGAGCATGTCGAGGCCCGCGTCCAAGGTTCCGACGATTCGCACGTCCGTTTTAAGGTCGAGGCTATCGCGCTTGACGATAAGGACGTGGCATCTTTGGCTACCGCGATGCAGCAGCGCATCGAGGAAGCTTGCGACACCATGCTCGGCACGCCGGGTACGACCACGCGCGTCCGTTTTTTGCCGTCCAAGACTACCGTCCAGACCGTGGAGGTTTCCGGTGAGTGATACCAATCAAGATAAGACCGCTCGTACGCCGCGCCTGACGATTGACCAGAGCGCCACGCCGGCGAGCGAACCTGTTGATTCCAAAGCAGAGGCAACCGAGTTACAAGACGCGGCAGCCGCGGATTTTGACGAGGCTATGGGTCTCATCAAGGGTACGGGCGCTGCCATCTGGAGCTATGCTGTGCGTCATCCCAACACCACGCTCGGTGCCGTCGCTGGCTTTATCCTCGCCGTGTTGGTGCTCACGCTCGGCCTGTGGGACACGCTCGTCATTGCATTCTTCGTGCTGATCGGCGCCGTGATCGGCCAAATTCGCGACGGCGAGAACGGGATCGTCAACTTCTTCGGCCGTCTGTTTAGCGGCCGCTAATATGTATTCGACTGTCGCATCCGCGGCAGGCATAAGGAGGAACCATGGCTTTTAATACGAAGGTCGATGTAGCCGATACCGAGCTCGAGGAGAACGAGGCGGTCGTCGCCGAAGCCGAGGATGTGACGCTCGAGGACGAGGCGCTCGTCGAGGCCGAGTCCGATGCGGACGAGGACAACGAGGAGATGGACGAAGAGGCGGACGAGTCCGAGGACTCGCTGACCTATTCCAACGGTGTGATCGAGAAGATCGTTGCCATGGCCACCCGCGAGGTTCCGCACGTTCTGGGCATGAAGGGTAACCTCATGCACTTTGTGCAGGAGCAGTTTGGTGCCGAGAATCTGACCAAGGGCGTGACGGTCGAGGTCACCGATGACAATCGCGTGGTCGTCAACATCTCCATCATTATCGAGTACGGCGCCTATGCGCCCGCGATCTTCGACGATGTCAAGGCACGTATCACCGAGCGCCTTGCCGCGATGACAGGCCTTGAGGTGGCGGGCGTCAACCTGCGCATCGAGGACGTCATCACCCCCGAGGAGTACGAGCACCGCACCAGCCAGCACGAGTAACCTTCCAAAAAGGGACAGGTTTGTTTTGGCAGGTTTTATCTGCGAAAACGTTAAACGGCCGACCGCGCAAGCAAAAGCGTGGCCGGCCGTTATTTGTATGCCCCCCGATGTAGGCATACCGCTCGTCTAACTAGGGGTTGCAATCGTCGCGTTCCGCGTTACCCTAATGGGCGCATTGTTTCCAAATTGTTAACGAGGGGTTGCCGTAATGGCCGACGAGCACGAAACAGAAAGCAAGGCATGGGCGATTGAGGCCGCCGCGGCAGAGGCGGCATCGCGTGCTGCCGAGGAGGTGCATCGTCCTCCCGTGGTGCCGATGGAGCGCGTGGTTGATCGCACCGATATCGAGCGCGGCGAGCGTGCCGGCCAAAAGCGCAGCCAGGAGCCGGGCTTCCCGCGCTTTTTTGCCGAGCTCAATCTGGGCCTGATTCTTACGGCCTTTGCCATCGTTGCGTTTAAAACCCCTAATCACTTTGCTTTTGGCGGCACCTCGGGCGTGTCGGTCATTCTGTCCACGCTGTTCCCGACCCTGCCCGTCGGCGTCTTTATGTGGATTATCAACGCGGTTCTCGTCGTTTTGGGCTTTATCTTTTTGGAGCGCAAGGCAATCCTGTGGAGCGTCTTCGCCTCGTTTGCGTTGTCCGCCTATGTTTCGCTGTTTGAGCTCTTTATTCCGACCGATGTCTCTCTGACGGGTGATATGTGGCTCGACCTGTGCTTTGCCGTCATCTTGCCGGCGCTCGGCAGCGCTATTGTCTTTGACATCGGCGCCTCGACGGGTGGCACGGACATTCTCGCTATGATCCTCAAACGCCGCACCACGCTCGAGATTGGTCGCGCACTGCTGTTGGTCGATATCGGCATCGTGGCCATCGCGGCCTTTTTGTATGGCCCGCGTGTCGGTCTGTATTGCGTGCTCGGCCTGTTTGCCAAGACGCTTGTGGTCGACAAGGCCATCGAGAGCATCCATCTTCGTAAGGTCTGCACGGTCATTTGCTCCGAACCCCTTAAGGTCGAGGAGTTTATCGTCAAGCATCTCAACCGCACAGCGACCATCAGCCGCGGCTACGGTGCCTTCTCGGGCAAGTGCGTGACGGTGATCATGAGCGTGCTGAGCCGTCGCGAGGCCGTGCAGCTGCGCCGCTATGCGCGCGAAGTCGATCCGGGTGCCTTTATCACGATCGTCGACAGCTCCGAGATTGTCGGCAAGGGCTTCCGCGGAACGAACTAGCACAGACGTATTCAACGAACCGCCTGCTGGCGCCGTGTATCTTGCAAATCGGTCATCTTTGAGTATTTGACCCCACATTGGGCAATAATGATGCTAAAGACATCGTTTGCGATCCAAGTGATTTGTTCAAGATACGAAGGGATGATTCTATGTTCTGCTCGCAGTGTGGCGCCCCCATGGGCGATAACGACAAGTTCTGCGGCGTGTGTGGTGCTCCTAATGCCGGTGCCGCTGGCCCCGCTCCCCAGGGACAGCCTCAGCCCCAGCAGTTTGTTCCACAACCGCCCGTGGCGAATGCGCCAAAGGGCTGTGTGGCTCAGGCGTTCCAAGATATGACCAAGACCCCGGGTGTGCTTCAGCGTGTATGCCAAATCGCGTTTTTGCCGGCGCTGATTTGCGTTGTGTCGGTGCTCGTGTTGTTTATTCCCGTTATTGGCGGCATTGCGGCTGCCATCGGCTTTTTGGCAGCTTGCATTGCGAGTGTGTGCGGTTCCGGCTTCGGTATCGAGTGGGGCCGTGATCTGTCGCTCAAGGTCGATGACGGCATGGACCGTCCACTCATGCGTTCCACGTCGTTTGGTCTCGGAGTCTTTTCGAGCGTTATTTCGGTCGTGCTCGAGGTTATCGCTGCCATTCCCGTTATCGGTGTAGTGCTTTCGCTGGTGGAGGGCGTGGTAATTGGCGCTGCGGGCTCGTATTCTTATTACGGCTCTTATGCGCTCGAGGCTGCGCTGTTTGGCTCGCTTGGCCTGCTTGTCCTGGCGCTAATTGCCTCGGCGATTCTGGGTGTCTTCTTTAAGATGTTCGCCGACATCGCCGTGATGCACTTTGCGGTGACCGGGCGTGTCGAGAGCGCGTTTTCGCTCGATAAGGTCTGGGCGGCCTTTAAGCACAACAAGACCAAACTGTTCTGCGCTTCGTTCCTTCCCGAGTTTTTGACGGGCCTGGTCGCCAACGTTGTCACATGGATCTTGACGGTCGTCTTTGGCGCCATTGCCTCTGTCGGTATGTATAGCTACTACTATCGTCCTACGGGTATTGAGGCAATTGTTACCGGCGGTGGCGTCACGCTCGCGCTGTTCTTGGTGCTGGTCGCTTTCGTCACCGTATTTCTTACGGTCTTTGGCAAGATGCTCAAGCACCGTGCCGTTGGCTATTGGGCCGCACGCTATGCAAGCGAGTGGGCCGATGAGGATAAGGACGACGTCCTGACTTTTGTGTTGCCCTTCGAGAAGAAGTCCACCCCTTCGGGTTACGGTGCTCCGGATGCTTCGCCGGCACCTGCACCCGCTCCCGCGACCGAGCCTGAGCCGGCGCCCGAGCCTGAGCCGGCATCTGAGTCCGAGCCTGCACCTGAGCCTGAGCCTGAGCCGGCACCAGCACCTGAGCCGGCGTCCGAGCCAAGCTCCGACGAGGAGCCTCAGGACGAGTAGCCACGCCGCCTGCTATTTGGGGACGGGGTAGAAATGGTAGAAATAGCGCTTGAAGAATGAGCGGGGGCGGACGTTTCGATACGTCCGCCCCCGCTCTGCTTTAGCCAAGCTGTTATGGATGGGTGTGACGACTACTCGTCGTGCTTCTCCTCGCGGCGTGCAGCAGCGCGTGCGTCGTGGATGCCCTTGATTGCGGCATGGCGAGCCGTTCGGGCATCATGGATGGCGTCGCGAGCCTCGGCGGTCGTCGCCTTGGCAGAGCGCAACTTGGCGGCCAGATCGGGGTTGGTTTCGGCGACCGCGGTAATCGCGGGGCCGTCGAGCTCCTCTTGCGTGGGCTCGGCCAAAAAGTCGATAGCATACTGGGCGGCCACCATGGAGCCCTTTGCCAGCACGGTCTCGTCGATCTTGTAGAAGCAGGAATGTTGGGCGTACGTGGCGCCAATCTTGGGGTTGCGCGTACCTACAAAGGCGAGCACGCCCGGTACGCGACGCAGGTACTCCGAAAAATCCTCGCCCGAAAGCGTGCCGCGATAATGGCCTTGGCCGGTGGGGCCCAGGCACTTGATTACAGCCTGACGGCAGCGCTCGCTCGAGGCGGCGTCGTTTTCGACCTTGTAGTTGGCGATGGTGTAGTCGGTGAGCTCTGCCTCGGCGCCCAGAGCTGCCGCGGTATGCTCCACGATGCGGCGCATGAGCTCCGGCATTTCCTCGTGGGTCGAATCGCCGTAGGTGCGCACTGTGCCGGCGAGGTAGGCCATGCCGGCGATAACGTTGCGCGCGGTGCCGCCGTGCAGCTCGCCGACGGTGATGACGGCCGGCTCGTAGGGGCTGATTTCGCGCGAAACGATGGTTTGCAGGGCGTTGACGATCTCGGCGGCAACCATGACGGCGTCGTGACCTCGCTGGGGCATGGCGCCATGGCACGAGGTGCCGCGGACGTCGATGCGGAACCAGTCGGTATTGGCCATGCGCGGACCGGGCTCGCAGCTCACGGTGCCGGCGTCGACCTCACTCCAGATGTGCGCGGCGTAGACGCCATCGACGCCGTCGAGCACACCCGTGCCGATCATGAGCTTAGCGCCCTGGCCGTTTTCCTCGCTGGGCTGGAATACGATGCGGACTTCGCCGTGGATGTCGTCGGTCATATGGCGCAGGATTTGCAGCGTGCCGAGCATCATGGCGATATGGCAGTCGTGGCCGCAGGCGTGCATACAGCCCTCGTTGACGCTGGCGAACTCCTCGCCAGTCTGCTCGGTAACGGGCAGGGCGTCGATATCGGCGCGCAGCAGGATGCGGCGGCGTGGCGTGCCGTCCTCGCGATAGGCGTCGGGCGCGGTGCCGCGAAGCGTTGCCACCAGGCCCGTCTTAAGGGGACGCTCGTAGGGGATATTCATGGCGTCGAGCTGGTTGGCGATGTCGGAGGTCGTGCGCTCCTCGGCGAGGCTCAGCTCCGGGTGCTTATGGAAGTGCCGGCGCTGCTTGATGATATATGGTTCAAACTCGGTAGCGATATCTTGGATGGCCGCGGTGACGTCGTCAGCCGCGCGAGCCTCGGTCGCCGCCATAATCTGCTGTGCCTTGGTCTTCGTCATGGTCGATTTGCTCCTTGCTGGGTTGATCGCAAAATCGTACAGGCTCTCTCCAGTATGCCACCTGCCGCTAGGGCTGGTAAAGTTGCCGTTTGCCGCTTGGGGTTTTGTTACAAGGGCGGGGGAGTACACTCGGGGGTGTTGAATTTCCTGCCAGAGATGGGGATGCCCATGCAACATATCGATCGGATTATCCGCTCCAAGAACGTCTTTACCGCGCAAGACGGCATCGATACCACCCGCGAGCTGGCGATTGCCATCGCAGGCGACCGTATCGTCGCAGTCGGTGCGCCCGATGACGTGATCGCCGCCGCTCCTGCCGCTACGTCGGTTATCGACTACGGCGAGCAGTTTGTCTGCCCCGGTTTCCATGACGCTCATCTGCACTTCTTCCATACCTCGGTCGGTTCCTCGCCGTACATGCTCATGGATATGGGCACGTCCGAGGCGGCGCTGGTGCAACATGCGCTCGAGTTTTCCCAGGATCTGCCTAGTGACGCTTGGGTTGTGACGCAGGGCTGGCGCGATTACCGTTGGGACCCGCCCGAGCATCCTACCAAGGCGTCGCTCGATGCGGCATTCCCCGATCGTCCCTGCGTTATGTATTCGGGCGACGGGCACACGCTTTGGCTCAACAGCCGCGCACTCGAGGCGCTCGGCGTCACGCGCGACAGCGAGCCGCCAGCGGGCGGCAGCTACGACAAGGATGCAAACGGCGAACTCACGGGCATTGCTCACGAGGCGGCTGCCATGCAGCTGCTACCGCGCTGCCTTGAGTGGCTGGGGGAGGACCGCATCGCGAGCGCTTACGCCGGCCAAATGAGGCGTATGGCCGAGCAGGGCATCACCTCGATATGCGATATGTCGCTCATGCCCATGCCGGGCTGCGACTTTATCCGCGACGACGTCTACGACAAACTGCAGGCAGCCGGCAAGTTGGGCATCCGCGCCCATCTGTTCCCCACGCTGCTGGATGACCAATCGCGCTTGGAAGAGCTGCAGGCACGTTACGCGAACAACGCGCTGCTCTCGGCGCCAGGCTTTAAGCAGTTCTTCGACGGTGTGTCGAGCGAACACACGGCCTATCTCACCGAGCCCTATACCAACCCGCGCTTCCCGGGCGATCAGGGCCGTCTGACGGTTCCGGCTGAGCGCATGCGCAAACTGGTTCTGGCGGCCGCGGAGCGCGGTCACACCGTGCGCATCCACGTCATTGGTGACGGTGCGATTCATGCCGCGCTGGATATCTTCGAGGAGGCCGCCGACCTGTACGGCCTGCCCCAGCACGGCCATAACACGCTCGAGCACCTGGAGAACCTCTTGCCCGAGGACATCGATCGTCTACGCAAGCTTAACGTCGTTGCCTCGAGCCAGCCCTGTCACATTACACTCGACCCGGGCGGCCCCGAGCGCGATCTGGGCCTGGAACGCAGCCGCATCATGTGGCCGTTTGCGACCTATAAGCAGCGCGGCATTCGCCAAGCCTTCGGTACCGACAGCCCTATCACAGCTGTTACCAGCATGAACGTGCTCTACACGGCTATCACGCGCCAGGACCCCAAAAGCCACTGGCCCGAGGGCGGCTGGCTGCCGAGCGAGCGCATCGATGCGGCCACAGCTCTGCGCAACTACACCCTGGGCAGCGCCTACGCGGCAGGCGACGAGCAAAACCTCGGCAGCTTGGAGCCCGGTAAGTATGCCGACCTGGTAGTCCTGGACCAAAACCCGCTCACCATCGACCCCCAAGAGCTCCAGGCTACCAAGGTTCAGACCACCTACCTGGCAGGTAACTTGATTTACGAGCGCTAAGTGTTCATGCCGTACCGTTAAGCGCGGCTCGGGCAGCCTTTTTGGGATAGCGCTCGAGCCGCGTTTGCGTTTTGGTGGGGATCCGCCATGAGCGTCCCTGCTCTGTTGGATTTGGGTGCGGGGCGGAGGTGCTGCTGCCCCGCGCTCAATTTGGACACCAGCAATGCTATCTCTTGGTGTTTTGCATACTTCCCATTACAGATTGCATAAAAAGGCTGGGATGTCCTTCCTGATCCTGATGTACCCCCGCCCGTGCCGTGCAAAAAACGGAGTATTCAGCACCGCGAGCTCTGCCGGTGCCGCTGCGGCTGAGTAACGTTGCGGAGATTGACGTCATTTTGGGCTCCGGTACGGCGCGAAGCATGCCTTTTTGTCCTGGCGGGGTTTGCCTGCCGACTCAAATCGCCGGTCGAAGGCGTTCTTGGGACCAATATGGTGTGTCCGGCGTGTATGCAGCCGTCCTGGCTTGCTGAATACTCCCAAAAATGCACGGTGCTCCCCAGGGGACCCGTGCGCGCAACGAAAACCATGCCCATGTCGCTATCCGCATCGCCATTTTGCTGCACTGACTTTTCTGAATGCCGGGCCCGAATAAGTTACCCCAGCTCCCGGGGCGGACCGGAGGGCATGAAGTTTGTCGCGAGTTCCGCACGCAAAGGAAAGCACTTAATGTGCTTTCCGTCTTGCGCAGGACTGTAGAGCAGGAAA
>CABRFG010000041.1 GCA_902470095.1 uncultured Collinsella sp.
CTATTCCCACTCAATCGTCGCGGGCGGCTTGGACGTAATGTCGTAGCACACGCGGTTGGCACCGGGAACCTCGGCAACGATGCGGCCGGAGATGCGTGCCAACACGTCGTAGGGCAGCTTGGCCCAGTCGGCGGTCATGGCATCGCTGGACTCGACGGCACGCAGGATGATCGGGCGCTGATAGGTGCGCTCGTCGCCCATAACGCCGACGGACTTAATGTCGGGCAGAACCGCAAAGTACTGCCAGCAGCTGTGCTCGGAGTTGCGCTCGCCGGTCTGCTCAAACAGGCGCTGGTTGTAGGCGTCGAGCTCCTCGCGCACGATGGCGTCGGCGTTCTTGAGGATCTCGAGCTTCTCCTTGTCGACCGCACCGATGATGCGGATGGCCAGACCCGGGCCCGGGAAAGGCTGACGGAACACGATGTGACCCGGCAGGCCCAGCGCCAGACCAAGTGCGCGGACCTCGTCCTTAAAGAAGTGGTCGAGCGGCTCAATGAGGTCGAAGTGTACGCCCTCAGGGAACGGGATCAGGTTGTGATGGCTCTTGATGGTGGCCGTCTTGCCGCCCGTCTTGCGAGCTCCGGACTCGATGATGTCGGGGTAGATGGTGCCCTGAGCCAGGTACTTGACCGGCTTGCCATCGGTCTCGAGCTGCTGCGCCACGGCGAAGAACTCTTTCCAGAACTGCGTACCGATGATGCGGCGCTTCTCCTCGGGCTCGGTCACGCCAGCCAGAAGCTCGGCATAGCGGTCCTCGGCGTGGACGTGAATAAAGTCGACGTCGAACTGCTTGGTGAAGACCTCCTCCACCTGCTCGGGCTCGCCCTTGCGCAGCAGACCGTGGTTGATGAACACGCAGGTCATCTGCTTGCCCACGGCGCGGGCGCCCAGCGCAGCCACGACGGAAGAGTCGACACCACCGGACAGGGCCAGAATCACGCGGTCGTCACCGACCTTCTCGCGGAACTCGGCCGTCATGGTCTCGACCAGGTTGTCCATGCTCCAGTTGGGCTCCAGGCCGCAGATCTCAAACAGGAAGTTGCTCAGCAGCTGCTGACCGTACTCGGAGTGCTTGACCTCGGGGTGGAACTGCGTGGTGAAGATCTTGCGCTCGACGCACTCCATGGCAGCGACCGGGCACACGTCGGTGCTGGCGGTAACGGTAAAGCCCTCGGGCACCTCGGACACGGCGTCGCGGTGGCTCATCCACACGGTCTGCTCCATGGGCGTGGAGTTAAAGAGCTTGGCGCCGGCCGTGCGCGTGATGGTGGCGCGGCCGTACTCGCCCACCTCGGAGTGGCCGACCTTGCCGCCGAGCGTCACTGCCGTGATCTGATGGCCGTAGCAGAAGCCCAGGACGGGAAGGCCCAGGTCAAAGATGGCAGGGTCGATGGACGGAGCGTCCTCGGCATACACAGAAGCCGGGCCGCCAGAAAGGATGAGCGCAGAGGCGTTCATCTCGCGAATCTCGTCAGCCGAGATGTCGCAGGGGACAATCTCGGAATACACGTTGAGGTCGCGGACGCGACGGGCAATGAGCTGACCGTACTGCGCACCAAAGTCGAGTACGAGGACCTTTGCGGAAGCCTTTTGATCCATGGTTTCCCCCTCTTGTTGGCGGGGAGCCGGTGCCCACCCGCGTGAATGAACGAAAATAACTTCCATAGTGTACACGTTTATATGTGGTTTCTCGTCCCTCGCAGCCATCAGCGCACGGCAAACGCACGACCTGGGCCCCTATTTGCCAGCAATTGAAGTGTTACCAAACGTTACAGATGATGTAATACGTTTGAACATTCGACGCCCTGTGCCACAATACTGCCGAACGACTCCGCCCTTACGGCGGCAAATACGATAGGAATACCAGCATGAAGCGCATCCTTCTCATCGCCACGGGCGGCACCATCGCATCGACCGAGGACGGTAACGGCCTCTCCCCCGCTCTGACCGGTGAGGAGCTCGCCCAGAGCGTCCCCGAGATCTCGGGCCTCTGCGAGCTCGATGTCGTGCAGCCCATGAACATCGACAGCACCAATATGCGCCCGAGCGACTGGATGCGTATCCGCGATGTCATCGTCGAAGGCTATGCCGACCACGACGGCTTTGTGATCCTACACGGCACGGACACTATGAGCTACACCGCAGCAGCACTTTCCTATCTGATTCAGGACAGCCCCAAGCCCATCGTGCTCACCGGCTCGCAAAAGCCCATGGGCAACCCTTTTACTGATGCCAAACTTAATCTGTACCAGAGCCTGCTCTATGCGCTCGACGAGCACTCGCACGACGTTTCGATCGTGTTTGGCGGCGTCGCCATTGCCGGTACGCGCGCCCGCAAACAGCGCACCATGAGCTTTAACGCATTCATTAGCGTCAACTATCCGCCCATCGCCTATATCCGCAACGACCGCATTGTGCGCAACGGGCTTCACGGCACCCATCAGAATGAGAGCCCAGTTCGTTTCTACGACAGTATCGATCCGCGCGTGTTTGTCCTTAAGCTCACGCCCGGCGTGAACCCGGGTATCCTCGACGCCCTAGCCGATAGCTACGATGCCGTTATCCTGGAGACCTTTGGCATTGGCGGTATTCCCGAGTTTGGTGAGTCGGGCGAGTCATTCCAGGAGGCGATTTTCCGCTGGGTCGATTCGGGTCGCACCGTCGTTATGACCACGCAGGTCCCCGAGGAGGGACTTGACCTGGGTGTTTATGAGGTCGGCCGTGCCTACGCCGATCATCCGGGTATTTTGCGCGGCGACGATATGACCACCGAGACGCTCGTGGCCAAAACCATGTGGGCGCTCGGCCAGTCACGTGATGCGGCAGAGATTCAGCGCCTGTTCTACAGCCAAGTCAACCACGACCGTATCCCGATGGCGTAATTCAGTTGTCGACGGGTATCCCCTATTCGATACCCTCGAGAAGTTCTGACACCGTCATGCCGAGTGCGGGCGCGATCTTAAATAGAACCTTGAGCGTGAAATTTGCCGTCCCATCTTCGATTCGGTCGAGGTAGGGTCGGCTGATTCCTGTCGCCACACAAAAATCAACCTTGGAGATACCAAGGTCCCTGCGTGTCTCTTCGACCCGCCTGCCAAGAATCTGTTTCGCACGTTCGTCCATGCAGCCGAGTTTGAAATGGAGCCGAACATAAACGTAAACTATAGTTTACGTTTTGCCGAATACACAGGAGTTTTCTATGTCGGGTTCTTCGGTCCGCATGTACCGAGCCACGCCTCGCACAAACAGCGCACCGCCCAAGCTCGTCGTCGTTGAAGCAGAATGCCTTTCGCCCGATGAGCGCACAGCATTTGCATTGCTATCAAGTCGCGTCGCCGCCGTTCTGGTCCCTTGCCCGGCGCAAGGTGAACTTGCCATCCAATGTCAGGCGCACGGCTGCTCGCTCAATCAGGCTGCCGTGATCGCAACCAGCCAACGCGGCCTGCCGCTCCTTTTAGAAGCCGGTATCGCACTCGCCCTTCGCGGCGCCGGATACGAAAACGAGGCCGCCGCCGACATGGTCTTTAAACCACGATCGAGCGGCGGCCTCGCAGCAGCCATCGAATATGCTTGCAGGCTCGTTGCCTAAAAGGACAAGCTAGAAACCAAAACCAAAGCCTGTTCCGGTAATCGCCGAGTACATAAAGTAAACGTTGATCACGTTGAGGAACACGCCCGTGATGCAGCCGTTGCGCAGGTAGCGCTCGCACACGATGCGCGCCATGGCGGCGGAGTCATCATTGTTTTTAGCCTGGCGTCCCGCCGTAAAGTACGTCGCCACGCTCAGCAGCAGGTTGAGCACCGGCAGCGCCAGCAACTCGTAGCTCTTGCCCCAGCGCGTCACTTCGCCGGCGGCATTAAACTTTGTTGCCACCTCGGGACCAATGTTGGGGATAACACACGCTGCAACCACCAGCGGAATCACCGCAAGTACGAGCAGCGCAATACCCATGTAGCCAGCTTTTTTGCCATATTTAAACATATGCGTCGTCCTTACACGTTAAAGCGGAAGTGCACGACGTCGCCATCGGCCATGACATAGTCCTTGCCCTCAATACGCAGCTTGCCGGCGGCCTTGGCGCCCTGCTCGCCGCCGAGCTCGATGTAGTCGTCATAGCCAATGACCTCGGCCTTAATAAAGCCGCGCTCAAAGTCAGTGTGGATGACGCCGGCGGCCTGCGGGGCAGTCGCGCCCTGGCGAACCGTCCAGGCCTTGACCTCCATCTCGCCGGCCGTAAAGAACGACTGCAGACCGAGCAGCTTATAGGCCGCCTGCGCGAGCACGTCCAGACCGGGCTGCTCCAGGCCCAGGCTCTCCAGGTAGTCGGCAGCATCCTCGGGATCGAGCTCGGAAAGCTCGGCCTCGATCTTGGCGCAGATGGGCAACGGCTTGACGCCATCGATGGGCGCCAGGTCCTCGTTGAGCATATCCTCGTCCACGTTGGCCACATACAGAATGGGCTTCATGGTGAGCAAGAACAGGCCCTTAGCAGCGGCGCGCTCCTCGTCGGTCATCTCCATGGACGCTGCGCGCTTACCCTCGTTGAGCCAGGCAAGCAGGCGCTTGGCCACCTCGAACTTGGGCATGAGCTCCTTGTCGCGCTTGGCCTCCTTCTCGAGCTTGGGCAGCTGCTTCTCAAGCGTGCCCATGTCGGCCAAGATGAGCTCGGTCATGATGGTGTCGGCATCGCCGGCGGGATCGACGAACTCGCCCGTGCGGCCCACCTCACGCATGACGTTGGGGTCCTTAAAGTAGCGCACGACCTCGCAGATAGCGTCGGTCTCGCGAATGTTGGCCAAGAACTGGTTGCCTAGACCCTCGCCCTCGTTAGCGCCCTTTACCAGACCTGCGATGTCGACGAACTCGACCGTCGCCGGCACAATGCGGCCCGGGTTGACGATGTCGGCGAGCTTTTGCAGACGGCTATCGGGCACGTCGACGATGCCCACGTTGGGGTCGATCGTGGCAAACGGGTAGTTGGCGGCAAGGCCGGTCTTTTTGGTAAGCGCGGTGAACAGCGTCGACTTGCCCACGTTGGGCAGGCCCACGATACCGATGGAAAGGGACACGACAGCTCCTTTTGGTACAGGTACTTCAAACCGTATAAGTATAGCGCCGCCGCAGCATCCGGGCGAATCCGGACACCACGGCGGCGCAAATGAAGCAGAGATGCGTGAGGGTTCGAGACAGTAGTCCTTACTTAAGCTCGGGCCAGAAATCCTTGTTGGCCTCGATGAGCTCGTCCAGGATCTGCTTGGCAACGCTCGCCGAAGGAATGGTCTTGGAGAGCGTGAGTGCCTGCCAGAGCTTCTGGTAGCTGCCCTCGACCCAAGCCTGGACAACGAGCTTCTCGACGGAAACCTGCTGCTCCATCAGGCCCTTCTGGAACTGCGGGATCGGGCCCTGGCAGATCTTCTCAAAGCCGTTAGAACCGACGATGCAAGGCACCTCGACCATGGCCGTCGGGTCGAAGTTGGGCACAGCGCCATCGTTGGGGACGATCAGCAGGAAGCGCTCGAGCGTATTCTCGGCCAGTGCGCAGGCAAGGTCGACGATGTAGTTGGCGTGTACGTCGGGCTCAAAGCCGCCGTCCTTGGCAGTACCCTTGGCAATGATGTCGCGGCAAGCGCCAAAGACCTTCTTCTCGCGGCCGTCCATAACCTCATTGGCGCGAGTGTAGTTGGGGTCAGACGTCTCGACAACATAGTCCGGGTACAGGTAGTACTTGAGGTAGGTGTTGGGAATCGTCTCGGGATCGACAGCATAGACATCCTTGGCCTTGCCGAAGGTGTGAATCCAGCTCTCCTCGACGTGCTGCTCCTTACCGGCCTCGTGCTCAATGCCGTCCAAGTAGCCGTTCTTTGCCATGTGCTCCTTGATCTGCGGCATGAGGTCGTTGCCCTCCTTGTCGTAGATCTTGCTCCACCAACCAAAGTGGTTGAGGCCGTAGTAGCTGTACTGCAGCTCGCGACGATCCTTGATGCCGCACATACGGCTCATCTTATCCATGAGGTCGATCGGCATGTCGCAGATGTTGATGATGCGGCTGTTGGGGCGCAGCACGCGGCAGGCCTCGGCAACGATAGCTGCGGGGTTGGAGTAGTTGAGCATCCAAGCGTTGGGGCTGTACTTCTCCATGTAGTCGAGAATCTCGATGACGCCGCCGATGGAGCGCATGCCGTAGGCGATACCGCCGGCACCGCAGGTCTCTTGGCCAACGCAACCGTACTTGAGAGGAATCTTCTCGTCGAGCTCGCGCATAGCGTACAGGCCAACGCGGATGTGAGCGAGGACGAAGTCGGTCCCGGTGAATGCGGTCTCGGGGTCGGTGGTGTAGTTGAACTCAACCTCGGGGGCGTTCTCGTGGAAGTAGATCTCGCAGGCCTTGGCCACGGTCTCCTGGCGCTCGGCGTTGTTGTCGTAGAAGGTCACCTTGTTGACCGGGAAGCGGTCGCGCTCCTCAAGCAGCATCAGGGCAATGCCCGGAGTGAAGGTAGAGCCACCGCCGGCAATGGTCACGGCATAGTTTTTCTTGGACATGATGTCCTCCTCATTCTGGCCGCTTGCTCAATCCATCCCCGCACGCGGCCTGTACGGTTTGGAATTGTTACCTAGAAGTGGAGTTTTTTATCTCTAGAATCGGCCTTGCGGTGCATACCGGCTCTGCAAGGCCGATTTTTTCGATGGACGATGGTTTACAGAAGACTCTCGAACTTCAGAAGACTCTCGAACTTCTCGCGAACCTGCGGGACGGTAAGGCCGATGATGACCTGGATTGACTGACCTTGGACCACCAAGCCATGCGTACCGATCGCCTTGAAGGAAGCCTCGGGTGCAACGACGCTCTTGTCCTTGACGTTAACGCGCAGACGGGTAGCGCAGTTAGTTACATCGACGATGTTATCCGTGCCACCGAGCAGATCGAGGATTTTCTCGGCAAGCACCAAGCGCTCATCATCTTTACTCTGGGCGACCGATTTGCCAGCAGCACCGCCCTGCTTTTGCTTGTAGTCGGCCTTGGACTTGAGCTCGACCTCAACATCGTCATCCTCGCGACCGGGGGTCTTAAAGTCGAACTTGACGATCAGGAAACGGAAGACCACGACCCAAAGGGCGGTAAAGCACAGACCGACAAGGATGGAGATGGCGTACTGCAGACCGTGTGCGGCCCAAAGGGGCAGCCAGTCCCACGAGAGCATCGAGATGATGCCGCCGTCGAAGATGCCCACGACGCCAAGGAGGTTTTGAGCCATGCAGCCAAGCGCTCCGAGCACGCAGTGGACGACGAACAGGCCGGGCGCGATGAACAGGAAGGTGAAGTCAAGCGGCTCGGTAATACCGCAAAGCATAGCGGTAAGGGTGACGGGAATGAGCAGAGCCTTGACGCGCTGCTTGCGCTCGGGTTTGGCGGTCATATAAAACGCAATGGCGACGCCAAGCGAGCCGAAGACTTTAGTCCAACCAGGGCAGGTATAGGCAGCCCAGGGTGCGGCATCCTTAAGAGCAATGCTCGGATCGGCAGCCAGTTGGGGCAGGATGTTGGCCCAAGCAGCAAAGATGCCGCCGTTGACCGCCGCGTTGTCGTAATAGAACGGCGTATAGATAAAGTGGTGCAGGCCTGTAGGGATCAGCACGCGCTCGAAGAAAGCAAAGACACCCACGCCAAACGTACCGGCGGAAAGGATGAATCCCTGGAAGGCAGAGATAGCAGCCTGAACATGCGGCCACACCAGGCAGGCGATAAGAGCGACCGGAACCATAACGAAGAAACCGATCATATAGATGAACACGGAGCCCGAGAACACGCCCAGCCACTCAGGAAGTTCGGTGTCGAAGTACTTGTTGTGAAGCATCGTGGCGATACCAGAAATGATAAGCGCGCCCATGATGCCCATATCAAGCGTTTTGATGCTTGCGATAGTGGCAAGACCAGTACCGCTGCCCGCCTCGACAGAGTAGTCGACCCCAAAGACAGGGCCCCACTGCCCCAAGATTGTGCTTACAAAGTAGTTGAAGGTAAGGTAGATGGCCAAAGCCTCCATGCAGCAGCGAGCGTTCTGCTTGTTCGCGAGCGAGATTGGCAACGCTACGCAAAACAGCAACGGCATCTGGTTAAAGAGCGTCCAACCACCCTGGAGCAGCACATTCCAGCAATCAAACCAAAGATGACCCGCAGTGGCCATCTCGCCAAAGATCGCCTCGGTGGTAAACAACGTACCCAGGCCGACGACGATTCCGGAAAATGCGAAAAGAATTGCAGGCGTGTACATTGCACCGCCGAAACGTTGTATCTTTTGCATCATGACGGGGAATCCCCCTCTCTTCATTCGGAGCGGCTGCGGTTTTGGCTTCACTCGAGACCGCAGACGCGCCGTTTGCGTGTACCTCGTGCAATAGGACGGGTGGGCCCGCTTCCCTGACTTCTTGCGCTTCTATTTTTATCATATCACTTATCTAGACAAGTTAGCATAAATACTACGGTCGGTAAACGGTTGATTATTGGCCGTAAACGGTATATGTCCAGTATTTCGCCTGTTAAATCTGACATAGCTGATGACTGCATTATAAATTTCTTTTCTACTTGTCTAGATGTGCTTGTCTATATCTATAGACATACCTATACTTCATTACAACATTCACCGCCACGTTAAGGAGTCACCATGAAAAGCGCGGTCTTCTATGGAAAGCACGACCTCAGAGTCGAGGAATCGGCAAAGCCGGCCGTGGGCAGGCGCGACGTTCTGATCAACGTCAAAGCTTGCGGCGTCTGCGGTACCGACGTTCATATCTATGAAGGCGACAAGGGTGCAGCCGACGTTACCCCGCCCACGATCCTTGGTCATGAGTTTGCGGGCGTTGTCGAGGCCGTGGGCAGCGACGTCGCTGGCATTAAACCGGGCGATCGCGTGTGCATCGACCCAAACCATCCCTGCGGCTGCTGCGAACCCTGCCGCGACGGAATCAACCACTACTGCGAGCATATGACCGGTTACGGCACCACCGTTAACGGCGGCTTTGCCGAGTACTGCTCCGTCGATATGCAGCAAGTCTACAAGTTGGGCGATCACACCAGCTTCGAGCAGGGCGCTATGACCGAGCCCGTCGCCTGCTGCCTGCACGGCATCGATATGTGCAACATCAAGCCCGGCAGCACAGTTGTCGTTATCGGCGGTGGCATGATCGGTCTGCTCATGATGCAGCTTGCTAAAAACGCCGGCGCCACCAAGGTTGTCTTGCTCGAGCCCGTCGAAGGCAAGCGCAAGGTTGCGCTCAAACTCGGCGCCGACCTGGCAATTGATTCCATCCACGAGGACGTCCCGGCCCGCCTGAAGCAGGAGGGCGTCGGCAACGTCGATGTCGTTATCGAGTGTGTTGGCAAGCCCGTCACCATCGAGCAGGCCATCCAGATCGCCGGCCACAAGGCTACGGTCATGATGTTCGGCCTCACCAAGCCCGATGAGACAATCACCGTCAAGCCCTTCGAGGTCTTCCAGAAGGAGCTTGTGCTTACCTCGTCCTACATTAACCCTTATACGCAGCGTCGTGCGCTCGAGCTCATCGACTCTGGCAGGCTCGACGTATCCTCGATGGTCGCAAAGGTAGCCTCCCTCGACGAACTCGGCGCCATCCTGTCAGACCCGGCCCTGCGTGCCATGGGTAAATATATAATCGACCCCAGCAAGTAAATCGATCGACACCCGCGCGAGCGGTCCTCATCCACCACTCGCGCACCCAGCTCTAGGAGACCGTCATGGCGCGAGCCATCTTCCAAACTATTTATGACAACGTGAAGCAGTCGATTGACGACGGCACATACGCCTATCAGAGCTATCTGCCTTCGGAGACTGAGCTCACGCAGCTGTTTGACTGTTCGCGCATGACGGTCCGTCGCGCCATCTCGATGCTTGCGGCAGATGGTTACGTGCTCCCCCAGCAAGGCAAAGGCATGCGCGTCATTCGCAACATCAGTGACGAGAAGAGTCGTGGTGGCGGCGGACTCGAGACCTTTAAGGAAATCGCGGTCAACCGAGGCTTTGAGCTCAAGACTGTCACCACCGTCTTTGAGCTCCTCATCTGTAGCAAGGCGCTCTCCAAGATTACCGGGTTTCCCGAAGGCTGTGAGCTCACACGCGCCAAACGCATCCGTTATGCAGACGGACAAGCCGTGTGCTCCGACGACTCCTATTACCTAAGCTCACAGGTACCGGGGCTGACACCCGAGATTGTCAACGACTCGATCTATCGTTACCTCGAAGAAGATCTTGGCATTAAGATTGCCACGGGCAAACGCGATGTAACGATTGAGCACCCCACGCCCGAGGATACGCGCGTGCTCGATCTCGACGACTTTAACGCACTCGCCGTTATACGCGGGCAGACCTACAACGCCGACGGCATCCTTATGGAATACACCGAGACCAAACAGGTCCCCGGGTTCTTTTTGCTCCATGAAACCGTGACGCGCAACGGTACCGGTCGAACCGGCCACCAAAGCAGCATGAACTAACCATTTATTAGTTGCGGTGGAATAGTTCCTAGAATGGCCAGCTTAAGGGCAAAACAGGAACTATTCCACCGCAACTTTTTTTGGCCGGCGGGGCAGTACCTGTCCCACCGGCCATCATTTACGCTCTTTTAGCTAGTCCGCGAGCTTCTCCACCTGGTCGAGCATCTTGTCCAGCTTGGCCTTTGCCTCGGCCTTGACCTTCACAGCTTCTTCGTGAGCCTTCGCCTTCTGGGCGGCTTTTTCCTCGGCTTCGGGATCGACGACGACCAGATTGGACGCGTCGTGCTCAACAAGCTTGAGCGCATGCTCGGGACAAACCTTGACACAGGCGCCGCAGCCTAAACAATACGTGGACTCCAACGCAAAGCGGCCGCTTCCCACCAGATCACAGGCAAAGGTGGGACACACGTTGACGCACTCGCCGCACGACGTGCACTTTTCAAAATCGCACTCCGGCGTGCTCACCTGCATATTCTGGGCAAGCTCGGGATGGTTCTGCAGTGTCGAGAGCACCAGCTGCCGCCCATGGGTGAGCGAACGGCGACGCTTGGTCGTCGTGGTGCCGCACATGGTGTTGAGCGTGCGCTCCAGCTGGGTAATCTGATGGCGATGGGCCTTGAGCTTTTGCGTCACCGAGGCCAGCGCCGCCGTCGCCGGGTTGAGCTTGGTCACCGTCAGGCCCGTGGTGCGGGCAATCTTTTCCATGTACTCCTTGCGCTCGTACTCGCGGCGCTTATGGCACTTGAGGCTCTTGGGGTCGACCTCTAGGCCCATACCCGTGCCAGACCACTCTTCGGCCTTCGCAATCGCCTCGCCAAGAATGTCCTCACCGCCGGTGTTGCGGCATTTATCGCACACGCCCAACGGCAGGTACACACTCACGTTGGGATAGTCGGCCAGTACCGAGAACCAGGTCTCTGCCGTAATATCGCCCACGCAGGCAACGACGACCTCGTTTTCACGCGGCATGCGTTTGAGGGCACGCGTGCAGGTGACGTAGGCGGTCTCGTGGCTCGTAGCAGCAGAGACGATATCGTCATACAGGTTTTTAGGCGCCAGGCGCGGCGAGATGATCGCCTCGGTCGGGCAGGCAGCGGCGCACAGACCGCACTTGCGGCAGGAGTCGAGGATCTCGATGGCGTCTTCCTCGACCTCAATAGCGTTGACCGGGCACACGTCCATGCACGCGGTGCAGCCGCTCTTTTCGTTTTTGCAGGTCAGGCACGGAATGGTGTTGCCGCGCGGACGCTCCTTGTAGTCGGCAGGATTCCACTGCGGCGCCGACGGATCGAGTGCATCGGTCACGCCGCCAAGCGGATTTTTAAGAAAGTCGAAACCCTTGCTGATCTCGATAATGTCATCAAACAGATCGTGTTCCTGCGCCATGCGCGGCCCCTCCCTGAGCAGTGCAAACAAGCAAGAGATAATGATACGCTATCGGCCCACGCCTCGGGCAAATTACACGCGGAGCATCTTTGCGGCAAATAGCCCATGGCCTATCCTCGCCTCGATTGCACAAGGTCAATCAAGTGCCAAGCTATGCCTCGCACATGAGCTGCACGAGTTTTTGTTTGGTCACCTTGGCCTGCTCGTTGGCCATATTGCGCTCGTTTCTAAAGACCGCATTTGCAACACCCTGCAAATCGGCATCGGAAATCTCGCTGCACGGACCGTCCATCGAAGCCGCCGTGGGGCATACGCACAACGGCTACTCGGCATAAAACGCAACGGCCTTGGCGATATCGAGCATCTTGCCGCCGCCAATACCCACTACCATGTCGCAATACTCGGCCTGGGCTTCCTTAGCCATATCGACAACGGCCTCTTCCGTACACGGACCGTCATAAATCTTAAAGAACGGCACGCTTAGATCTTCGTCCAGAAATCCATCGACGATCTGCCTGCACAGCCGATCCTCGGTGCCCTGGTCAAACAAGACATAGGCAGCGCAGCCCAACCATGACAAATACTTGCCTTGACGCGACAGTTCGCCCGGCCCCTGAACATACCGGCCGGGACCGCCATAAACCATGGGAAGCGCCATACGAGAATCCGCCCTTCATCAAACAACGATTGGTGCAAAGTAACCTGGCCCCTTTGCACCATAGCAAAAAGGGGCAAAGCCATCTGTTGGCTTTGCCCCTTCCTTAGCTTGATTTACTCATCCATGAGATAGTAGTGGCCCAGCGCGTCGGCACCCAGGATGGCGTTTGCGACCATCTCGGGCGTCACCTCAAAGGGCATGTTGCACATGGTGTCCTCGGGCGCGCAAGCGGCCTCGGCAACAATCATGGCCTGCTCGCGCGTAAGCTCGGCAACGCCAAGTTCCTTCATCGTGACCGGCAGGCCAAGCTCAATGCAGAAGCTCAAGACTTCCTCGAGTTTCTCAGTCGGGGCATCCTCGAGTACCAGCTGGACGATAGTGCCAAAGGCGACCTTCTCGCCGTGATACATGCCGTGGCACTCGGGCAGCATCGTCAGGCCATTGTGGATGGCATGAGCAGCAGCAAGGCCCGAGCTCTCAAAGCCAATGCCCGAAAGCAGCGTATTGGCCTCGATGATGTGCTCGACGGCAGGCGTGAGCGCACCCTTCTCCAGCGCAACCTTGGCCTTGACGCCATCGGCCATAAGCGTCTCGTAGCAGAGCTTGGCGAGCGCCAGACCAGCCATGCCGCCCTTGCCGCCAGCGCAGGTGCCGCCGTCGGCATCGTGCGTCGCCTGGGCCTCGAAGTAGGTTGCGAGCGCATCGCCCATACCGGAAACCGTCAGGCGCACCGGGCTCGCCGCGATAACCGTCGTATCCATCAGGACGATATTGGGGTTTGCCTTAAGGAAGAGGTACTTATCGAACTGGCCGTCATCGGTGTAAAGCACCGAAAGTGCCGAGCACGGGGCATCGGTCGAGGCAATGGTGGGGCAAATGATAACCGGGGACTCCAGGTAATAGGCGACGGCCTTCGCGGTGTCGAGGATCTTGCCGCCACCGACGCCGACGATGATGTCGCAACCGTTGTCGCGAGCGAGCGCAACCAGGCGATCGACCTCGCCCTTGGAGCACTCGCCGTTAAAGTCCTCAAACAGCAGCTCGGCCTTGGCCTCGGCAAAGCCGCCCTCGATCTTGGCACCGACGCGCTTCTTGCCCGAAGGCGTCACGATGACGAGGGCCTTAGCGCCGAGCGGCTCGACATAGGAGCCGAGCTTGGCGAGCTCGTCCGGACCCTGGATGTACTTGCTGGGGCTATTGAAAATTGCAGCCATAACTATCCCATTCTCTAAAAAAGAAAGGGGCTCCGTACGGATACGTGCGGAGCCCCTCGTTACGATAACAAGAGTCGATTAGAAATCGATGTCGGTGTCGTAGTAGCAGGCCTTGAGGATCTTCTCGAAGTCGGCAGCCTTGGTCTCACGCGGGTTCTCGGGCGTGCAGGCGTCCTGCTCGGCGTTCGCGGCGATCTCGGGCAGCTTGGCGAGGAACTCCTCCTCGGAAACCATCTGCGGGTTCTCGGCGTCGACCTTCACGCCACCATTCGCGTAATCCTTGATGGACTGCGGAATGTTGAGCTGGTCGTTGAGGTCGCGGATCTTCTGGACGAGCGCAGCGATGAGCTCCTCGTTGGTCTCGCCGGGAAGGTGCAGGATCTCCTTGGCCACGTAAGCGTAACGCTCGGCAGCACGGGGATCCTTGGAGTTCCACTGGATGACCTTGCCCAGGTACATGGCGTTAGCGGCACCGTGGATGATGTGGCCGTTCTCGAAGGCAGCACCGGTCTTGTGAGCCATGGAGTGAACGATGCCGAGCAGGCCCGAGGAGAAGGCGATACCGGCGATGCACTGAGCCTCGTGCATGTGCTGACGGGCCTCATGGTCGCCAGCATAGGACTTGGGCAGCCACTCGACGATCTCGCGGATGCCGTGCAGAGCGTTGGCGTCGGTGAACATAGAGGCACAGGTGGAAACGTAGGCCTCCATGCAGTGGGTCAGAGCGTCCATGCCGGTGTGAGCGCACAGCTTGGCGGGCATGGTGTAGGTGAGCTCGGGGTCGACGATGGCGACATCAGGGGTGATGTTGAAGTCGGCCAGCGGGTACTTGATGCCCTTGGCGTAGTCGGTAATGACGGAGAAGGCAGTGACCTCGGTAGCGGTGCCGGAGGTAGAGGAGATGGCGCAGAAGTGAGCCTTCTGACGCAGCTCGGGGAAGCTGAACGGCTGGATGATGTTATCGAAGGACTCCTCGGGATACTCGTAGAAGACCCACATGGCCTTAGCGGCATCGATGGGCGAGCCGCCGCCGATGGCGATAATCCAGTCGGGCTCGAACTCGCGCATGGCCTCGGCGCCCTTCATGACCGTCTCGATGGACGGGTCGGACTCGACGCCCTCGAACAGCTTGACCTCGAAACCGCCTTCCTTAAGGTCGGCCTCAACGTCCTGCAGGAACCCGCCGCGGCGCATAGAGCTGCCGCCAGAAACGATGATGGCCTTCTTGCCCTTGAGGTTCTTCACCTCGTGGCGAGCGCCCTCACCAAAGTACAGATCGCGAGGATTGGTAAAACGTCCCATACTGTGCCTCCTAAACAAGCCCCTCTTAGACTTGCGTATATAACGGAGCACCCAATTGGCTCCGTTAGGACCGGTTTGCGCGTTGCCGGCGATGACAATGCGCGATGTCTAAACGTCTCAACGCTCAGACAAACACTATTTTACCGTTCTGGTTGGTCAGTTATTCACCTAAAGCCGCCAATGATGAAACGTTTTTTCTATCCCTGAAGACCCTTGTGCGGCATCCATACTCCCAAGCTGGGCAAACGTTTTATCAAGGTTGACTACATATCCCGGGCAGGACTGTGCCCCTCCAAAATATGCACCGTTCGCCGCCAAAAATCGACCGTTTGCGGCACCGTGATACCACTCGGTCGTCCAAGGTGCCGACATTTGTGCGACATCCGTCTTCGTGGTGCAAAGGTGCAAGTCCAAGTGCGGCACCCCCGTTGTGCCACATGCGGGTAAACTAGAACCTTATATAGAAACATTTGAACCCTAACCGCAGCAAAGGAGGCCCCATGGCATTCGATCCCATTCAAGAGGATTGCCATCGCCTCGTTCTTGAGGCCTTGCGCCGCGACAATATCCCGCTCACCGACGCTGCCGCCGTAGAGCGTCTGATGGAACAATTCACCCGCAACCCCGCACCACTCATCGTGCACGACCGCGACCGCGCCGGGCACCTCATTGCCAAGGTGGTCGAGGCTGTCGACTACCGCATTCCCTTTATCCCTGACGATACCCAGGCAGAGCAGGAAGAGGCAGCTGCCAAGAACATGCTCCGCGAGGCGGCCGCACTCGATCCGGCCAACTGGGACGCCCAGCGCATGCTGACGGCGCTCACAGCCGAATCCAACGAGGAATACGTACAGTATCTGGTGTCCAAGTGCGACGAGGTGGAGCACGATCTGGCGCTCAAGATCGCCTCGGCGCAGGACCCCTACGAGCGTGAGGCCGCAGGCGACCTTATGCGCCGTCCCTACCTGCGCTGGCTTGCCGCCCTTGCGTCACGCGCCCTCATTAGCGGCCGCTATCGCATGTCGCTCGAAGCCGCAAATCGCAGCTTGGACTTTGCGCCCAACGACCCCGCCGGTATCCGCCACACCGCGATGCTCGCCATGGCAAAGCTCGAATACCCCGCCGAGGAGCTCAAGCGCTTTCGCTCCGCTCACTCCGTGCCGTACCTCGCGAATACCCCACTGCGCCGTCGTCCCAAGGACGCGGAGCGCGACTTGGACCCGTGGACGCTCATCGCGCTGATGAGCGCTGCCTGGCGCGAGCTGGACTACGAGGGCGCCGAGCACTACTTGCGCATCCTTGCGCGCTCGTGCCCGCACGCAGCCGAGGCACTCTATTTCCAAACCGAGTTTCCCGATGGCGTCTATGCCCGCGTCAACGTGGGTGCGGGCTCCACCGACGAGCTTGTCCTTGCGCTGTCCGAGGCGACGCCGGTACTGCAGGAGGGCCTGGGCGCCCCCGACAACGCCAGCTTTGCCGCCTGGGTCGCCACCAACGACATCGTACGCTCCCAGATCGACGAACGAATCCTGCGCGCGGCCGAGCAGGGGCTTCCATTTAAGGGAGGGGACCTCTAATGGATCCGAGCGTCTACATCCCCGCCTACCTGGAGCGCACCTATCTGGCGTCGCACCCCGAGCTCACCGATGCAGCACGCGAGCTTGTCCATAACGACATTAGCGCGAATCCCCAAAAGTATGCGCAGTCCGAGCATGCCCAGGCGCTGCTGTCCTACGCCGGTGTTCATCGCCACCTGCTCGACGAGCTCCATCGCATCGAGGACATGGGCAGCGACGAGGAGTTCGAGCAGACGCGCAATCGCCTGTTCGACGACATGCGCGATGAGCTGCTCAAGATCGTCCGCATCGATGCGTATGTCCTCGACGCGCAGCTGCTCGCCATCATCCTGGCCGACACGCCCGTTGACGCCTGCCTGGGCGACCTGATGAAGCTCGAGGCGACCACGGCCGATTACCTGCAGCAAAGCGTGCCCGGGTTCGATATGGAGGCCCCACACTACTGGGCCAATAATGTTTTGGCCGACGGTGTCACCGCAGCAGACCTTACCGTGAGCGAGCCGACTCTTATCGGGTGGCTTCACACACTCGAGGCCATCTCGCAGCTGTGCATGGCGAGCGCTCGTTACCGTGCTGCCGCCAACTACGCCCGCCGCGTCCTTAAGGCGGAAGGCTACCCCACCCGAGCCGCAGGCACCGTGTTGCTCGCCCTCGCTCGTCTGGAAGACCAGGACGGCTTTTTTGCCCTGGCCCACCAGCTCGAGGAAGAGATCGGGGCTGACGCGCTCGAGAACTCTCCTTGGTATCTGCTCGCCCGCACGATTCTGCTATTCAAAACAAACAAGATGCGCCCGGCGACACGCGCGCTGCGTGAGTTTGCCAACCGCTGCGAGGGCGGCGCGTTCTTCTTGCTGAACCCCATGTACCAGACGCCGTACCTTCCCTGCCGACCCGAGCCGCGCGACCCCTGGGATCTCTCGCACCAGGCGGTTTGGGAAGCCGACGGCATCATCTCGGATACCCCCGACTTTGCCCCCTGGGCCAATGCCTGCGAAGACGTTTCGCAGCTTGCCCAGGAGTTTGCGCGCCGCTACGGCTTTTAACGGCGCAAACGCCACGGCCATGTCATTCACGTTAGGAACGGCTTCATGAACTTCCGCTCATCTCTCGCCTGCACCTCGAGCGATATCGCCCGCTGGGGGCTGCGCTCCATCCTTAAGCGCCAGGGCGGCGTACTCCCCGGCCGCATCGCCATGAAGATCGACCCCGAGCTGCTGAGCGACCTCGCCGGCCTTGTCGACCGCAGCGTGGTGGTCACCGGCACTAATGGCAAGACCACCACCTCCAACCTCATCGCCGACGCCGTTGCTGCCAGCGGTGCTACCGTGGTATGCAACCGCGCCGGCAACAACATGGAGCCGGGCGTAGTGGGCGCACTGCTCGAGGCGCGCAGCGGCCTCAAGCGAGCCGGCGGCAAGCGCGTGGGCGTTTTTGAATGCGACGAGCTCTACACCGTGCGCGTCCTGCCCAAGCTCAAGCCGACGTACTTCGTGCTGCTCAACCTGTTCCGTGACCAGCTGGATCGCTATGGCGAGATCGATCACACCCAGGAGGTCATCGCCCACGCGTTGGAGCTTTCGCCGGCAACGACGCTCATCTACAACGCCGACGACCCGCTGTGTGCCTCGATTGCCGCGCGCGTTCCCAATGCAAGCATCGCCTTTGGCATCGACGGCGCCACCGACACCGAGTCCGACCGTATTAGCGACTCGCGCTTTTGCTCACAGTGCAACGCGCCGCTGGAGTATGACTACGTGCAATACGGCCAGCTCGGCGCCTACCATTGCCCCTCGTGCGGCTGGGCCCGCCCTGCGCTTGTCCGTCGCGTGACGGGCGTGGAGCTCGGCTGCGACGGCTACGGCTTTGACCTGATCTTTGGATCTGCGCCCGACGCGGCTGCCGCACACATCGCCACACGCTACAACGGCCTGTACATGGTCTATAACGTTGCCGCCGCCTTCTTTGCCGCGCACGAGTTGGGCGTGGACACGGCGCTTCTACAGCCTACGCTCGATGCCTATGTGCCCGCCGGTGGTCGTATGGGGCGCTGGGATATCGCCGGCCGCACCGTCGAGGCAAACCTGGCCAAGAATCCCGTGGGCTTCGATCGACAGATCCAATCCATTAAGACGGCGGGCGGCAGACTCTGCGCTTTCTTCCTTAACGACAACGACGCCGACGGACACGATGTATCGTGGATCTACGACGTCGACTTTGAGCGCATCGCCGACACGCCGGGTCTTGTCGCCTTTGCCGGAGGCACGCGCGCGCACGACATGCAGGTGCGTCTCAAGTACGCCGGCATCGATGCCGCAATTATCTCGGACGTCGCGCAGGCAATTGGCGCCGTGGCAGACGAGGCCGCCAATGACACCTTCTACGCCGTCGCCAACTACACGGCCTTCCCGCCGCTGGTCAAGGAGCTCGACGGGCTGAAAGGCTCCACCGCCGACGCTGTTGCCGGGCGCGCCGTAGTCCGTGCCGACGGCAGCGCTCTTCCTGTCGGTATCGCGCCAGTCGAGCTTTCGCGCCCGCTGCGCATCGTCTACCTGTATCCCGATGCCCTTAACCTCTACGGCGACGGCGGCAACGTCATCGCCCTCGAGCGCCGCTGCGCCTGGCGTGGCATTCCCGTGCGTGTAGACGAGGTCCGTATGGGCGAAACGCTTGATTTGACCGATGCCGATATCGTCATGATGGGTGGCGGCTCCGACCGCGACCAGCTAGCCGTGGCACACGAGCTGCTCGCTCAAAAAGACAAGGTCGCATCCTATGTTGAGGACGGCGGTTCGCTGCTTGCCATCTGTGGCAGCTATCAGCTGCTCGGCCGTTCATACTATATGGGTGAGAATCGCATCGAGGGTCTGGGGGTCATTGCCGCCGAAACCGTACGCGGCTCCGACCGCCTGATCGGCAACGTAGCCGTCAAAACCGATCTGGCACCCGAGCCCTTTGTGGGATTCGAGAACCACGGCGGCCGCACGCTTTTGGACGCCGATGCCACGCCGCTCGGAACGTCCGTCGTCACGGGCACCGGCAACAACGGCGACGATGGCTTTGAGGGTCTCATCTACAAGGGCGTCATCGGCACGTACCTGCATGGCCCGGCGCTGCCCAAAAACCCCGAACTCGCCGACTGGCTGATCGCGCACGCCCTCGAGCGGCGCGGCGACGCACAGGCCAACGCTCTGCTGCCGCTCAAGCCCCTCGACGACACCTACGAGCACGCCGCCCACGACGCTGCCATGAAGCTCCTCCCCTAACACCCCACCACCACAAAGGGGACAGGCACCTTTGTGGGTGGTTTTGCTCCGTCCCAGCGTTTGCCTCAATCTGTAACATCTAGACCGTTAAAAGTCGTCTTACTGTTACAGAATGAGATGTTCGTCCCGACGTCTGCCTTTTGTCTCGATCTGTAACACATAGAGCCGATTTGCCCGCCCAGATGTTTCAGATTGAGATATTTGAAGATCAGGATAGAGAGTCAGCTCCTGTGTGGTGGTTTTCCAGTTTGCCAACGATATACGCGCCGGCAAAAAAGTCTGCTATACTCTTCCCCGCTGTCCCCATCGTCTAGCGGCCAAGGACGCCACCCTTTCAAGGTGGATATCGCGGGTTCGAATCCCGCTGGGGGCACCACAGAATCTGAGAAGCCCGTTACCAATTCGATAGCGGGCTTTTTGCTACCCATGCGCCGGGATTCGAACCCGACAGGGTGCGGAGCTGAGGAAACGCGCAAGCGTTTTCCAGCGTAGCACGCAAGGAGCGAAGCGACGCGGCGAAAGCGGGCGGCGTCAGCCGCACGCGGACATCCCGCTGGGGGCACCATTTAAATCGAGAAGCCCGTTGCCCTCGCGGCGACGGGCTTTTTTCTTCCCCAACGCCGGGATTCGAACCCCGAGGGCATTAAATCACACTGTCGTCCAAGGGCCTGTGGGCAAAAAATAGCAAATATGAGTACTGTTACTTTTTTAGTAACAGCGATTTTGAATTAAAAAGGCCAGTCTTGGCCTTTTGTGTCCGGTTTTGGAAGGATGCATCGGCATTTTTCGTCCAGCCACGCAATCGTTAATGCACAGACAGAATGGTAGCGCACAGAGATGTGGTGTAAGAGGCGGGGCATGCCCCGCCTCCGCCCTTT
>CABRFG010000042.1 GCA_902470095.1 uncultured Collinsella sp.
TGCTCGTGTTAGGTGGCGCGCATTCGGGGAAGAGGACCTTCGTGCGCGAAAAGCTCGGGTTCGCGGCGGACGATTTCGTCGACGCGGCGCAGTTTGCGGAGGGCGGCGTGCCCGCGGCTTTTGCCGGCCGCGTCGCGTACCGTGCTGAGGAACTCGTACGCGCGCTCGACGTTGACCGGGCGCTCGAGCGGCTGAGCGGCTTCGACGCAGTGATTCTGTCCTTGGTCGGCTCGGGGGTCGTCCCCATGCGTGCGGAAGACGCCCAATGGCGCGAGCGCGCGGGGCGCCTGGGATGCGCGCTCGCTGCGCGCGCCGACGTCGTCGTGCGCATGACGTGCGGGATTCCCCAGGTCATCAAAGGAAACCTTGCCGATGCGTCTCGAGGGACGCAGGGCGCGAGCGCGCCTTTGGAAGTCGTCTTCGTGCGCCATGGTGCCACGGCGGGCACGGAAGACCATCGCTACAGCGGGGCGGGCACCGACGAGCCCCTGTCGAGCGCGGGCGAGCGCGCTTTGCGCGATCTCGCGTGCGATCGTGACGTGTTCCGTGTTATCACGAGCGGCATGGCCCGCACCGACCAGACGGCGCGCATCCTCTTCCCGTACGCGGAGCTTATGGCGTGCCCCGGTCTGCGCGAGATGGATTTCGGTGACTTCGAGGGGCGAAGCGCCGCCGAGCTTAAAGAGGATGTGCGCTACCGCGCCTGGGTAGACTCCTGGTGCGAGACGCGCTGCCCGCATGGCGAGGGCAAGTGCGATTTCACCCGCCGCGTCGTCGCGGCGTTTCGGGAGGCGTGCGAATCGGAGCGCGCCCAGGGGAGTGGGCGCGCCGTCTTCGTCGTTCACGCGGGCACCGTGAAAGCGCTGCTCTTCGAGCTAGCTGTCCCGAAAATGGGATATTTCGACGTGCATACCGAGCCGGGCGGCGCATGGGCCGCCACCTGGGATGGGCGCTGCCTTCGCGACGTTCGCCCCGCTTCGGGGGGCGATGCCCGGTGATGACGATTCTTGCCGTCGCCGCCGGGTTCGCGGCCGACCTTGCCTTCGGCGACCCGCGCTGGCTTCCCCATCCCGTCGTCGCCATGGGGCGCGCGATCACGTGGGCCGAAGGCCGCCTGCGGGGCGCATTCCCGCAAACGTCCGCGGGCACGCGCGCCGCAGGGCTTGTGCTCGCCGTGGCGCTTCCGCTTGCGTGTTGGCTTTTGACCTGGGGAATCCTGCATCTTTGCGGCATGGTTCACCCCGGCTTGCGCTTTGTGGCCGAGGCATGGGCGAGCTATCAGATTCTCGCGGCATGCGAGCTGCGCCGCCAGAGCCTGGCCGTGGCCCGCGCGTTCTCGAAGGGCGGCCTTGTCGCGGCTCGTGAAGCCGTCGGGCTCATCGTGGGACGCGACACGTCTGTTCTCGACGAGCAGGGCGTTGCGCGCGCCGCCGTGGAAACGGTGGCGGAGAACGCGAGCGACGGCGTCATCGCGCCGCTTTTCTACCTTATGATCGGGGGTGCGCCCTTGGGCATGGCGTACAAGGCGGTGAACACGCTCGACAGCATGGTGGGCTACAAAAACGAGCGCTACATCGACTTCGGCTGCGCCTCGGCGCGCCTCGACGATGCGGTGAACTGGATTCCCTCGCGCTTATCGGCCCTGCTCATGATCGCCGTGTGCCCGATCGTCGGGCTCGACGCGTGCGGGGCGGCGCGCATCTGGCGCCGCGACAGGCGTTGCCATGCGAGCCCCAACTCGGCGCAGACCGAGTCAGCGTGTGCGGGCGCGCTCGGGCTGCGCCTGGCAGGACCCGCGGTGTATTTCGGCAAGCTCGTTGAGAAACCGACGATAGGCGACGCGTCCCGCGAAATCGAGTGGGGCGACATCGCCCGGGCGACAAGGCTCATGCTCGCCGCGTCCGTATGCGCGCTCGTCGTCTTCGGCGCCGCTCGCGCGGCGGTCGTGCTCGCCGTGGGGGCGATGGCATGAGGGAAGACCACGCTGCGTCCCGGGCTGCCGAGGGAATCCTGCGCGCCCGTACGCATGGGGGTAGCTCGCAATCGCTCGGCATCGCTTGCGAAGGGGGCGCCTCCGACCTCATTGACTTCTCGGTGAACGTGAATCCGGCAGGCCCCTCGCCGCGCGCCGTCGCCGCAGCTTGCAAGGCGCTTTCTCGAATCGACGCCTACCCCGATAGGGAAAGCCTCGCCCTTGTTCGCGCCCTATCGCGCGCCCAGGGCATTCCCGAAGATACTATCGTCTGCGGCGCGGGCGCGTCCGACATCATCTGGCGGCTCGCCGCGGCGGTGCGCCCGAAACGCATCCTCGTGTGTGCGCCGACGTTCTCTGAATATGCGGAGGCGGCATCGTACTACGGCGCATGCGTGCAGGAGTTCCCGCTCTCCGAAGCGGACGATTTCGACGTGCCTGCCTCCTTCGCCCGCGCTATCGAGGGGCCGGGAGACGTGGCGTACCTCTGCAATCCGAACAACCCGACGGGGCGCCTCGTCGACCCCCGCGTGATCGATGCTGCGGCTTGCCGCTGCGAGCAGGTGGGCGCGCTGCTCGTCGTGGATGAGTGCTTCCTCGGATTTGCGCCCGACGCCCGCGAAAGGAGCGTGGCCGCACGCGCCGCGTGTTCGGGCCATGTGGCCGTGCTCTCCGCATTCACTAAGCTCTACGGAATGGCAGGGTTGCGGTTGGGATATCTGATCAGCGGAAACGCCCAACTCATCGAGGGGATTCGCCGGGCGGGGCAGGCGTGGCCCGTCTCCTCGGTCGCCGAGGCCGCTGGCATCGCCGCCCTGGAAGACGTCGAATACGTCTCGCGCACGCGCGATGTATTGGCGGGCGAGCGAGCGTGGCTTTCCCACGAGCTCTCCTCGCTCGGGCTTTCCGTCGTGCCGTCGGATGCGAACTTCCTTTTAGTCCACACGCCGGCGAAAGACATCCCCGAGCGCCTGTATAAACAGGGGGTTTTGGTCCGCACGTGCGACTCGTTTTCGGTACTGTCCCGTTTCTGGTGCCGCGTCGCGGTGCGCACGCGCAAGGAGAACGCTCGGCTTGCGATGGCGTTCGGCCGCGCGCTTCGGGCGGAAGGCGCATCGGGCGAAGGCGAACCCGACAAACGGGACGGCGCTTCTTGCAGCGGCGCTATGGCGGGCGCGGATGGCCGAGGCTCGGCGAAGGGAGTCGATACCCGTGGGTAGAGCGAAGCCCATCATGATCCAGGGCACCATGTCGAACGCGGGGAAGAGCCTGCTTGCGGCGGGGCTGTGCCGCGTGCTTTCGCAGGACGGCCTACGCGTGGCTCCCTTCAAGAGCCAGAACATGGCGCTCAACAGCGGTGTCACGGCCGACGGGCTCGAGATGGGGCGCGCCCAGATCATGCAGGCCGAGGCGTGCGGCATCGCGCCCGACGTGCGCATGAACCCCATCCTGCTCAAGCCCGAAAGCGACCACCGAAGCCAGCTCATCGTGGCCGGCAAGGCGCAGGGAGCCTTCGCTGCGAGGGACTACTTCGCGCGAAAGAAAGCGCTCATGCCGCAGATTTTGGAGGCGTTCGATTCGCTCGCGGAGGAAAACGACGTCATCGTAATCGAGGGCGCCGGCAGCCCCGTAGAAATCAACCTTGCCGAAAACGACATCGTCAACATGGGGCTCGCGCGCGCCGTGTCCTCCCCCGTGCTGCTCGCGGGCGACATCGACCCAGGCGGGGTGTTTGCCCAGCTCTACGGCACGGTCGCGCTCCTTGCGCCCGAGGACCGCGCGCTTTTGCGGGGGCTTGTGGTGAACAAGTTCCGCGGCGATGTGGAAATCCTGCGCCCGGGTTTGGCCCCGCTCGAGAAGATGTGCGGGGTTCCCGTCGTGGGGGTCGTGCCGTATCTTACGCTCGACCTGGACGACGAGGACTCGCTCGCGCCGCGCCTATCTGCCCGCGAGGCGCGCGGCGTCATCGACGTCGCCGTCGTACGCCTTCCGCATCTGTCGAACTTCACCGACTTCGACCCGCTTTCGCGCGTGCCCGGCGTGGGCGTGCGCTACGTTTCCTCGACGACCGATCTGGGCCGACCCGACCTGGTGGTGCTCCCCGGCTCGAAGACCACGCTCGACGACGCGCGCTGGCTTGCGGCTAGCGGCATCGGAGCCTGTGTACGCGCGCTTTCGGGCGCGGGCACGCCGGTGCTCGGCATATGCGGAGGCTACCAGCTTTTGGGAGACGAGCTTTCCGACCCGCACGGCAGGGAAGGCGCTGGCACCGCGCGCGGGCTCGGGCTCATCCCTGCAAGTACGGAGTTCAAGGAGGAAAAGCGCCTCGCCCAGTCGGAACTGCGCATCACGGGCGCCCAAGGCGCGTTCTCGGTGTGGAACGGCATGACGGCGCGCGGGTACGAGATTCACGACGGCGAAACGACCGTCTCCTGCGCCCCTGCGGGCACGATTGGCGGCAAACCAGAAGGCGCGGCCTGCGGAAACGTGTTCGGAACCTATCTCCACGGCCTGTTCGACGAACCGGGGGTGGCACTCGCCCTCGCGCGCTCGCTCGCGCGCATGCGCGGCCTGCCCGAGAGCGTCGTGGGTGCTGAGGGCGCGATGTCCGCGGCCGATCACCGTGCGCGCGAGTTCGACCGCCTGGCCGACTCCGTGCGCGGGGCGCTCGACATGGAGTATGTCTACCGCATTATCGAGGAGGGCGTATGATCCACGTGTATCATGGCGACGGCAAAGGCAAGACCACGGCGGCGATGGGCCTCGCCCTTCGCATGCTCGCCGCAGGCCGCTGCGTCGTCGTCGTGCAGTTCCTGAAAGACGGCGAAAGCGGGGAGGTGCGCCTGCTCGCCGAGCATTTCGGCGTGTCCGTGTTCGCGGGGAAGGCGTCGGACAAGTTTACCTGGTCCATGACGTCGGAAGAACTTGTCGCGACGCGCGAGCTGCACGATGGGAACCTCGCTTCCGCGCTCGCCGAGCTCGAGGGCGCGCAGGAGGGGCTGCTCGTGCTCGACGAGGCGCTCGACGCACTTTCGAAGGGTCTTGTCGACGAGGCACTCGTGGACCGCGCGCTCGATATGTCCGCGCGCGGCATCGAAGTGGCGCTCACCGGGCGCGCACCTTCCCGCAAGATCGTGGACAAGGCCGACTACATAACCGAGATGCGGTGCGAGAAACACCCCTACGCTCAGGGGATATGTGCAAGGGAAGGAGTGGAGTACTAGATGGATTCCAAGGAGATGGCGCCCGGCGACATCGAGCGGCGCAGCTTCGAGATCATCACCGAAGAGCTCGGCGGCCGGACGTTCCCGCCGCTCGAAGAGCCTGTCGTGAAGCGCGTCATCCACACCACTGCCGACTTCTCGTACGCCGATTCCCTCGTGTTCACCCATGACGCCGCGCACTGTGCGCTCGACGCACTACGCGCAGGGGCCACGGTGCTCACCGACACGAACATGGCGCTCGCAGGCATAAGCAAGCCCGCGCTCGCGAAGCTCGGCTGCAAGGCCGTGTGCTACATGGCCGACCCTGATGTCGCCTCGGCTGCGCGCGCCGCGGGCACGACTCGCGCCGTTGCGAGCATGGACAAAGCTTGCGGCATCGAGGGTCCGTTCATCGTGGCCGTCGGCAACGCTCCCACAGCACTTCTGCGCCTCGCCGAGCTCATGGACGCGGGGAAGATCGCGCCCGCGCTCGTCGTTGGGGTGCCGGTCGGGTTTGTGAACGTGGTCGAGGCGAAAGAGGAGCTACTCGCGCGACGCGTGCCGGCCATCGTCGCGAGGGGTCGCAAGGGCGGCTCGACCGTGGCGGCCGCCATTATGAATGCGCTGCTCTACCAGATCACGCGCCCAGGCGGCCCGAAGTGACGGCGCCCGCATCCGCACCGGCGCTGCGCATCTTCGCCGGCGCCACCGAGGGCCGCCTTCTGTGCGAATGGGCGAGCGGGACGGGCATCCCCGCCCGTGCCTACGCGGCAACCGAGTACGGAGGCGAGCTTTTGGGCGAGCTTCCGGGCATCGAGGTGCATGCGGGCAGGCTCGACGAGGCCGACATGGAGCGCGAGCTTTCCGGCGCGCGCATCGTCGTCGACGCCACGCATCCCTTCGCTGCGCTCGCAAGCGGCAACATCCGGGCCGCTTCGCTCGCCGTGGGTGCACGATGCCTGCGCCTTGCGCGCCCGGTCGAGGCGCTGCCCAAAGGCGTCGTGTCGGTCGCGTCGATCGCCTGCGCGGCGCGCTTTCTCTCCGAGAACCCGGGTCGCGCGCTTCTTACGACGGGGAGCAAGGAGCTTGCTCCCTACACGCGCGTCGCCGATTTCGCGGAGCGCTTCTTCGTGCGTGTTCTCCCGCTGCCCGGTGCTATAACGAAGTGCATCGACGCGGGGTTTTCGCCGTCGCACGTCATCGGCATGCAGGGGCCCTTCACCCGCGAGCTCAACGAGGCGATGCTTCGGCAGGTGGGCGCCCAGTGGCTTGTGACCAAGGACTCGGGAACCGTAGGCGGCACGGCCGAGAAGCTCGCCGCTGCGCGCGACGCGGGAGCGCGCTGCATCGTGGTCACCCGTCCCGCCGAGGGAGGCGGGGCCCTTTCGCTTCGGGAAGTGGAAGACGCGCTCTTACGGGAGTTCGCGCGCTAGGCGCTCTCCGCGCCTGCGCGCCCTCCCGCCCGCGAGGAGGAGCGCCCCGAGCAAGCTCGACCCGTACAAGCCCGTCGTCCGCCAAAAGCTCGAGGACGACGCGCGGAACTGGCGCAAGCAGCCCTTCAATAAGTTGCGGTGAAATAGTGTTTGTTTTTGCTGCTAGATAGCACATTCAGTCCCTAATTCACCGCAACTTGTTGGTGGTGGCTTACTGGTAGCGTAGGCACTCCACCGGGTCGAGCTTTGCCGCACGGCGAGCGGGGTAGAAGCCAAAGATTACGCCGATGCCGACGGAGACGGCGAAGGCCAGCAATACCGTGGCGATTGAAAAGCTCGGTGTGATTTGCCCGCTGGCACCGAGCTCGCCGAGAACCCCTGATCCTGCGGCAAACATCGCAAGAGCCCAGGCCAGCAGATAGCCAATCAGGACACCCAACAGTCCGCCGGTGACGCACAGCGCCGAAGACTCGGCCAAAAACTGCGCGGTGATATCGCGACGACTTGCGCCCAGAGCACGGCGAATACCGATCTCGCGGATGCGCTCAGTCACGTTGGTGAGCATCATGTTCATAATGCCGATACCGCCGACAAGCAGCGAGATGCTGGCGACAGCACCCATGATGAGTGAGAACGCGCCCATAAAGGAGTTGAGCGCATCGATGGCGCTTTTCATGGATGTCGCCGATACACTGTCGTACTCGTCCTCCTCCTCGATGCCCTTCATCGCGCGCACCTTGGACTCGATGGTTTTGCAGAGCTCATCCATGTCCGTGCCCTCGGCGGCAAGTGCCGTCACGCTGGGGAATGAAGGATTCTCGTCGCCAAACAGTCCGGAGATAGTTTCGCGTGGCATATACAGCGTGAGCGAGCCCATGGAGTCGCTGCCGCCATCAATCACGCCTACAATCTGCACCTCGCCGTTGGACACCTTGATGGTTTTCCCCAGCGCATCCTGTTCGTTGCCGTACAGCTGATCGGCGCCGTTGCGGCTGATGAGCGCCACACGCGAGCCTGATTGGGACTCGGCCTGGGAATAGGTGCGCCCCGCAACGAGCTTGCTGGCCCCCACGGCGTCAAGCATGTCACTATCGACACCCTGTGCCATGACGGTATAGCTTTTATTGCCGGTCTTGTACTCGGTATACGCGCTGTCGACAATGCCGATCTGCTCTATCTGCGGCACCAGTTTTTGAAGCTTCTCGATGTCCGACTCGGTGAGTTCTTGCGACGAATAGATTTGCACCATGCGTGCCGCATTGAGGCCCAGGCTGTTGACCAAGCTGTTTTGGATGCCGCCGATGAGCGAAGTCATGGCGATAACCGAGGCGATGCCGATGACAATGCCCAGGATGGTGAGCAGGCTGCGCCCCTTGTTGGCCTCGAGCGAGTGAAGGGCTTCCTGGATAAGATCGCGGGCGCTCATGCCATCTCTCCTTTCGGCGGGTTGGCGGAGGCGGAAATCATGGGCAGGCTATCTACGGCGCTGCGTAGGGTCCGCGGTGCATGTGGAATATACGCGCCGTCGTGAATGCGACCGTCGCGGATGGTCACGGCACGGTCGGCCTCGGCGGCGATGCCGGGGTCGTGTGTGATAAGCACGATGGTTTTGCCGCGCTTCTGGAGCTTATGGAAGGTCTCCATCACAAGCGCTCCGGTAGCGGAGTCCAGGTTTCCCGTCGGCTCATCGGCCAGGATGATGGGCGGGTCATTAACGAGGGCGCGTGCGATGGCGACACGCTGCATCTGGCCGCCCGAGAGCTCGGATATGCGGTGGTCCCAGTGGTCGACCGGTAGCGTGACGGCCTGCAGCGCGTGCACGGCGCGCATTTCGCGCTGGCTACGGGGCACATTGGTGTAGGCCAGCGGCAGCATGACGTTTTCGATAACCGACAGGCGCGGCAGCAGGTTGAAGCTCTGAAAGACAAAGCCAATGCTCAGGGCGCGAACTTCGGTGAGCTCGTCATCATCGAGCTCGGCCACGTTGAGCCCTTGCAGGTAGTAGTCGCCCGCCGTCGGCTTATCCAGGCAGCCTAGGATGTTCATGAGCGTTGATTTGCCCGAGCCCGAGGGGCCAGTGATAGCGACGAATTCGCCGGGATTTACCGCCAGGCTCACGTTGTGCAGGATGTGGGCGCACCCCGCCTCGCTCTCAAAGATGCGGTGCACGTTGCGGATGTCGATAACGGGACGCATTACATGCCCTCGTCGGCAGACATACTGCCCGAATCCGCGCCGTAGCCGCCGTCAGCCGCTGCGTCCGCTCCGGTGTCCATAACGAGGGTGTCGCCATCGCGCAGCTTGGTAACCGGCACGTTGGGGTTGATCTCGTTGCCCTGGTCGTCGCGCTTGACCTGTGTCTTGCCGACTACGGCTTCGTTGTCGTTTTGCGTCACGACGGTCACCTTCACGCGACGGGTTTGCTTGCCCTCGTCATCAGTCGCCACGTTGACGTAATAGTGTTCGCCGTCTTCGGTCATGAGCGCCATCGTCGGCACCATCACCACGTCGTCGAGCTGCTCGGTCACCACTGATACCTCGGCTGTCATGCCCGGCTTCAGGCGCGCGTCGGGCGCCTCTATGAGAATGTCGACGTTAAAGGTTACGCTGCCGCCGCCACCGTTGGCGGCGTCAGAGTTTGCCACCGACGCGATAGCCGTGACGGTGCCCTGGCTCACGATATCGGGAAACGCGGGATACGTGACGTTGGCGCTCTGCCCAACGGCGATCTTGGCGATGTCCTTTTCGCCCACCTGCACGGTCACCTTCATCTTGGATAGGTCGGCGATCTGCATGCACTGCTTGCCGCCGCTCGTATCACTTTCGCCCATGATCATGCCGCCTGTTACCGTGGCGCCCACCTTGGCGTTGAGCTCCACGATGCTGCCCGAGCTCGGGGCCGTGACAGTACGGCTGGCGGCCTTGGCGTTCGCCTGATCGAGGTTTGCCTGGGCTGAAGCGAGGCTGCGCTGCGCGGCCGATACGGCGTTCGTGTCCGCTGATGCGTCGGAGACGCCAGCCGCTGCGGAAGCTCTATCGACGTCCGTCGTTGGGTTGGCCTGCGCGGCAGCTGCGGCTTTCTTCGCATTAGCGAGGTCTTCTTGAGCGGCAGCAACTGCACGCTGCGCCTCGGCAACGTTGCGATCGAGCTCGTCGTTTTTAATGGTCATAAGCACGTCGCCCTCGTTGACGGATTGGCCCGCCTGCACGTTGATCGAATCGACCGTACCGTCGACAGAAGGGGAGACCACTGAGGACGAAATGGGTTTGAGCTGGCCTTTCGCCTCGACCCTTGTGGTAAACGTGCCCTCGGTCACCATGTCAGTCACAGGCCCACTAGCGCCCTGTGGCTGCGCATTGATAACCAGGGTTGCGACAATGGCAATGAGCGCGATGGCACCCACGACGCCGGCGGCAATACCGCGTCGAATCAGCTTTTTGCGTCGACGTTCGGCACGTTTTGCCTTGAGCTTGGCATATGCCTCTTCATCGGAAATCTCGGCCGTATCGTTCGCGCGTCCGCTCTGCTTGTCGGCATATACGTTTGAAATCAGAGGAATCGTTTCGGTGGCACCTTCGGGCGTGCGCTCGGTATTATCTGGGCCCGGGGTGATCGTGGGGACATTCGGCATAGCGTCTCCTTTATAGAAAGTACCTCGATAAGTATATGCGCCCACCGGTTGGGGCGGGCGCATAGGACGGTTTCTTTCGGAACTGTTAGATTGGTCGCAGCGGTTCCACGTTGTAGGAATGCGCGCGTTGCACTACGAGTGGACAACCACGCACAGGCCGACTTTGATGCAGTCGTGAAGTGCCTTGGCGTCTGCCAGGCGCAGGTTGATGCAACCGTGGCTGCCGCACCACTTGTACGACTCGGCATTATCGAAGCTCTTGTCGTTTTGCCAGGTGGCATCGTGGAAGCCGATCATGTTGCCCTCAAACGGCATCCAGTAGCTCACCGGGCTCTCGTATTTGGGCTTACCGGTCTCGGGGTCCTTGGCTCCGATCAGGGTGCTGCCGCCGTCGTTGCTGTTGATCTGCCACACGCCTTCGGGGGTGGCGTCTTCGCCCGGTTTGCCGGAAATAAAGTTGGCCTCCCACACGATATTGCCGCTCTCGTCATAGTAGCGCGCGTGCTGCTCGGACAGGTCGACGTCGATATACGCCTTCCAGTCGGGCTCTCCCTTTGCGGTAAAGGTGTCGGCCTTCTGGGAGTACTTGATCTCGATCTCGCCGGTCTGCTTGTTGTTAATGGCGTCCTCGACCTGCTTGGCGAGCGAGCTGCTGTCGATGGACCAACCAAAGTCGCCGCCTTCGACGGCGCACTGCTTGCCATCGGCGCGCGTCCACCAACGAGTGGAGCCCACGGTATTAAAGCCGTTGGCGAGTTCGGCTGCCCAGCTGCTGATCTGCGACGTATCGAGCGTGGGGTTGGCCGGATCGGCAAAGCTGATCCACTGCAACACGGAGCCGCCATCAACCTTGCCGGCATCCTCGCCGTTGAGCTTGAGGGTCACGTTGACGCCCAGGAAGTTGTTGGCGGCATCGCATGCGGCCTGAATCTGATCATCGGTCAGCGTTCCATTAAGCGGCTCATAGGCATCGTTGCCGAGCTTGGAAAGATCTACGGTCTCGGTCAGCGAGGCAAGCTCGAGCTCGGCGTACTTAATGACATGCTCGCGGTTGAGCTTTTCGTTGGAGCGCGCCTTCTCGACGGTAAACTTGCCGGCCTGCTCGTCATAGGAGCTATTGGCCTCGAACGTGCCCGAACGGCCCTCGTTAAACTCGTCGATGGCGGCGCCCAGATCCTCCTCAAACTGCTTTTGGTCAAAGGTGTCGGAGAGCATGGACAGGTCGACGTCTTGATCAAGATCGACTTCGTTGGAGGTAGCGGTTGTTTTGGTCTTGCCGCTTAAGGATTCCACAAGACGGACCGGCCATATAAAGGCTTCGTTGTGGCTGATGATTTCTTTTGCGGCAGCTTCGCCGTCGACGATGGGCTCATCGGACTCGGGCTGATAGGTCCAGCTAAAGTCATCGCCTGTCACGGCGAGCTTATAGTGCTTCCATGCCGAATTGACCTTGGTGGCGGCAGACGAAGCGTTGGAGAACGAGACGTCGACGCCGGCGATGGTGGTGTTGGGGTAGGCTACCTGCGAAAACGCTACGACGCCTACTATATAGACAATGACGATTAGGCCCAGGACGACAAATAACGTCGTCTTTTTGCCCGACTTATTGTTCTCGGCGGGTTTGCGCGCGGGGCCGCGATCGCCTCGAGCGTGCGTGGGGGGCTGCTTGGGCGCATTGCCGTTTGCCTGGCGCTGCTGACGTTGTTGACGCTGCTGTCGCTGTTGGTTCGGGTGTTGGGAAGCGTTTGCCGCACCACGCTGCTGACCGTGGCTCGGCGCGATAGGACGCGGCGACTGAACGCCACCGGTGTGCCTGCTCGGCTGCTGCGGATCGGGAATCAGTTGAGTTCGATCGTTTTGCGACATCGTATGCATATCCTTCGATTTTCGCCTTGCGGTTCATCGTGTTTTTACTGGGCTTGCATTATAGCGATTGCCCTGCTGTTTGTGGTACGGAAACGGTGGCATTCAAAAGAGGTGGGACATTTGTCCCACCTTTGAGTCGTTCTTTGCCGCTATCCGCACACACCGCATTTTGCACAGGCCGAAAGTGCGGCCGGAGCCTGCGCGATGCCGCCCTTTGCCGTCTCGCGCAGCGTGGCCGGCAACGCGTGACCCACCGAGAGCATGACATGTGCCATCTGGTCAAACGGCACCAGGCTCTTAATGCCTGCGAGGGCGAGTTGTGCCGAGCTAAAGGCCGCTGCCACGCCGATGGCGTTGCGGTTTTGGCAGGGCACCTCCACGAGGCCACCGACGGGGTCACAAACGAGGCCCAGCAGGTTACTTAGCGCGATGGAACTGGCGTCAAGCGCCTGCTCGGGCGTGCCGCCGAGCATCTGTACCAGCGCGGCGGCTGCCATGGCGGCGGCGCTTCCGACCTCGGCTTGGCAGCCGCCCTCGGCGCCGGCAACGCAGGCGCTTGTGGTGAGGTTGAGGCCGATGGCGGCTGCGCAGTATAGCGCGTCCATGACCTGCTCGTCGTCGAGCTGCAGGCGATCGGCGAGCGCCAGCACGCAGCCGGGCACAACACCCGCGGAGCCGGCCGTGGGGGCGGCGACGATCACGCCCATCGTGGCGGAGCGCTCGAGCACGGCCATCGCGCGGGCCACGGCGTCGGTCTGGACGATGCCCATCAGGCTTGCACTCAAATCGTTGCGGCTGGTGGCATCGACGAGTTTGGCCTCGCCGCCGATTAGCCCACCGAGCGAGCGCTGCGGATTGGCGAGGGGGGCCGTGGTCTCCTCGCGCATGACGTCGAGCACGCGGCGCATGGCGGCGACGGCGTGGGCCTCGCCGGTCAGACGCGCCTCGCGAACGGCCATGACGGCGCCGATGCTGAGCCCCAGTTCCTCGCACGCATCGAGCAGCTGCTCGCCGTCGTCGAAGATTTCCTTGGCCGAGACGCCGGGGGAGAGCGACGAGGCGGAACCGGGGAGCTCGATAAACGTTGCGTAATCGACATTGTCGAGCTTGCGCAGCATGGGGACGACGGTGTCGTCGGGCGCGCCGTCGGTCTCAAAGACGGAGTAGGCCTGGCCGCCCACCTCGGTGCGGTAGGTACGGCAAAACGCGATGTTTACATGGGCGTAGGCGAGCAGGTTCGTGAGCGCGGCGAGCACGCCGGGAACGTCCTTGTGCGCCACGAAGAGCGTGGAATACATACCCAAGATGTCGACGCCGACGCCGTTAATGCGGCTGATGCGCATCTTGCCGCCGCCCAGGCTCTCGCCGCGGACCTGTGCCGTAGCGCCCGTGTTGTCGACCATGTCGATGTCGACGGTGTTGGGGTGGATGGAGGCGTCGTCGCCCTTGATGTCAAAGTGATATTCGAGGCCCTGCTCGCGTGCGAGGTCGAAGGCCTGCTTGATGTTCTCGTCATCGGTGTCGAGGCCCAGGATGCCCGCGACGAGCGCACGGTCGGTGCCGTGGCCGCGGTAGGTGTGGGCGAAGGAGTTCCACAGGCCAAAGGTGACTTTGGTGATGCGGCCTTCCAGCAGGCTGGCGGCAACTTGGGCGCAGCGCAGGGCGCCGGCGGTGTGCGATGAGCTGGGGCCGACCATGACGGGGCCCAAGATCTCGAATGCCGAGGTCGTAGCTAGTGTTTGCGGCTTGCCTGCCATGGGTGCTCCTTTAATCTGCCCCGCCGTTCCGAGGGCTTTGGTATTTGGTCGCCTGCTCGGACAGTCCTGCTCGCACGGAGGCCACATTAAGTGGCCTCCGGCTCGTGCGGAACTCGCGATCGACCAAATACCAAAGCCCTCGGAACTAAGGATACATGGTAGAGGCGCGTGTGCTTCAAAATTCATTAGCTGGTGACGCAGCGTAGGCTCATATCGAAGCATCTTCACCACCGTTTAAATAAAAAAGAAGTACCGGTTGGAGCCGGTACTTCTTTTGGTGCGTTTTTTCTTGGCTGCAGCTTTTGCCGCTGGCTTACAGGCCGCAGGCTGCTTTGAGTTCTTCGACTCGGTCGGTCTTCTCCCAGGTGAAGTCGGGGTCTTCGCGGCCAAAGTGACCGTAGGCTGCCGTCTTTTCGTAGATGGGGCGACGCAGGTCTAGGTCGCGGATGATTGCACCCGGGCGTAGGTCGAAGGTCTTCTCCACGGCTTCAACGATTTTGTCCTCGGCAACATGTGCGGTACCGAAGGTGTCGACCATGATTGAGAGGGGCTTGGAAACGCCGATGGCGTAGGCAAGCTCGACTTCGCAGCGGTCGGCCAGGCCGGCGGCGACCACGTTCTTGGCGACCCAGCGCGCGGCATACGCGGCGGAGCGGTCAACCTTGGTGCAGTCCTTGCCGCTAAAGGCACCGCCGCCGTGACGGCCGTAGCCGCCGTAGGTGTCGACGATGATCTTGCGGCCGGTCAGGCCCGTGTCGCCCATGGGGCCGCCCACGACAAAGCGACCGGTGGGGTTCACGTAGATGTCCGCGTTATCCCACGGCATGTTCTCAGCGGCCATGACCGGGGTGATGACGTGCTCGATGAGGTCGGCCTTGATCTTGCCCATGTCTTCGATCTCGGCGGCGTGCTGCGTGGAGATGACGATGGTCGTGACCTCGACGGGCTTGCCTTCCTCGTAGCGCACGGTGACCTGGGTCTTGCCGTCGGGACGCAGATAGGCGAGGGTACCGTCGTGGCGCACGGCGGCCAAGCGCTCGGCCAGGCGGCTTGCCAGGTAGTGTGGCATCGGCATGAGGGTCTTGGTCTCGTTGGAGGCGTAGCCGAACATCATGCCCTGGTCGCCGGCGCCGATCAGGTCGATCGGGTCGGTGGTGGCGCCGGTCTGGGTCTCGAAGGACTCGTCGACGCCCTGGGCGATATCGGGCGACTGCTCGTGGATGAGGCTCATAACGCCGCAGGTGTCGCAGTCAAAACCGAACTTGGCACGGTTATAGCCAATGCGGCGGATAACGCCGCGGGCGATTTCCTGTACGTCGACATAGGCCTGAGTGCGAATCTCGCCGGCGACGATGACGGTGCCGGTGGTCACGAGGGTCTCGCAGGCGCAGCGAACGTTCTCCACGTTGGCAGGCACGCCGTTGGGGGCGATGTAGCCCTGCTCCTGGAGCTCTATTTCTTTGGCGAGGATTGCGTCGAGGACGGCGTCGCTGATCTGGTCGGCGATCTTATCGGGATGACCTTCGGTCACCGACTCCGACGTAAAAACAAAGGACCCGTGTTGGGGCGGGATGGAACGAAGTTCTTCTGACATGATAGTCCTTTCAAAAACGTGTCCCGGCGACCGTTACCATTCCGCCGGGCTCTCTATGCAAGGGCACATCATAGCGCGTAAATCAAACATTCACACCCTTTCCGCACCTACTCATTGGGGACAGACATAAATGACCAGCCTTAAACTAAGAACGTCTCCAACGACTGGTCATTTAAGTCTGTCCCCAATGAGTAGGTCGGTGCCCTTTGTGCGGAGGTTGCTTTGATGCTTTATACTGGTGCGGTTAGACATCCATCCTGCAATCGAGGAGATTTCCATGGCATCAGACGTTCGCGTCCGCTTTGCACCCTCACCGACGGGCAAGCTGCACATTGGCGGCGCCCGCACCGCTATCTATAACTGGGCTTTCGCCCGTGCTAACGGCGGCACGTTCATCCTGCGCATCGACGACACCGACCCTACCCGCTCCACCGAAGAGAACACGCAGATCATTCTGCGCGCCATGCGTTGGCTGGGCCTGGACTGGGACGAGGGTCCCGAGGTGGGCGGCGATTTTGGACCCTACGCCCAGACCGAGCGCCTGGACCTGTACAAGCAGGCCGCCCAGAAGCTTTGGGACGAGGGCAAGGCCTATCCCTGCTTCTGCACCAAGGAGCAGCTCGACGCCGACCGCAAGGCTGCGCAGGAGCGCAAGGACCCCTTCCAAGGCTATCAGCGCCGTTGCCGCGATCTTGATCCCGAGGAGGCCCGCCGTCGCATCGAGGCCGGCGAGTCCTACGTCCTGCGCATCAAGGTGCCTGAGGACCGCGGCGACGTCGTCATCCACGACGCCGTCCACGGCGAGGTGACCTTCGACGCCAAGGAGCTCGACGACTTCGTCATCTTCCGCTCCGACGGCACGCCCACGTATAACTTCGCGACCGTCGTCGACGACGCCATGATGAAGATCACCCACGTCATCCGCGGCGACGACCATCTGTCCAACACCCCGCGCCAGGTCATGGTTTACGAGGCCCTCGGCGCGCCCGTGCCCACGTTCGCCCACATCTCCATGATTCTGGGCGCCGATGGCAAGAAGCTCTCCAAGCGCCACGGCGCCACCTCGGTGGAGGAGTACCGCGACGCCGGTTACCTGTCCGACGCCTTCGTCAACTATCTGGCGCTGCTCGGCTGGTCGCTCGATGGCGAGACCACGATCATCCCGCGTGATGTCCTGGCCAGTAAGTTCTCGCTCGACCGCATCTCCAAGAACCCGGCGACCTTCGACCCCAAGAAGCTCGACTGGGTCAATGCCGAGTACATCAACGGCATGTCCGACGCTCAGTTTGCCGACGAGATCATGGTCCCCGAGCTGCACGAGGCAGGCCTCATCGAGGGTAACGTCGAGTACGGCGAGGACTGGATCGACGCACTCGCTGCCATCGTCAAGCCGCGCACCAAGATGCCGGCCGACGCCGTGACCGTCGCCGCTCCCATCTTTGCCACGGCCGAGACGCTCGAGTATGACGAGAAGTCCGTCAACAAGGGTCTGGCCAAGGAGGGCATGGGCGCCATTCTGGACGCCGCCAAGGCCGCACTCGAGGGTGTTACCGAGTGGACGGCCGCGAACATCGACGCTGCGCTTGAGCCGCTGCCCGAGCAGATGGACCTCAAGAAGCGCGTGGTGTTCCAGGCCGTGCGCGTCGCCGTTTGCGGCAACATGGTGAGCCCTCCGCTGGGCGAGACCATGGCGCTCGTCGGCCGCGACGACTGCCTGGCGCGCATCGACCGCGCCCGCACGATGGCGCTGTAACAGTCGAACAAACGCATGTATCCGAGCCCCGCTCACCACGAGTGGGGCTCTTGTTTCTGTATACGTATGGAATAGGAGGTGCTGGGGCCATGGCCGAGCAACTGTCGCTGTTTAGTTCGCCGGAACCTAAGGAAGCTCCGAAGTCCGCGGCCCCTGTCGCCGCCCCGGCGCAGCCCGAGTCCGCACGCGAGTCCGTCGCCGCCTATGCGAGCGTTGTCCTCGACATCCCGACCCGTGCGCTGTCCGAGCCGTTTGCTTATGGCATTCCGCGGTCGCTCGCCAACGATGCCCAGATCGGCTCCACCGTCCTAGTTCATTTTGGCAACCGTGCGGCCGCGGGCTACATCGTCGACATCGCGCCCGAGCTGGCCGACCTACAAGGCAACGACGCTCTCGATCCTGCGCGCATCAAGCCTATCGAGGCTATCCTCAGCAAGCCGCTCTTTAGCGCCGAGGCCGCTCGTATTGCGCGCTGGATGAGCCGCGAGTACGTCGCAACGCTTTCCGAGTGCCTGCGCCTGTTCTTGCCCCCGGGTGGAAGCCCGCGCGTGGTCAAGGGCGAGGACGGCGTGTGGACCGTTGAGCGCCCCGCCGTTAAACCCATCCAAAACCGCTGGGTCATGCTCACGCCCGAGGGTTTCGACTACACGCCGCCCAAGACAGCGGTTCGCCAACGCCAGCTCATCGAGGCGCTCCAGTGCGGACCGGTCACGACGCGCGACCTCAACCTGCTCTACAACAGTATGTCGGCGACCATCAAGGCGCTCGAAAAACGAGGCGTCGTGGTGTTGGAAGAGCGCCGTGCGTGGCGTGGCTGCAGCGAGCAGACCACGCTGTCCTCGGCGAGCGGTAAGGCGCCGGTCGCGCTTACGAACGGCCAGCAGCAGGCGCTCGCGCAGATTGAGCGCGCACGCCTGGACGCTCACGGTGATGTCGTGCTCGTCGATGGCGTTACCGGTTCCGGCAAAACCGAGGTTTACCTCTCCGCGATTGAGCGCGTGCTCGCGGCCGGTCGCTCGGCCTGTGTACTCGTGCCCGAGATCTCGCTGACGGCCCAAACAGTCGGCCGCTTCCGTTCGCGCTTTGGCGAGACGGTCGCCGTGTTCCATTCGCGTCTTTCGGCCGGCGAGCGTCTGGACCAGTGGGATATGGTCGCCAGCGGTGCCGCGCGCGTGGTCGTGGGCGCCCGCTCGGCGCTCTTTTGCCCGCTCAGCGACTTGGGCCTCATCATCATCGACGAGGAGCACGAGACCAGCTACAAGCAGGGTTCCAGCCCGCGCTATCATGCGCGCGAGGTGGCGGCCGAGATGGCGCGCCGCTATCGGTGTCCGCTCGTACTGGGCTCCGCCACGCCCTCGGCCGAGGCCCTCGACCGCTGCCGCCGTGGCACGTATAACGGTGCTACCTGGACGCGCGTCGAGATGCCCGAGCGCCCGGGGCACGCCGTTTTGCCTACGGTTCGCATTGCCGATCTGCGCCGCGAGTTCGCACATGGCAGTCGCTCCATGTTCTCTAAACCGCTGATGGAAGGCCTGGAGCGCGTAGTCGAGCGCCGCGAGAAGGCTGTGCTGCTGCACAACCGTCGCGGCTTTGCACCGTTCCTTATGTGCCGCGAATGCGGCTGCGTGCCCACCTGCAACCACTGCTCCACGGCGCTTACGTACCACGAGCGCACGCACACGCTGCAGTGCCACACCTGCGGATCGTCCTGGCGCGTGCAGCCCTATCCTGCACCCACGAGTCGCTGTCCCAAGTGCGGCAGTCGCTACCTAGCAAAAATGGGCCTGGGTACGCAGCAGATTGAGGACGCACTGCATCAGATGCTGCCCGACGACGTCGCTATCATTCGCATGGACGCCGATTCCACGCGCGGCAAGGACGCACACAAAAAGCTGCTCGAGCAGTTCGATGCCGCCGATTGTGCCGTGTTGCTGGGCACCCAGATGATTGCCAAGGGTCTCGACTTTCCCGAGGTTACGCTCGTGGGCGTGGTCAATGCCGACTTTGCGCTCAAGCTGCCCGATTTTAGAGCAGGGGAGCGCGCCTACGATCTGCTGGAGCAGGTTGCGGGCCGTGCCGGCCGCGGCAATCGCCCCGGCGAGGTTATCATCCAGACCTATCTGCCCGAGGACCCGGTCATTCGTGCCGTCGCCGAGCACGACCGTTCGATCTTTACCGACTACGACCTGGACCAGCGCCGCGACGCCCTGTATCCGCCGTTCGTGCGCCTGGCCAACATCTTGGTATGGTCGACGAATGCTGATGACGCACGGGACTACATCAGTCGCATCGCGAAGCTCCTCAAGCGTCGCTGGCATGCCGCCGCTCCCGACTTTTTGCGGGCGGGGAGCGCCGTGCCCCAGGTGCTTGGTCCGGCTTCGTGTGTAATCGAGAGAGCCAAGGACCGTTACCGCTTCCATCTGCTTGTAAAGTCGCCCGTGGGGTACCATGTCTCTGATGATATCGACGCCTGCCTCAAAGAGGTGGGTTCCGTGCGCGGCGTGAGCGTGAGCGTTGACGTCGACGCCTATGATTTGATGTAACAAACCGAAAGGATGGCCATGGAAGCCAACGGAATCGTACTGTCGCCCGACCCTCGTCTGCGCCAGGAGTGTGCCGTCATCGAAGAGATCACCCCGGCGATCGAGGCGCTTGCCGAGAAGATGAAGAAGATGATGTTCGAGAACGGCGGCTGCGGCCTGGCTGCCCCGCAGATCGGCGAGCTCATTCAGCTCGTCACCATCGACTGCAACTACAGCGACAAGAGCGATTACGACCCGTATGTGCTCATTAACCCCGTGATCGTGGAGCAGAGCGACCATCTGGTGCCCTTTAGCGAGGGTTGCCTTTCCATTCCTGGCATTAGCTGCGAGATCGAGCGTCCCGACCATGTTGTGGTCGAGGCGTACGACTTAAACGCCAACCTGATTCGCTACGAGGCCTCGGGCGATTTGTTCTGCGTTTGCCTGCAGCACGAGATCGATCACCTGCACGGCAACACCATGTTTGAGCGACTAAAGCCGATGCAGAGGATCAAGGCAGTCAAGGAGTACCAGGACGCCCTGGCCCGCGGCGCTCGA
>CABRFG010000043.1 GCA_902470095.1 uncultured Collinsella sp.
CCGGCCCCCGCCGGACAGGTCACACTACTCGCAGAGCAGCTTAGCGATCTGGACGGCGTTGGTTGCCGCGCCCTTACGGATTTGGTCGCCGCAGCACCAGAAGGTGATGCCGCGCGCAGCCTCGGGGTTCGAGATGTCGCGGCGCACGCGGCCGACCCTAATCAGGTCCTGGTCGGAGGTGTCCATCGGCATGGGGAAGCGGTCGTGTGCATCCTCGGCAGCCATATCGTCAACCAGCTTCACACCCGGAGCGGCAGACAGCGCGGCACGAGCCTCTTCCACCGTGATGTCGCGCTCAAACTCGAGCGTAATGCTCTCGGAGTGCGAGCGCAGCACGGGCACACGCACGCAGGTGCAGTTCACGCGCAGCTCGGGCAGGTGCATAATCTTGCGACCCTCGTTTTGCAGCTTCATTTCCTCGGAAGTAAAGCCCTCCTCCTTGACGCCGCCAATCTGCGGGATCAGGTTGCTCGCCAGCTGAGCGGCAAAGGCGCGCGGCTCGGGAATCTCCTCGCCACGGCCCAGGGCAGCCAGCTGAGCCTCGAGCTCGGCCATACCGGGGGCACCGGCGCCCGAAGCTGCCTGGTACGTCGAAACGATCATGCGCTTTACGCCGGCGAGCTGATGCAGCGGCCACGTGGGAACCAAGCCGATGATGGTCGCGCAGTTGGGATTGGCGATCAGGCCGTGATGCCACTTGATATCATCGGCGTTAATCTCGGGCACGACCAGCGGCACCTCGGGATCCAGACGGAAGGCGTGGCTGTTATCGACCACGACGGCGCCGCGCTTGACGGCCTCGGGCAGCAGCTCCTTGGCGATATCGTCGCCGGCAGCGCCGAGCACGATGTCGCAGCCCTCAAAGGCCTCGGGGCAAGCCTCTTCGATCACAACCTGCTCGCCGCGGAACTCGACGGTCTTGCCCGCAGAGCGCGCGCTCGCCAGCAGCTTGAGCTTGCCGACCGGAAACTCCTGCTCGTTGAGGCACTCAAGCATCTGGGTGCCCACGGCTCCCGTCGCGCCCAAAATAGCAACCGTGTACTGTTTCATGCTTCCCCCTTTAAAGGTTGTGGCTTTTGCCCGCACGCCGAGCAGGCCGATTATTGTTGCCAGTGTATACAAGAACGGGGCGGGCACGAAACCCGCCCCGTCGAAACGAAACCGAAACGAAACGCCCGGCAGCAGATTTTTGGGACATCCTAAAAATCTACCGGGATGAAAACTACTTGTGGAGTGCGGCCAGGGTAGGCTCGAGCGGCTCGGTGGACTCCAGGTCGGAGACCTTCACAATGCCGTTTTCGTCGGAAAAGGCACGGTAAATGGTCTGAATCGCCAGATCAAAGTCCTTCTCCTCCACACCGATGATGATGTTGATCTCGTCGCAGCTCTGCGAAATCATGCGCACGCTCACGCCGGCCTGGCCAAGCATGCCAAACAGATGGCCCGAGATGCCCGCGCGACCGCGCAGGTTACGGCCGACGGTCGCGATAAGCGCCAGGCCCTCGACAACCTCAATCTCGAGCGGCTCGACCTCCTGCTGAATGTCGCCCACGAGCGAGTACAGCGAATCGTGAACGTCCTGCTCCTGCACCACGGCGCCAAAGCGGTCGACACCGGTGGGCATGTGCTCGACGGAAACGCCATAACGCTCGAAGACCGAAAGCGCGCGGCGCATAAAGCCGACGCGGGGCTTGGTGCGGTCGCGGGCGACGTTGATGGCGACAAAACCGCGCTTGCCGGTCACGCCGGTAATGATGGGCTCTGCCTCGCCCTCGTCAGCCGTCTCGCTAATGATGGTACCGGGGTCCTGCGGCGCATTGGTGTTCTTGATGACCAGCGGAATACCAGCCTCGCGCACGGGGAACACAGCCTCCTCGTGCAGAACGCTTGCGCCCATGTAAGAAAGCTCGCGCAGCTCCTCGTAGGTAACGCGCGCAATGGGCTGAGCCTCGGGAACAATACGCGGATCGGCAGAATAGAAGCCCGAAACGTCGGTCCAGTTCTCGTACAGGTCGGCACCCAGGCACTTAGCCAAGATCGAGCCCGAGATATCGCCGCCGCCACGGTCGAGCAGCTTGATCTGGCCCTCACGCGTCGCGCCGTAGAAACCGGGCATAACAAAGCCACCCTGCTGACCGTACTCCTGCACCAGCTCGGAGGTGCGATTCATGCTGAGCGTACCGTCGTGATGGAACGCCACAACCGTCGCGGCGTCCAGGAACGGCAGGCCCAAGTACTCGGCCATCAGACGAGCGGTGAAGTACTCGCCACGGCTTACGAGCTCCTCGGTGGAGTAGCCGCCCGAGCGGGCGCGCTCGGCAAAGGCCGCGAACTCCTCGCGGATGGGATAGGTGAGCTCCAGCTCGTCAGCAATATCAAAGTAGCGCTGGCCAATGTCCTCGAGCAGTTCCTCGCACGACACGTGATACTTAACGTGCGCGTTAACCAGGTAGAGCAGGTCGGTCACCTTGGTGTCGCCCTTAAAGCGGCGACCGCAGGCGGAAACCACCACAAAACGGCGGGCAGGGTCGGCGTCGACGATGGCCTTGATCTTCTTGAAGTGTTCGGCGTCGGCGACCGACGAGCCGCCAAACTTGGCAATCTTAATCATGGGCTGGAGGTTACCTTTCTAAAAAGCCTCTGCGAACCTATTTTGCGCGCTCTGATACCATGGTTTCACCGATTGGGACCAAGGCATCCGAGGAGCAGTGTTATATGGGAACTTATCATAGTACACGAGGACGCACTTTATCGTGCTCAAGTAAGGTGGCAATCCGCACCGGCATCGCTCCCGACGGGGGTTTGTTTGTCTCGGACGAGCTCGGCACCCAGCAGGTCGATATCAGCTCGCTTGCAGATAAATCGTACTTTGAAATCGCTCAAGATGTGTTGGGATTGTTACTGAATGATTACACGGCCGAAGAAATTTCGGCGTGTGTCGACGAGGCATACCGCGGCACGTTCGCGAGTGAAGAGGTTACGCCGCTCGTCAAACTCGACGCCGCACCGGGTGCCGACGCCCCTCAGACCTATGTGATGGAGCTCTTTGGCGGCCCCACGAGCGCCTTCAAGGACGTCGCCCTGCAGATGCTCCCCCGCCTCATGGCCCGCACCCCTGCCAAGGATGGCGGCGCCGAGCGCATCATGATCGTCACCGCCACGTCGGGCGACACGGGCAAGGCCGCGCTCGCCGGCTTTGCCGACGCTCCGGGCACGGGCATCACCGTCTTTTATCCCGAGGGCAAGGTCAGCCGCGTCCAGAACCTGCAGATGTCCACGCAGGAGGGCGACAACGTCGCCGTCTGCGGTATCCGCGGCAACTTTGACGACGCCCAGAGCGCCGTCAAGCGCATCTTTGCCGATAAGGAGCTTGCCGAGCGTCTGGAGGCCGCCGGCACGGTGCTTTCGAGCGCCAACTCCATCAACGTCGGCCGACTGGTACCGCAGGTCGTCTACTACTTTGCCGCCTATGCGCAGCTGCTGCGCGCCGGCGCCATCGAGGCTGGCGACGCCGTAGAGTTCTGCGTACCGACCGGCAACTTTGGCGATATCTTGGCCGGCTACTACGCCAAGCGCATGGGTCTGCCCGTCGCCAAGCTCGTCGTGGCGAGCGACAAGAACAACGTGCTTGCCGACTTCCTGACCACCGGCGTTTACGACCGTAACCGCCCGTTCTTCACGACCATCTCGCCGTCGATGGACATCCTTATTAGCTCCAATCTGGAGCGCATGCTCTACTTCCTGTCCGATGGCGACTGCGAACTCGTTGCCGGCCTTATGGAGCAGCTGGCACAGACTGGTCGCTACGAGGTTCCCGCCGACCTGCTGGCAAAGATTCAGAGCGTCTTTGGCTGCGGTTGGGCCAGCGAGGACGAGGTCCGCGCTGCCATCAAGAGTTGCTGGGATGCGAACGGCTACGTGATCGACCCGCACACCGCTTGCGGTTATCACGTCTTTGAGCAAGTCGCCCCCGCCGAGGGCGCCAAGGCCCGCGTGCTGCTTTCGACCGCAAGCCCCTACAAGTTCCCGCGCGCCTGCTGCGACGCTCTGGGCCTCAACGTTCCCGAGGACGACTTTGAGGCTATGCGCGTACTCGAGCAGGCCACCAACACGGTCGCCCCGACCCAGCTCGCCGAACTCGAATCCAAACCCGTCCGCTTCGAAGACGTCTGCGACGTAGCCGACATGGCCAACTACGTAGAGCAGGCTGCAAAAAAGATGGCTACCAACTAAACCCCTTATTAAGCGCCGGCGAAAGCCGGCGCACCTTCTTTCATCAGATAACCCCCGGGATGGTGACGAACGCGCACAGCGTGCCTGGCTGTTTAGTTCGTCGCGAGTTCCGCACGCAAAGGAAAGCACTTAATGTGCTTTCCGTCTTGCGTAGGACTGCCCGAGCAGCGAACTAAATAGCCAGGCACGCCAGGAGGACTCACATGATCAAAATCACCGTCCCAGCAACCAGCGCCAACCTAGGCATTGGCTACGATACCCTCGGCATGGCCGTCAGCCTCTACTCGCACTTCACCTTCGAGCGCGCCGACAAGCTCACCATCACGGGCTGCCCCGAGGAGTTCCAAAACGAGAATAACCTGGTCTATGTGAGCTTTGTCGATGCTCTGGCCGCGTGGGGCGAGCCGGCTTTCCCCGTTGCCATCGACATTCAAACCGACGTGCCCGTCGCCCGCGGCCTGGGTTCCAGCTCCACCTGCGTCGTCGCCGGCATTATGGCGGCCGCCGCGCTGACGGGCCACACCGTCGACCGTGCCGAGCTCGTCCGCATTGCAACCGAGGTCGAGGGCCATCCCGATAACGTCGCCCCCGCCATCCTGGGCGGCGCCGTCTGCTCCTTTACGCCAACCGACTCGCTGCCCCAGTGTCTGCGCTACGAGGTAAGCGATCGCTTGCGTTTTATTACCGTAATTCCGCCCTACGAGGTGCATACGAGCGAGGCGCGCAAGGTTGTGCCGCAGGAGATTCCACTCTCCACCGCCGTATGGCAAATGGGCCGCATCGCCGGCATGACGCGCGGCCTGGAGACCGGCGACCTTGACCTGATTGCTGCCGCCAACGACGACCGCATCCAGGAGCCCTATCGCCGCCGCCTCATCCCCGACTACAACGCCGTGCGCGACACCTGCCTTAACGGAGGCGCCAAGACCATCTGGATCAGTGGCTCCGGCTCGACCCTCATGGCCGTGACTGACGACACCATCGTGGCAAAGTTCCTACAGGTCAAGCTGCGTGAGCAGTTCCCCAAATGCGACACGCACATTCTGACGTGCGACACTGAGGGCGCTCAAATCGAATACCTGTAGCGCCCTGCCTCATTGCTCTCACCGGCCCCCTTGGGGCTTCCCCTGAAAACGTCCTCGATCATGAATTGCCCCGTCGTGCGCTTCGCGCGACGGGGCAATTCGATCTGCGGATTGTTTTCAGGGGAAGCCCCAAGGGGACCTGCGCAGCCTCGACAGGATAGTCGCATTCACTTTTAATATTGCGTTCCTTCGGAGTAACGGACAAGGAGCCTTCACGATACGGAAAGATTTGGGGGCAAAGCCTCTGGCCTCCCCTACGTTAACTTCACTGGCGGCGGCTACAGGGACCTACACTCTGGAAAGTCGCCGGGCTGATTTTTTTGGCTTCTATTTGATAAAGGCGCACTTCCCAGCATCTCATTCGCCCTATAGCTCTGTTTTAATTTTTAATTGATGATCGATGCGTGGCGTCATCTAATTATCTTCGCTACTCAAAACAGCCCCAAGTTTACGTACTAGCGTCTCAACAGTAATTCCGAGTGCATCCGCATAGACAAACTGCTCATAAACCCTAAGGCTGCGTTCCCCGGTCTCGACCTTTGAGATGAACGACTGAGGTACCCCCAGTTTCTTTGCGAGTTCAACCTGAGTGATACCTTGCTCCCGACGAATCTGGGAAAGGCATTTTCCGCATGTCCTGTTAGCATCAACGTTCATGCCGTTTACGCTATATTCCATTTTGATATATCCCAAACTGGGATATATTTATGTCACCAGCCATTCCGCTTATCAAAAATGCCCATCGCAGATTCACAGCTAGGAAGGAGCCTCGATAAACATGAATGACGAGATGAAGGAGCCCGACGAGGAAAAGGCGCTCAGCGAGTCCGACGAGCGGAAGCCAGATTTCAAAGCCGAGCAGTTTTCTGATGGTGCTAGCGACACCCCCTCCTCTGAAATTCCGCCATCAAACGAAGATGACGGCGCACGCAAAAATGAAGAAAACGACTCACTTCTAACGCGGGCCATTCATAAATTAGGCAATAAAAAACGAGCGGCAATCGCAGCTGCCGTGGCAGTTGTCATCATCTTCAGTTTGCCCATGATGTTTCCTCAGTTGTTTTGCACTCACAAGCTATGGGCCAATGCAACCTGTACAAGCCCTCGCACATGTAAAAGTTGCGGCAAAACCGAGGGGGAACCGCTTGGACACGAATGGGAAGAAGCAACGTGCACGGTTCCGAAGACCTGTCAACGCTGCGGTAAAACCGAGGGGGAACCCCTTGGGCATCAACCGGGCTCGTGGACTACCGAAGTTGACTACGTGGACGCCACCTCAAAGGAAATACGAGAATGCGAGAGATGCGGAGAGGTCGTTGACACCCGCAACGAGAAGGAAATCACATCTTTTCTTGGCGACGGAAAGTTTTCAATTTCCCCAAAAGGCTTTATTGATCGACTTAACGAGGAATTCTCCGATATCCCCAATTGCAGCAGCATGAATGCGGATTACGAACTAGACGATAGCGGCATGGGGCTCGAACTTCAGATCAAAAACGGTTCAAAGATTGCCGGTATTGGAGGCTTCTTTTCGGACTCGAGTAACCCGGTGCTACTCAGCTATCTTGGATCCGAAAACTGCTTCAAAAACATAGTCATGTACTTCGAAAACTCCGACTATGCCGCGGCGACAGCATTGGCAACTATACAAGCAATCGATCCAACACTTTCGTTTTCAGACGCCAAGGAAGTTGGTGCTGCCTGCGTAGATACGCCAACTGTCAAAAATGGAATTACGTATGCAATCGTAGCTTCGAATGGAGAGTACTGGCTAAGCGCTCGAATTGAATAATTTTCTTTGATTACTAAATTCAGACGCCTCTTACTCGCGATATATTAAAACTCAACCCCTGGCAGCATCGTCAATCGAAAATTGCCCCGCCGAGCACTTTAGCTTGGCGGGGCATTTCAATATGAAAGCGGATTTAAATATCAACAAGGCCTGCACGCTCCAACGAGACAGCCGGCTTCGCTGCTCAAATTGCCCTTGGTGAACCACAAGTTGAGCAATCAGTGGCCAGAATCCCCTTTAGGCGGCGCTTGTTTCTTTGTATTCGAAGACTGGTTCTAGGAGGTCTTCGATGTTACAGTGGAGCGCTTTTGCAATAGCTCTTACGGTTGTTACCGAGGCTTCGTTGATGTTTCGTTGGCGCTGTTCGTACATTTGGATTGAGCGGAGCGATACGCCTGATTCGTATGCTAGGTCTTGTTGGGTTTTCTTAAGCTTCTTTCTTGCTAACGCAAGTTTTGTTTGCCTGGACGCTTTCTTCGCCATATCGCAGACGAGGCGAGCCACGCGTTCCTCCGAGGCTTCGTGCCAGGGGTAGTACAGACTGCGCAGCGCATCAAATGGAACGACATACAGCAAATCTTCGAAAGACTCTCCTAGGCGCCACTGAAGGTATGCCAATATCCAGCCTGTCCAATATTCCGGCGTCTTCTCAAATCGATAGGTGCAGTCCGGTATAGGCCTGTTTTGATAGCCCGACCTTTCGGCGATAAGCGCGAACAGCTCAACGCCCGATTTTCCCGACACTACCCATGCGTTGCCGCGTTCGAACTCGCGAGCTACGCCGCTCAGGCAAAAGAGTTCAGCAACTTCCGATCCTTCTGCTCCATAATCGTTAACGGCATAATCAAAGCAGTCGCCGAGATTGTTCATTGCATCCTCGAGATAGTAGACAGGGTATGTTCTACTCGGCCCACAATCCGTTAACTCTTGGATCATTTAAATCAACCCTCCCTGCCATTAAATCCCTAATGTAGACACCCTCAGAGTCGAATCCATTCACAGTTTCCAAGTACTTGCGCCGCGCGTTCTGCTCTCGCTCAAATCGTTTGGGATAAAACTCGGCTCCCGAGGCCTGCTTCCAATCGCGGAACCTGATCGCCGAGAACGCGCGCTCACTCATAAGCGCATATTGAATGCCCAAATCCCCCAAAAACATAATGCGCTGCAATTGCCTGAGCGAGATCATGCCGTTGACAAACTGTCTTGCAAACGAGAAATAGGAATCGTCGGCGCGATAGCCTCGAATAACGTCATAGGGAGAAATATCAATCAGGCAGTTATCCAGCAGATAGCGAAGCCCTTTGCGCGCCAGCGGTGTCGAAACATTGAACTCCCTATTGTTAGCCAAAATCGCGAGCCAATTGAGAATTGAAAACTCCCCGGACTCCAAATCCAAGACCGCGAGACCATCCATATCGAGCTCATATCGATTCGCGATACCATCGGACTCGGTCCGACATGCCCACTCCATTGCCATTTCCTCATGTGGCGTGCAATAAAACCCACACCCATAGTCATTGAATTGTCTGCATTTATCCAACGACGGACGTTCGACAACAACCTCCGACCCGTGCCAAAGCTCCATATCTACCTCCAAAAAAATATCACCTCAGTGATAGTTTACCAATAACTATCACTGAGGTGATATAGATGAGAGCTTTTGAGGGGTTGCAGCCCGATTAGAGGCAAGCCTCAGCGATGCGGCGCTTGAGTTCGTCGATGCCCGCACCGGTTTGGGAGCTTGTGATGATCACGTTCTCGGCCGGGACGTTGAGCTGCTTTTTGATGGCTGCTGCCTGGCGGGCCTGCTGGGTGCGGCTGAGCTTGTCGGCCTTGGTGAGGCAGACGATAAAGTTGAACTCGTTGCCCTGCAGGTAGTCGATCATGTCATGGTCGAGCTTACTGGGATCGTGGCGAATGTCCACCAGCGATACAACCAGGTTAAAGCTGCGCTCGGAGTCGAAAAAGTCGCCGATAAGCTCGGCCCAGCGGTCGCGCTCGGCCTTGGAGCGACGGGCGAAACCGTAACCCGGCAGGTCCACGAAATGCACGTCGTCAGCCTCAAAGAAGTTGATGTTGCTCGTCTTGCCCGGTGTGCTCGAGACCTTGACGAGGTTCTTGCGGCCAAAAAGCTTGTTCATGATCGACGACTTGCCCACGTTGGAGCGGCCGACGAAGCTCACCTCGGGGCAGGTGGACTCGGGAATCTGCGAAACCTTGCCATAGCTGGCGACGAACTTGGCAAGCTGGTAGTTAATGGAATCGGCCATGGACACTCCTTGGTCGTAGGTTCTTACAAAAGAGCGCGCTAATAGATAGCAGCGATACGGCGAACGATATCGAGCGTAATGCCACTCGCGGTACGGGCATACTCGAACAGGTCGAACTCGCGGTCGCAAATCGCATCGTACGCTTCATCACAATTATCGCTGATAGCGCGCAGCACCAGGCAATCGACACCATTTTTAGTTGCTACATGGGCAATCGCCGCGCCCTCCATGCCGACACAATCGGCATGCGTTGCCTCGATGGCATCATTGTGCATGGCGGCACCCGTCACAAAACGGTTGCCCGTGGCAATCGTGCCGACCAGGAACTGCTTTGCGCCCTCGCTCGAGGCGGCTGCATTTGTCGAAGCGTTGACAAAGCCACGCTCAGAAAGCACATCGGCGGCAATATCCACCAGCGCAGGCGTCGAGCCAAACTCCTCGAGCCCCGGTGCAGACTCGGCGATAAGCGCGGTATCGGTATCCAGATAACGCAGGCGTTTGCCGATGACCACGTCGTCGATATGGAGCTTGGGGTTCAAACCGCCCGCGATACCCGAAAGCACAACTGCCTGTGGAGCATACTTGCTAATGAGGTGCTGTGTTGCGGCGGCGGCATTCACCGTGCCCATACCCGCCGTTGTGGCAACAACTGTCAGGCCGTCGAGTCCGCCGGTCACAACGTTCAAGCCCGCCTCGTGTACCATGCAAACGTTACTCAACTCTTCCTTAATCTGCATGATCTCTTTTTCGAGTGCACCGATAATCGCGATGGTAGCCATGCCATTCCCCAAACCTATACGAAATTCTCAACCACGGTATGGTACCAGCATTTTGTTTGACCTCGTCAAACGAACACGCTAGGCCAGCGCAGCTCGCGTATCAAAGAACGCCTTAGCAATCGCAGCCACCAGCTCACTCGAGCGATCGCTCCATGGCATCGATGTCATGATGCTCATGGCATAGGTACGGCCATCGATGTCGATAAGGCCCGCATCGCATGTCGAATAGCAACCATCCTCGCTAATCCAGCCTGCCTTGTTGCGCACCAAAACCTGCTCGTCGGCAATCCCATCACGGATAAATGAGCGCGATGTTGATGACAGCAGTTCAGATAACCACTGGGAGGCCTCACTGCCACAGCTCAAATACTCGCTCATCTCGCGCCACAACTTGGCCGAGGTGCGCGGGCAATAGGTGGGAAAATCACTCATCGGATCGAGTGCGGTATCGCAATCGAGGCCAAGACTGACAACCCAATCCTCGTAACCGACACGGTCAAACGCCGCGCGTAACGCAATAAACGAATCGTTGTCCGAATTAACAACCGCGGCCTCGATCAGGTCGCGCACCGTCTGCCAGCCCATGTTGTAGCCGCCATAGGTGCCAAGGGAATCATCGAGTGAGACCTGGCCCGTCTCGACCAGAGATTCGCAGATGTACAGCGCATAGAGTGCCTTGTAGCTACTCGCACCGTACACCTCGGCGTCCGCGTTATACGTCACGCCCTTGCCACTTGACAGGTCGTAGAACACCACGCCCACATCGCCCAATTCCTTGGCCTGATCAAGGGCATCTTGGAGCGCGGCGAGGCCCTCATCCTCCAGGGCGGGGATCTGGTCATCAACCAGTGAGAAGGTCTGCACGGTATCGCCTGAGGGAATATCGTTAAAGTCCGCCTTCGAAAGCCTCGTCTTGAGGCTCGCTGTCGACAGGGTTTGACTTGCGGTGGCTTTAGATTCAGAGACCTTTTTGTTTTGCGTCTGTACCGTTGACGCATCTGAGTGTGCCATTCGCTCCGACGCGTAGGTTTTGGCGGTAATTCCGAGGATAATAACCGTCAACGTCAGCATCCCAATGGCGGCGATCTTCGTCACGCGGATGCGAGCGCCAGCAAGGCCACGCGAAGACGTGCCCTTCGTCTCATATCTGCTGCTATGCTGCGGCACATACTCGTCCCGCGATGCGTTGTTTCGCACGTGGTCTCCTGACTGCTACCGTTCATATACGAGCAGCATAATACCGAGCAGGCATTTCTTTCCAAAGATATTCAGCGGCGTTTAAGGTGTCTTTAAAGAAACCACAAGCGCATTTATCCAAATGGCACGATTCTGTTGCGCATCTCCGCCCAAAACGCAGTTGCGGTGGAATAGTTCCTGTTTGGGCGGCATAAGCCGAAAAACAAGAACTATTCCACCGCAACTTGACGGGGCTCTTTGGCAATCAACTTGGTGCCCAGGGGCACTCATTTAAGTCTGTCCCCAATGAGTGCCTTTGGGGAGCGAAAATGGCTCGCTAGCCGATAGCGTTTTTGAGTTCCGCGCGGCGCTTTTTCATGCCCGTCATGACGGCGTTGCGCAGCTCGGGCATGCGCGCGGTATCCATCTGTGGAACGCCCTCGAGCTTATAGGGAATCCCCAGCTGCTCATACTTGACGACGCCCATCGTGTGATACGGCAGCATTTCCAGGCCCACCACGTTATGCCACGGGGCAATCAGACGACCGAGTGCCTCGCACTCCTCAACCGTATCGGTAATGCCGGGCACCACCACGTGGCGAATAACAACCTTAATCTTGCGACGCGCGAGCTCATCACCAAACGCCAGGATGCGTGCGGGATCGCAACCGGTCAGCTTTTTATGCTCGACGGGATCGGCATGCTTAATGTCGAGCAGCACCATATCGGTCTCGTTGAGTACGGCATCGAACTTCTCGGGATGCGCGGGATCGAACGCATAGCCGCAGCTATCCAAGCAGGTATGCACGCGACCATCGGGGTTATTGTGCATGGCGCGGAACAGGTCGGCTAAAAACGCGGGCTGCAGGAGCGGCTCACCGCCGGACACCGTAATACCACCGCTCCGGTAAAACTCATGGTTGCTCTGGAACTCGTCCATCAGGTGCTCGACGGTCACCATGGTGCCGCCGTTAACCGACCAGGTGTCGGGGTTGTGGCAATACGCACAGCGCATGGGACAGCCCTGAACAAACACCACAAAGCGGATGCCGGGTCCATCGACCGTTCCCATCGTCTCAATCGAATGCACGCGGCCCAGGGCAAACGCAGAGTCCTCGGGACGAGCGTCCACACCCTCGAGCGTCATCTCAGCCATTCCCGCTACCTTGCCTCTCATTGGTTTTAGCTACATAAATGCCAGAGTCATTCTAGCCCATATGCATGATGGCGAAACGGTTTAGCGGTCAATTGGATTGTCCTATTTGGCCCTACGCAAGAGCGGCGGGAAGGTTGTCGCAACCCGCCCGCCGCCGAGGCAATAGAAATCGATAGACGCCAGGCCTTACGCTTTAAGCGTGAGCACCGCACCGAAGGCGGTCGGGCCGCAATGGCTCGAGATGACACCGCCGACCTGAGTCCAGGTAACGTCCTTAAAGCCCAGGTCGTACGCATAGACTTCCATGTCGTCGCGCAGCTCCTGGGAAAGACCTACCGAATACGCCAGGCCAATGTGCGAGTAGTCAATCTCGCCCTTCGCAACCATGTGGTCAATAAAGGCGCGGGCGCATTTGAGCATAGAGCCGCGGAACTTCTTGGTCGCCACAAACTTACCGCCCGTTACCTCAATGCAGGGCTTAATCTTGAGCAGGTGGGCGCCAAGGAATGCCACGTTGGACAGACGACCGCCTGCCTTAAGGAAGGCTAGGTCGGTAGGAACAAAGCCCAGCAGCACACGGTCCATGACGGAATTCGTAAATGCAAAGATCTCGTCGACGGTGGCATCGGGGTGAGCCTCGATGTATTTGGCGGTCTCGACGACAACGAGCGACTGGCCCACCGAGACAAAACGCGTGTCCATGGAGTAAACGTAGTCGCGACCCTTGGCGGCGATCTTCGATGATTGATGTGAGCAGGTCGTGGCCTCGGAATACGCGAGATGCAGAATAGTCGCGTCGGGCTGCTCGGCATGAATGCGGTCATACACGTGAGCGAAATCCGCAGACGCACAGCCACTGGTCTTGGGCATCACGCCAAACTCGTTGCAGCGCGAATAAATCTCGAGCGGATCGATCGAGCCGTCCTCGACGGTCTCGTCACCAATCGTGACATGCATGGGCACGCGCACGATGCCGTAGCGTTCGCAAAGCTCCGGCGTCACATCCGAACCAGACTCAACCACGATTACGTACTTGCCCATTATTATCACGACCCATCTCAACGTTGGTTTTTCAATACATGACACGCGCCGCCGCACTGTTGCGCAACGGCCTCCAAGCGCCAAAGAGACGCCGCCCCTTGCACACAACAAAGGACAGCGTCTCCCTGGAAAACTCCGTGCTTGGCTGAGATTTTACACGGTTTATAAATGAGTGTTACTTATCCCGCAAACGGTAGCTATACGCGATAAACGGTAGTTCGCTGCGGCAACTGCAACACATTCCGCCCAGCAAGTCCAATCGTGCCCCATGCACGGTTAATGCACGAGGCGGTAGAAATTCATCGATGCCGCGCCCTCGGCGTGCAGCTCCATCGCCGGAACCGCCGGCGAATAGGTACGGCTCGTAAGTGCCGCCTCGCCGCCATTTGCAAAAATCTCGACCATCGTAGTGTCCGAAAGCACGCGCAGGTCGCGAAGCTCGCTGAGCTCGATCGACCTCTGGTCGCGCCCATAGCCTTCGTCACCCATGTCGAGGGTAAGCATCCCGTCTGCATAGCACACAAAGACACCCTTGCGGATTTCGAGCTCGACCATCTTGGCGCCCTCACAGGAAACCACAAGATCAAACAGGCGGCCCGGCTCCTCAACGGTTTCACCGCCTGTCGCGCGAACGCAGTCGCCGCGCATCCTCTCAATCTCGTGCGCCGGTTGCTGGCAGAGCTTGCCATCGCGCATGCTCAGCTCTCGCGGCACCGTCAACGCGCACTGCCACCCGCGCGCCACCGTCGGGTTTTCTGCCGTCGCATCGGGGCAACCCGACCATCCGATCATCAAACGCCGGCCTGCAGTATCCTCAAAGGACTGCGGAGCATAGAAATCAAAACCGGCATCGACCATCGGGGGCATGCCCTGCCCGACGATTTTAAAGCTCGGCGCCTCCCAATCGGCCTCGATGGGGAACCACACGCACTGATGCGGATTGCGGTAACGCCAACCATCGGCAGGCACACCCTGCGGACAGCAAACGAGAATAAGCTCGCCATCGAGCTCAAACAGATCGGGGCACTCCCACATAAAGCCAAACTTCTCGCCCAACTCAATGCGCGTCGCATAGCTCCAGTCCTCAAGATTGCGCGAGGTATAGACAAGCACGCAGCCACGGTCGTCTTTCGTACGAGCACCCAGAACCATGTAGTAGATACCATCGTGCTCAAGGATCTTGGGGTCGCGCACGTGCGTACCGATATCGTCGGGGTAATCGACCGGTCCAACAGCTATGCACTTCTCGCCCAATTCGTCGGGATTCTCGGCAACCATATGAATCTGGTTTTGCTCACGGCCCGTCAACACGTAGTCGTAATCATCGCGGTCAAAATGCTTGACGTTGCCGGTATAGAAGTAGTGAATCTTGCCATCACGTACAAAGGCAGAACCAGAATACGCTCCGCTCGAATCCAAATCGGAATCGGGGAACAGCACGGGGCCGTGATTCTCGTACGTCACAAAATCCTTTGTCGTCAGATGGTTCCAAAGCACTGGACCGCCATGCGCAGCATCGAACGGATCGTATTGATGATAGATGTGATACGTATCACCAATCTGAACCAAACCGTTGGGGTCGTTGAGCCAGCCAAGCTCAGGCTCCACATGGAACAGAAGCCTATCGGGGTCGGACGCGATGCGAGCCGCCGTCTCATCCTGTCCGACACGCCACTGCTCATAGTCCGCGCGTGTCACCTTGTTTTTTTGATTTAACATCGCCGTTGACTTTCTCGTCTATGGGGAAGGACGCTCGACTCACACGAGTCGAACGCCCTTCCTCAAATGGACTTATCCTCAGATTACACTGAACGGCTCAACTAGAAGCTAACGTCGAAGCCAGCGCCAGCGCCCTCTTCATCGGTGGTCGGCACGCCCTTTGCCTTGTTGTAGGCAAAGATCAAGACGATCGGCACGATAAAGGCGATGAGATTGCCAGCCACATACCACACGAGGGTCTCGGGCGTGACGATGAGCAGGCCAAGCACGCCGGTCAGACCCTGACCGATAGCGCGCACCTCAAAGAGCTTGACGAAGGCACCGCCGCAGCCTGCACCGATGCATGCGCAGATGAACGGAATGATCGAATAGCGCATGTTTGCAGCAAAGATAGCGGGCTCGGAGATTCCGACCAGCGTCGGGATAAAGGACGACATGCAGATGTTGCGCTCTTTGGAGTGCTTCTTGTGAATGAGGTACATACCGATGGCGCCGCCGCCCTGGGCGATGATGGAAACCGACCAGATGGCCTGGATGTAGTTGAAGCCAGTCGTGGCAACAAGGTTTGCCTCGATACCCTGGATGAACTGATGCGTACCGGTAACGACGAGCGGCTGCAGGAACGCGGCGAAGACAAAGGCGCCAAAGACGCCCATCCTGTTGTACAGGACATCGATTACGCCAGCGAGGACGTCGCCGATCAGGTTGCCGAGCGGGCCGAACACGGTGAACAGGGCGACGTTAGCGAGAATCAGGGTAACGGTCGGGACAAAGACGAACGAAACGACCTCGGGGATGTACTTCTGGGCAATCTTTTCGACCTTGGCCATAAACCAGGCAGTCAGGATTGCAGGGAATACGCCGCCCTGGAAAGCAACCATGGGAATGGATAGCGGACCGAAGTTCCAGTACTCAGCACCCGTCGGGTCCATAACGAACGTGTTGCGGTTCATAAGGCTCGGGTGAACCATGACGATACCGACGAGGATGCCCAGGATCGGGTTACCGCCAAAACGCTTGACCGCGCTGTACATAACCAGGACAGGCAGGTAGTCGAACGTGGTGGCGATAATGGCAAAGAAGCTTGCGAGGTTCTTGAGGAACTCGCTGTGATCGGCGAGGCTGCCTTCCATGCCAAAGAGGCCGTTGGCAACGATCAGCGACTTAAGGCCGATGATGATTGCAGCGCCGACGAAGGCGGGAATGATGGGGATAAAGATGTCCGAGAATACCTTGAGGACCGAGAAGAACTTGCCCTTCTTGTCCGCCTCAGCGCCCTTGACCTCGGAAGCACTGATCTCCTTAACGCCCGTCAGAGCCATAAACTCATCGTAAACCTTGTTGACGGTACCGGTACCGAAGATGATCATGAGCTGGCCGCTGTTGTACAGCACGCCCTTGACGCCATCGATGTTCTCGAGCTCGGCCTTGTTGTATTTGCTCGTATCCTTGAGCACCAGACGCAGACGGGTCACGCAATGCGTGGCGCCCTCGATGTTCTCCAGTCCGCCGACGTTGTCGACGACTTGCTGGGACACTGCCTTGTAGTCCATGTTCCTCTCCATTCCTTTTCTAAATCATAAAACGGTTCGTTGCCGCTACAGAGACGCGATCGTTGCGTTTGCGCACTTGAGCGCACCGTCGGTGACGGTAAGCGCCACACCCTGGCCCTGCTTGTTGCAGAAGCGAGCGTTGAGCGCAACATCATCGACAAAGATGGTCGCGATGTCGTCGTCGACGACCAGACGCACATGGTGAGTGCCCTCGCCCTTAAAGAACAACGGACGCTCGAGGCCCATGTTGTTGACCTGGAACCACGGGTACTGGGGAGCCGGCGTGAACTCGAGCTTGCCCTCGCGCAGGTTGGCGCGGAACTCATAGGCAAGACCGGTCTCGGCGTCCTCGGCGAACTTGACCGAGAAGCCGGCAGCGTTACCGCCGAGCTCAATGTCGGCATCGAGCAAGTAGGTGGAGCCGGCATCCGCGGCGAGCACCTGCTCGACCTTGCCCGACTCGCAGGAAAGCTCAAAGGTCTCGACTGCCTTAGCCTCGCCAAAGGCGCCAAGCATGCTGTCGGGGAGCTTGGTGCCGAGCGTTCCGTCGGCACGCTGAACGATCTCGAGGGGCATAAAGGTGCCACCCCATAGGTAAGAGCTGGGGTCGCCGCCCTCGTCACGCGTAGGAACCCAACCAAAGAGAACGCGACGCTCGCCATCGAATGCGGTGCGAGCGGCGTAGTACGCGCGGCCGTCGAAGGAGTCGTCAGCGGGGGTAATCCAAGGACCGTTGATGGACTTGGACATGCGGTAACGGGTCTTGTTGCCGTCGCTGTACTCGGAAAAGACGAGGTACCACCAGTCGCCCATCTTAAAGAGATCAGGCATCTCAAACATGGTGTACAGGCCCGGGTTCCACCAGTCGCCCTGGAACTCCCAGTTGGTCAGATCCTTGGAGGTGAACTTGACCAGGCGGCCGGTCATCAGACGCTTGTCCTCGCCCACACGCGTGCCGAGGATGAGCATGTACTCTTCGTTCTCCTCATCCCAAAGCACAAAGGGATCGCGCCAGTTGCGGTCATCGTAACCCTCCTGGGGCGGAAGCAGCGTCTCGGCGATGTTCTTCTCCCACTTGACGGCGTCGTCGCTCGTTGCGTGAAGAAGAACCTGCTTCATCAAACGTGCGCGGACCTTATCGCGATTGCAACCAGTGTAGAGCGCATGGTACTTGTCGCCCACCTTAAACACCGTGCCGGCATAAATGTACTGGTCGACTTCCTCGTCGCCGCCGCGCTCAAGGCTCTCGCCAAAGTCCTTGTAGTTGACGAAATCCTTGGTCGTAGCGAGTGCCCAGCCAAACGGCTCTCCGAAAGGTTCGGGGTTACGCGTGTCACGCTGATGATAGAGATAGAACGTGCCGTCCTCGCCGTACGGCATGATGTCGCCTACCCAAATTCCCTCAGGCTGGTAATACACCTTGTGCATCCGAGACTTCCTTTCCACGACATACTAACTCGGTACAATGGCAAGATATGTCAATCGTTTTCATATGTCAAACGTTTTCACACCAATACGTCTTTTCGCAGTTCCAGTCGTCGGCAAACGGTTGACATATGCCGGTGAACGGTCATCAGAGGCGTTTGAGGAATTCTTTTGGCACGGGGCGAATTACGCGGTTTTGCCCTCGATAAGCTCAACGGGAAGCTTGATATTCGACTCGGGCTTTTCACCGTTAATAAGAGCAATGATGGATTGCGCCGCGAGCTCTCCGATGCGATCGATATCTTGACGTACGGTTGTTAAGTCAGGCATAAACGTCATAGTGCGGCGGGCACCATCCGCGCCCACGACCTTAATGTCGTCTGGAGCGCTCAAGCCGCGCTGCTTCATCACGTTGAGACAGATGGCCGCCATCGTATCGTCTCCCGCAAAGATGCCGTCAATATCGGGGTTCTCATCGAGGATCTTCGCAACGACCGCGCCCTTTTCGTCGTCGGGCTTAACGAACTCAACCTCACGGACAAGCGCGGACAAACCGGCCTGCTCAACAACATCGAGGTAGGCATCGGTACGCTTATTGGCAGGCATGCGCATGCGGCTATTGCTGCGCAGGCACAGGATACGCCTGCAGCCGTCATCAATCAGACGGCGCGTGGCGAGCTCGCCGATGCCATAGCTGTCACTTGCAATCTGGACAGAGCCCTCGCCAAGATCGCAGTCGATGCCAACCAGGCTCAAGCCCATCTCGGCATATGCCTCGGCACCGATATTGAGGGAGTTGACGATGACGCCGTCGACCATATTGCGGCGGAGCATGTCGATATAGGAACGCTCAAGATCAGGTCGATTGGCGCTGTTGCACAGCAACATCTTAAAGCCGTTTTCCGCCAACGTGCGCTCGACCGCCTGCACAACCTGAGCATGGAACGGACTGCTCACAAAGGGAACGATCATGCCGATAAGGTTCAGACGGCCGTTGAGCATGGCACGGGCGATATCGTTGGGCGTATAGTTGATGCGCTCCATCGCGGCGTGGACCTTATCGCGGGTCTCTTGGCTAATATAACCGCGGTTATTAAGCACGCGAGATACCGTAGTAGGCGAAACCCCCGCCACCGCTGCAACTTCCTTGATGCCAGGCTTAGCCGTATCCTTAGAACGAGCACTCTCGCGAGCCATAGCACCCTCCCCCATCAACATGTCATACGTTTACATACGAACAAAGCATACCCCAACAACAGCGGGAAGACGGTAACAGCACAAGTAAGTAAACGACTCATCCAAATAATTAGGAGAGTTCCACCTAAAGGGTGACTACACAGGACCCAGCCGGGGCTGTTTGGGCTACCTCCCAAAACATTCCGCACTGATTTTTTCTGTATTGAAGACGTCGATGATGCACCCGTATACCATTGACGTCGACACCA